>NZ_DASYMN010000101.1:0-3094 GCF_036009065.1 Bradyrhizobium sp. | reverse complement strand
TCGATATTGGTGATGACGCCCTCGAACGGTTTCTTGGTGTCGTAGGAGCGCACCCCGTCTTCATAGGAGACCTTTATCTCGTCGTCGCCGGAGCCATGCAGGATCGCGGCTTGCGTCTTCTTCGGCAAATCCTTCCACTTGGTCTCCAATGTGAACTTGTAGAATTTGCCGAGCGCGGTCAGGGTCTGGATGTAATAGGGCGAGGACGATTTCGCCCATGGCGCAATCGCGCCGCGGCGCAGCGTCAATTCCTTGTCGGGAATGACCAGCTCTTCGTCGACATGCTGCTCGACGCCGAGCCCGCCGCATTCCGGGCAGGCACCATAGGGATTGTTGAACGAGAACAGCCGCGGCTCGATTTCCGGAATGGTGAAGCCGGACACCGGGCAGGCGAATTTTTCGGAGAACAGGATGCGCTCGGGTCCGCTCTTGTCATGGATCTTTGCGGTCTTTTTCTTTTCGTCGTCGGCGCGCACGGGTGATGACGATACCGGCGCATCGGCATATTCGATCACCGCCAGCCCTTCCGCCAGCTTCAGCGCGGTCTCAAAACTCTCCGCCAGCCGCTGGCCGATGTCCGGCCGCACCACGATGCGGTCCACCACGACGTCGATGTCGTGCGGGAATTTCTTGTCCAGCACCGGAGCATCCGCGAGTTCGTGAAAGGTGCCGTCGATCTTGACGCGCTGGAATCCCTTTTTCAGATACTCCGCCAGCTCCTTGCGGTACTCGCCCTTGCGGCCGCGCACCACCGGCGCCAGCAGATAGAGCCGCGTGCCCTCGGGGAGCGCCAGCACGCGGTCGACCATCTGCGACACGATCTGGCTCTCGATCGGCAGGCCCGTGGCCGGCGAATAGGGCACGCCAACCCGCGCCCACAGCAGCCGCATGTAATCGTAGATCTCGGTGACGGTGCCGACGGTCGAGCGCGGGTTCTTCGAGGTGGTCTTCTGCTCGATGGAAATGGCGGGCGACAGCCCATCGATCTGGTCGACGTCCGGCTTCTGCATCATCTCCAGGAACTGGCGCGCATAGGCCGACAGGGATTCCACATAGCGCCGCTGGCCCTCGGCATAGATGGTGTCGAACGCCAGCGAGGATTTTCCGGAGCCGGACAGGCCGGTGAACACCACCAGTCTGTCGCGTGGAATTTCCACATCGACGTTCTTCAGATTGTGCTCGCGCGCGCCGCGGATGGTGATGGCGCGCATCGCCGACCCGGTCTGCTGACGTTTTGCTTTCAGAATTTCGTCCATGATCGGCAATTCCAGACGCTTCGGGCGCGCCGCTCGTGGGCGCGCGTCGCCGGAATCCCGCGACTTGCCGCCATATGGATGGAGTACTCGGAACGTAGGAAGAACGCGGGTCGATTTCCAGTGCTCTGTTGCAGCCATCAACGGTTTGTTGCGGCCTGGGTCGCTCGGGTCTCGAAATGGCGAATCGGATCGAAAAATCCTTGCCTCGCGGCAGCGGGTATGATAGAACAAAAAGGGAACAGTGTAAATTGCCCGGGGACCACCCATATTGGGGCGTGGACAACTACCCGCAGCCCCGCGCAGCCGCGAGTGCGAAGGCGTAGGGTGTTTTCAGGCAAGTACTGGTGATGGAGAGTTTGAGATGGCGGGTTCGGTCAACAAGGTCATTCTGATCGGCAATCTGGGCGCCGATCCGGAAATCAAGCGGACCCAGGATGGACGGCCGATCGCCAATTTGCGGATCGCGACCTCGGACACCTGGCGCGACAAGAACACCGGCGAGCGCAAGGAGAAGACCGAGTGGCATCGCGTGGTGATTTTCAGCGAAGGCCTGTGCAAGATCGCCGAGCAATACCTGAAAAAGGGCGCCAAGGTCTACATCGAGGGCCAGTTGCAGACCCGGAAATGGACCGATCAGAACAACGTCGAGCGCTACTCGACCGAAGTCGTGCTGCAGAATTTCAATTCCACCCTGACCATGCTGGATCGCGCCGGCGGCGGCGGCGGCGGTTTCGGGTCCGACGATGCCGGTGGAGATTTCGGGTCGGGCGGCCCCACCAGTGGAGCGCCGCGCCGCGCCGTGGCGGCTGGCGCAGGAGCCCGCAACAGCGACATGGACGACGATATTCCGTTCTAGCAGGGGATCGTGCCCCGGACGCAGCGCAGCGCGCCGTTCTTTACGGCGTGGTGCGCTGCAGAGCCGGGGCCGCAACAAGCGCCGATGTTCATTACGGTCCCGGCTCTGCGGAGCGGCATGAAGAATGCTGCACCGCGTCCGGGACACGAGGCCGCAACGTGAGACCTTGCCCATGAGCCTCGCGCCGCTGCTCGACGCCGCGCCTGCGATCCCGCTGCACGCTTTCGCGGCCATGGTGGCGTTTGTGCTTGGCGTCGTGCAACTGGCCGCGCCGAAGGGAACCTTGCCCCACCGCACGCTTGGCTGGATCTGGGTCTTGCTGATGGCATTCGTGGCCGCCAGCGCGTTCTGGATTCATCACATCAGGCTGTGGGGCCCATGGAGCCCGATCCACCTGCTGTCGATCTTCACGCTGGTGATGCTGCCGCTCGGGGTCTGGCGGGCGCGCCGGCATAAGGTGAATGCGCACCGCTGGACCATGACCTCGATCTTCGTCGGCGCGCTGGTGATCGCAGGCGCCTTTACGCTGGTTCCGGGCCGGATCATGCACGCCGTTATTTTCGGCCAGTAGATAGGCAGGGTGGGCAAAAGCCGGCGGGCGCGCGAACGCGCGTCCGATGGCGTGCCCACCAATTCGATCTGCATCCGGAGAGATCATGGTGGGCACGGCGCAAGAGCGCCTTTACCACCCTACGAAGAGCCGCCTAAGTATCTGGAAAAACGAAGGGAAAAAGCCCCCATCCGGACCCGCTCGGGGTGGTTTTTTGACCCCCCATGCGCTATATGATTCCAGACAAAAACCGACGGATTTTCCCTTGTCTGATACTGAAGATACAAAACCCGGAGAGCCGCCGGCTCCTTCCGATATTCGTCCCGTTTCGATCCTCGACGAGATGAAACGCTCCTACCTCGATTACGCCATGAGCGTGATCGTGGCGCGGGCGCTGCCGGATGCGCGCGACGGATTGAAGCCGGTGCATCG
>NZ_DASYMN010000100.1:0-6250 GCF_036009065.1 Bradyrhizobium sp. | reverse complement strand
TCTCGGCGGTTCGATGGGCAAAACCGTTCTGAATGTCGACAGCGTGAAGGCACTCGCCGCGCTGCCGTCGCTTGATGAATTGCGCGGAAAGATCGTCGGCCTCCTGGTGGCGCCGGCGACCAAGATCGCTCAGCTCACCACCGCGCCCGCGGCCAAGCTCGCGCGCGTGGTTCAAGCCTATGCCTCAAAGAGCGAAGCGGCCTGACCCCCCTTCGCACATCAAACCTGGTTCGAACCAATTAAGCTTTAAGGAAACAGATCAATGGCTGACTTACAGAAGATTGTTGACGACTTGTCGGGTCTCACGGTGCTCGAGGCTGCCGAGCTCGCAAAGCTGCTCGAAGAAAAATGGGGCGTCTCCGCCGCTGCCGCCGTCGCAGTTGCGGGTCCCGCCGCCGCCGCCGCAGCACCCGCTGAAGAAAAGACCGAGTTCTCGGTCGTGCTCGCAGCGGTCGGCGAAAAGAAGATTGAGGTCATCAAGGAAGTCCGCGCCATCACCGGCCTCGGCCTCAAGGAAGCCAAGGATCTCGTCGAGGGCGCGCCGAAGCCCGTCAAGGAAAGCGTCAACAAGGACGAAGCCGAGAAGATCAAGGCTCAGCTCGAGAAGGCTGGCGCGAAGGTTGAGCTGAAGTAAGCGCAGCTTACTTCAGCGAAATCCCGGGCGAGCGCAGCGAGACCCGGGATCGCCACAAGGCAAGACGTAGATGGCCGGGACAGCCCGGCCATGACGAGAACGAGATCAGCGAATCCCGGGCGACCCGGGATCGCCACACGGCAAGACGTAGATGGCGGGGTCATATCGGCGAAGACGCGCTTTGCGCTTTGGCCCGGCCATGAAGGGGTGAGTTGTACACAGGATTGTGTGGGGATTTGTGGGAACACCCCTCGAATCTCCACGATTGCCATCCCATATCGGGATGGCAGCACGAAAGCACGGTTTGACGGCGGGAACGGCGACGTTTCTGCGTAAGCCGTTGGGAGATAGGCAAATTTCGGGCTTTTTCGGTCCGTAAAACGGAAGGTTGAGACGGGCGAAGCGGGAGACCTGCTTCGCGCGTCGTTTTGCGTTCTGAAGGTCGTAAGGTCAGGTCTAAGAATAAAAACCTGACATTGAGCTTCGGAATTTGGGATGTGTCAAGATTCAACCCGGGGGCGGCGGCAGCCGCGCTTCGGAAGGTTCGCCCCCGATGGCGACGAAATGAGAGGCCACTATGGCGCAGCAGACGTTCACCGGTCGCAAACGCGTTCGCAAATTCTTCGGTCATATCAAGGAAGTGGCGGAGATGCCGAACCTTATCGAGGTTCAGAAGGCGTCTTACGACCAGTTCCTGATGGTCGATGAGCCCGTTGGCGGACGGCTGGATGAAGGCTTGCAGGCCGTGTTCCGGTCGGTGTTCCCGATTTCGGATTTCTCCAATACGTCGATGCTCGAATTCGTCCGTTATGAATTCGAACCGCCGAAGTATGACGTCGATGAGTGCCGCCAGCGCGGCATGACCTACGCCGCGCCGCTCAAGGTGACCTTGCGCCTGATCGTGTTCGATATCGACGAAGAAACCGGCGCCCGCTCGGTCAAGGACATCAAGGAGCAGGACGTCTACATGGGCGACATTCCGCTCATGACCATGAACGGCACCTTCGTCGTCAATGGCACCGAGCGCGTCATCGTCTCGCAGATGCACCGTTCGCCCGGCGTGTTCTTCGATCACGACAAGGGCAAGACCCACTCGTCCGGCAAGCTCTTGTTCGCCGCGCGCGTCATTCCCTATCGCGGCTCCTGGCTCGACATCGAATTCGACGCCAAGGACATCGTGTTTGCGCGGATCGACCGCCGCCGCAAGATACCGGTGACGTCGCTGATGTTCGCGCTGGGCCTCGACGGCGAGGAGATCCTGTCCACGTTCTACAAGAAGATCATGTACAAGCGCGCCAAGGATGGCTGGCGCGTGCCGTTCGACGTCAACCGGTTCCGCGGCTACTCGACGATCAACGACCTGATCGATGCCGATACCGGCAAGGTCGTGCTCGAAGCCGGCAAGAAGCTCACCGTGCGCTCGGCCCGTCAGCTCCAGGAAAAGGGCCTGAAGGCGCTACGGCTGTCGGACGAGGAGCTGATCGGCAATTACCTTGCCGAGGACCTCGTCAATCCGAAGACCGGTGAAATCTATGCCGAGGCCGGCGAGGAAATCACCGAGAAGTCGCTGAAGGGCCTGAACGAGCAGGGCTACAAGGAATTGCCGCTGCTCGACATCGATCACGTCAACGTCGGCGCCTACATCCGCAATACGCTCAACGCCGACAAGAACATGACGCGTGAAGACGCGCTGTTTGACATCTACCGCGTGATGCGTCCGGGCGAACCGCCGACCATCGATTCGGCGCAGAACATGTTCCAGTCGCTGTTCTTCGACAGCGAGCGCTACGACCTGTCCGCGGTCGGCCGCGTCAAGATGAACATGCGCCTCGAACTCGATGCGCCGGACACCCATCGCACGCTGCGGAAGGAGGACATCCTCGCGGTGATCAAGACGCTGGTCGACCTGCGCGACGGCAAGGGCGAGATCGACGACATCGATCATCTCGGCAACCGCCGCGTGCGCTCGGTCGGCGAGTTGATGGAAAACCAGTACCGCATCGGCCTGCTCCGCATGGAGCGCGCCATCAAGGAGCGCATGTCCAGTGTCGATATCGACACCGTGATGCCGCAGGACCTGATCAACGCGAAGCCTGCCGCCGCCGCGGTGCGCGAATTCTTCGGCTCCTCGCAGCTGTCGCAGTTCATGGACCAGACCAACCCGCTCAGCGAGATCACCCACAAGCGCCGGCTGTCGGCGCTTGGCCCGGGCGGTCTTACCCGCGAGCGCGCCGGCTTCGAAGTCCGCGACGTGCATCCGACCCATTACGGCCGTATCTGTCCGATCGAGACGCCGGAAGGCCCGAACATCGGCCTGATCAATTCGCTCGCGACCTTTGCGCGGGTGAACAAATACGGCTTCGTCGAGACCCCCTATCGCAAGGTCAAGGACGGCCGGGTCACCGATGAGGTGGTCTATCTCTCGGCCATGGAAGAAGGGCGCTATCACGTCGCCCAGGCGAATGTGGCGCTCGACAACAAGGGCCGGTTCACCGACGACCTCGTGGTCTGCCGCCACGCCGGCGACGTGCTGATGATCACGCCGGACAAGGTCGACTATATGGACGTGTCGCCGAAGCAGCTGGTTTCGGTGGCCGCGGCGCTGATCCCGTTCCTCGAGAACGACGACGCCAACCGCGCGCTGATGGGCTCGAACATGCAGCGTCAGGCCGTGCCGCTGGTGCGCGCCGAGGCGCCGTTTGTCGGCACCGGCATGGAAGGCGTGGTTGCGCGCGATTCGGGTGCGGCGATCGCCGCACGCCGCACCGGCGTGATCGACCAGATCGACGCCACCCGTATCGTTATCCGCGCCACCGAAGATCTCGATCCTACCAAGTCGGGCGTCGATATCTACCGCCTGATGAAGTACCAGCGCTCCAACCAGTCGACCTGCATCAACCAGCGTCCGCTGGTGAAGGTCGGCGACCTCGTGCGCAAGGGCGACATCATCGCCGACGGTCCCTCGACCGACCTCGGCGAGCTCGCGCTCGGCCGCAACGTGCTGGTCGCGTTCATGCCGTGGAATGGCTACAACTTCGAAGACTCGATCCTGCTCTCCGAGCGGATCGTGAAGGACGATGTCTTCACCTCGATCCACATCGAGGAATTCGAGGTGATGGCCCGCGACACCAAGCTCGGTCCTGAGGAAATCACCCGCGACATTCCGAACGTTTCGGAAGAAGCGCTGAAGAACCTCGACGAAGCCGGCATCGTCTACATCGGCGCCGAGGTTCGCGCCGGAGACATCCTGGTCGGCAAGATCACCCCGAAGGGCGAAAGCCCGATGACCCCGGAAGAAAAGCTGCTGCGCGCCATCTTCGGTGAAAAAGCCTCCGACGTCCGCGATACTTCGCTGCGCGTGCCCCCGGGTGTGCAGGGCACCATCGTCGAAGTGCGGGTATTCAACCGGCACGGCGTCGACAAGGACGAGCGCGCTCTGGCGATCGAACGGGAAGAGATCGAACGCCTCGCCAAGGATCGCGACGACGAACAGGCGATTCTCGACCGTAACGTCTACGGCCGCTTGGCGGAGCTATTGGAAAACCGTCAGGGCATCGCCGGTCCCAAAGGCTTCAAGAAGGACACCAAGATCACCCGCGCGGTGCTCGATGAGCATCCGCGGTCGCAGTGGTGGATGTTTGCTTCGCCCAACGACAAGCTGATGGCCGAAATCGAAGCCATGCGGAAGCAGTACGACGAGTCGAAGAAGGGCCTTGAACAGCGCTTCCTTGACAAGGTCGAAAAGCTGCAGCGCGGCGACGAATTGCCGCCCGGCGTGATGAAGATGGTCAAAGTCTTCGTCGCGGTGAAGCGCAAGATCCAGCCCGGCGACAAGATGGCGGGCCGTCACGGCAACAAGGGCGTGGTGTCGAAGATCGTTCCGGTCGAGGACATGCCGTTCCTCGAGGATGGAACGCACGCCGACATCGTGCTCAATCCGCTCGGCGTGCCGAGCCGGATGAACGTCGGCCAGATCCTTGAAACGCATCTTGGCTGGGCCTGCGCGGGCCTCGGCAAGCGGATCGGGCAGGCGGTCGACGCCTATCTTGCGAATGCCAAGCAGGACACCAGGCCGCTCAAGGAGACCTTGAAGAAGATCTATGGCGACGACGAGACCATCAAGTCGCTCAACGACGCGGAGTTGATAGAACTCGGCGGCAACCTTCGGCACGGCGTGCCGATCGCGACGCCGGTATTCGACGGGGCCAAGGAAGCCGACATCGAGCAAATGCTCGAACTCGCCGGCATGGACAAGTCGGGACAATCGACCGTCTATGACGGCCGCACCGGCGACGCCTTCGACCGCAAGGTGACGGTTGGGTATATCTACATGCTCAAGCTGCATCATCTGGTGGACGACAAGATCCACGCGCGGTCGATCGGCCCGTATTCGCTCGTCACCCAGCAGCCGCTGGGCGGCAAGGCGCAGTTCGGCGGACAGCGTTTCGGCGAAATGGAAGTGTGGGCGCTCGAGGCTTATGGCGCGGCGTACACCTTGCAGGAAATGCTGACCGTGAAATCGGACGACGTGGCCGGGCGTACCAAGGTGTACGAGGCCATCGTGCGCGGCGACGACACGTTCGAGGCCGGTATCCCGGAATCGTTCAACGTGCTGGTCAAGGAAATGCGTTCGCTGGGCCTCAATGTCGATCTGCACAATTCGAAGATCGGCGGCACGACATCCGAGGCGGCGGAGTAATAACCAATACTGTCATGGCCGGGCTTAAGCGCGAAGCGCGTCTTCGCACAGATGTCCCGGCCATCCACGTCTTCGCTTCGTTTCCGGCTTGAAGACGTGGATGCGCGGGACAAGCCCGGGCATGACGAATACGGAATTTCTTAGGGCCGCCCGGCGGCCAAGGAGAAGACCATGAACCAAGAAATTATGAATCTCTTCAATCCGACGACGCCTGCTCAGGTCTTCGACCAGATCCGGATTTCGATCGCGTCACCGGAGAAGATTCTGTCGTGGTCCTACGGCGAAATCAAGAAGCCGGAGACCATCAACTACCGCACCTTCAAGCCGGAACGTGACGGGCTGTTCTGCGCGCGCATCTTCGGGCCGATCAAGGACTACGAGTGCCTGTGCGGCAAGTACAAGCGCATGAAGTACAAGGGCATCATCTGCGAGAAGTGCTCGGTCGAAGTGACGCTGAGCCGGGTCCGGCGCGAGCGCATGGGCCATATCGAACTGGCAGCCCCGGTCGCCCACATCTGGTTCCTGAAGTCGCTGCCGTCGCGCATCGGCCTGCTGCTCGACATGACGCTGAAGGATCTCGAGCGGATCCTGTATTTCGAATACTACGTTGTGCTTGAGCCGGGTCTCACCGCGCTCAAGGACCGCCAGCTGTTGTCCGAGGAGGAATATCTCCGCGCCCAGGACGAGTACGGCCAGGATTCCTTTACCGCCATGATCGGCGCCGAAGCGATCCGCGAATTGCTGAAGGGGCTCGAGCTCGAAAAGTTGGAGACGCAGTTGCGTGCCGAAATGCACGAGACTGAATCCGACATCAAGCACAAGAAGCTCGCCAAGCGCCTGACGATCGTCGAGGCGTTCCGCTTCTCCGGCAACACGCCGGAGTGGATGATCCTCACGGTGGTACCCGTTATTCCGCC
>NZ_DASYMN010000099.1:0-5829 GCF_036009065.1 Bradyrhizobium sp. | reverse complement strand
CATCAGCGGTTCGTCGCTCGAAGGCTCCAACACCGACATCGCCGACGAGTTCACCAAACTGATCGTGACCCAGCAGGCCTATTCGGCCAACACCAAGGTCATCACCACCGCCAACAGCATGGTGCAGGATCTGCTGAACGTGCTGCGCTGATGTGTAACTGGGGATCCAAGTTTTTTCCGTCATGCGCGGGCTTGACCCGCGCATCCATCTTCTTCGCAAGGCTCTTCGAAGAGGATGGATTGCCGGTCAAGCCCGGCAATGACGCGGGGACAACGGTGACGTGACATGAGTTTGAGTTCAGCCCTCTCCACCGCGATGGCCGGCCTGCGCGCCAACCAGGCCGCGCTGGGAATCGTATCGTCCAACGTCGCCAACGCGCAGACGCCGGGCTATGTCACCCAGAACGTCAACCAGATCGAACTCGCCGGCGGCGCCGGCAACGGCGCGAGCGTGCGCGTCAACGGCGTCAACCGCCAGCTCGATCAATACATCCAGGCGCAGCTGCGCACCGAGACCTCCGGCGGCGCTTACGCCGCCCAGATCGCCAACATCCTGAGCCAGCTGCAAAACGTCTACGGCACGCCCGGCGAGGCCGGCACGCTGGAAACCGCCTACAGCAATTTCACCGCCGCGGCGCAGGCGCTGTCGGCCAGCTCCGGCTCGAACGCGGCGCAGTCTTCGGTATTGTCGGCGGCGCAATCGCTGGCGCAGCAGCTCAACGCCACCACGCAAGGCATCCAGACGCTGCGCTCCAATATCGAGCAGAACATCGGCGTGTCGGTCGGGCAGGCCAATGTCGCGATGAACCAGATCGCGCAGCTCAATTCGCGGCTGCAGAGCATGAGCCCGACCGATCCGGCGGCGGCGACATTGATGGACCAGCGCGACAATGCCATCAGCCAGCTCGCGCAACTGATGGACATCCGCGTGATCACCGACGGCACCAACCAGGCGACCGTGTTCACCAATTCCGGCATCCAGCTGGTCGGCGGCAGCCAGGCGTCGCAACTGGATTTCAATTCGCAGGGCACGCTGAACGCCAGCTCGCAATGGAACAGCAATCCGGCGCTGTCCGGCGCCGGCACCATTACGGTAAAACTGCCGAACGGCGGCAATTTCGACATGATCGCCAACAACGCGATCGCATCCGGTCAGCTCGCGGCGGAT
The DNA here is from genome assembly GCF_036009065.1 of Bradyrhizobium sp. GTDB lineage: Bacteria > Pseudomonadota > Alphaproteobacteria > Rhizobiales > Xanthobacteraceae > Bradyrhizobium. The sequence continues at coordinate 4,661 of NZ_DASYMN010000099.1, read as the reverse complement.
CTGAAACTGCGCGACAAGACGCTGGTGACGGCGCAGGCGCAGGTCGACCAGCTGGCCGCGGCGCTGGCAAGTTCGCTGTCCGATGTCACAAAGCCCGGCACGACGGTCACCGGGCCGCCGGCCGGTTTCAATCTCGACCTCTCCACGGTGCAGCCCGGCAACAGCATCAACCTGACCTACACGGACACTGCGACCAACACGCAGCATCAGGTCACGATCCTGCGCGTCGACGATCCGGCGGCGCTGCCTTTGTCGAACGCGGCCACCGCCAATCCGAGCGACCAGGTGATCGGCGTCAATTTTTCCGGCGGCATGGCGTCGATCGTGGCGCAGTTGAACACCGCACTTGGCGGCGTGCACCTGCAGTTCTCCAATCCGTCGGGCTCGACCCTGCGCGTGGTCGACGACAACACTGCTGCCGCCACCGTCAACGCTGCCGCCACGGCGACGACCGCCTCGTCGCTGGTGAGCGGCACAGCCCATCTGCCGTTGTTCACCGATGCAGGTGCGCTCTATACCGGCAAGATCACGGCCAGCGGCTCGCAGATGACCGGCCTTGCCGGGCGCATCATGGTCAACTCGGCGCTGCTCACCGATCCGTCGAGGCTCACGGTCTATAGTACGTCGCCGCTGACGCCCTCGGGCGACACCACGCGCGCGGATTTTATCTATTCGCAGCTCACCTCGGGCTCGTTCACCTTTTCGCCGCAGACCGGGCTCGGCTCGGCCGCGACGCCGTTCAAGGGCACCATTCCCAGCTTCATGCAGCAGTTCCTCAGCCAGCAGAGCAATGCGTCGGCAACCGCGACGCAGCTGCAGCAGGGGCAGGATGTGGTGGTCTCCACCCTGCAGCAGAAGTTCAACTCGACCTCCGGCGTCAGCATCGACACCGAGATGGCGAACCTGATCGCGCTGCAAAATTCCTACGCGGCGAATGCGCATGTGATGAGCGTGGTGCAGAACATGATGACGACGCTGCTGCAGGTCCAGGGCTAAAGGTGGCAACAATGGCGATCAATGGCATCGGATATGGCAGCACCGTTCTCGGACAGTCGGTGCGCAATCTCAACGATCAGCTCACCACGCTGTCGGCGCAGCTTACCACCGGCAAGAAGGCGACCACCTATGCCGGCATGGGCGTCAACGAGGGATTTGCGATCGCCGCGCGCGGGCAGCTCTCCAACATTTCCGCCTTCACCGATACCATGACCAAGATCACCACCACGATCAACGTCGCCGACACCGCGCTGCAGGCGCTGGTCAATATCGGTGCGCAGGTGCAGAACGCCGCCAGCGCTTCCTCGCAGGCGCTGAACGGCGCGGGGCAAACCATCGCGCAACAGAACGCGGCCTCGCAGCTCGGATCGATGCTGGGAATCCTCAACACGCAATCCGGCGATCGTTACGTGTTTTCCGGCGGCGCGATCGATACGCCGGCGGTGACCGACGCCGACACGCTGCTGAGCGGCAGCGGCGCGCAGGCCGGACTGAAGCAGGTCATTGCCGAGCGCAACCAGGCCGATCTCGGCGGCGGCCTCGGGCGTCTCGTGCTGTCGGCTCCGGCGACGACGCCGATTACGCTGCGCGAAGATGTTTCGCCGTCGGCGTTCGGGCTGAAGCTCAATTCGGTCTCGTCGTCGTTGACGGGCGCGACCGTCACCGGGCCAACGGGGTCGCCGCCGACGGTGTCGATCGCGCTTGGCGCCAATCCAAACGGCGGCGACCAGATCAGCCTGAAATTCAATCTGCCCGATGGCAGCACCGAGACCGTTCAGCTCACCGCGTCGAGCGCCGTGCCGACGCCGGCGGGCAGCTTTGCGATCGGCGCGACGCCGGCCGCGACCTCGGCCAATCTCAATGCGGCGCTGAATGGTGCGATCGGCACGCTTGCCAACACGTCGCTGGTTGCGGCCTCCGCCGTCGCTGCGGCTGCGGACTTTTTCGCCGATCCGCCGCAACGCGTCGCCGGCGCGCCGCTGGCGACCGCAACCGCGCTCACCAACGGCACCGCTGCGAATACGGTGTCGTGGTACAGCGGCGAGAACGGCGCGGGCCCGGCGCGGGCATCGTCGATCGCGCGGATCGACCAGTCCATTACCGTTCAATACGGCGCACGCGCCACCGAGCAGGGGATACGCAACCAGTTGCAGTCGGTCGCGGTGCTCGCCGCCGTCGCCTCGACGGGCCCGAACGCAGCGGCGCAGGTCGCAGCACTGAGCCAGCGCGTCACGCATAACCTCACGGCGCAGCCCGGGCAGCAGACCATCCAGGACATCCAGGCGGATCTTTCCATCGCGCAGAACACGATGAAGGACGCCACCGCGCGGCAGAAGCAGACCCAGGCCATGCTGCAGAACATCGTGGATGGAGCCGAGAGCGTCGCGCCCGAGCAGGTCGCCAGCCAGATCCTGGCGCTGCAGAACGCGCTGCAGGCCTCCTACCAGACCACCGCGATGCTGTCGCAGCTCAGCCTGACCAAGTTTTTGCCGATATGATGCAGAAGATAAAGCGCAGTCGTCATCCTGAGGAGCCGCGCGCTTGCGCGGCGTCTCGAAGGATGGTCACACACGCCTGTTGCCCATCCTTCGAGGCTCGTCGTGAAGGACGGCGAGCACCTCAGGATGACGGTAGTGTGTGCGGATTGCAGCGGAGATGATAGTCATCGCGGCTTCGACTTGCTGCCGCGGCGAGACAGGCGGGTGATTTCAAGCCAGTCCTGCTCGATCAGCGCTTCTTTCTTGGCACGGCTCCAGCCCTTGATTTGACGCTCGGCTGCGATCCCGTCGGTAATTCGATCGAAACTTTCGGACCAAACGAGAGTTACCGGGCGGCGGCGGAACGTATAGCCGTGAAACGCACCACTATTGTGCTGATCAATTCTCGGCTGCAAGTCGTCGCCGGTGGCGCTTCCGACGTAGTAGGAATTGTCGGCGCATCGAAGCATGTATACGTAAATCGCCATCCTCCATTATCCTTCCGCATACACTGCCGTCATCCTGAGGTGCTCGCGGGCGATGCTTTGCATCGCACGGCGAGCCTCGAAGGATGGCCACAGGCGGGTGCGTGGCCATCCTTCGAGACGCCGCGCAAGCGCGCGGCTCCTCAGGATGACGGTGGTGCGTATGGCGCGGGTAGCGCATTACGTTCTCTCGTTTTCTTTGATCGGTTTGGCGACCAGCTTTAGTCCAAAGGATTCGATCACCTTCGGATCGTATCGAATAGCGGCTTTGAATTTTCGCCAAGCGCTTCCTTCTCAGCGGTCATGCGCTTGGCCCGCGCGACGGTATTGAGGGCATGGCAGATATAACCGGAATCGCCAGTCTCCAGCGCTTCAGTCAGGTAAGCAGCAATCGTTTCTTGATGGTCGAAACAGTCGGCCGCGTCGAAGTTCGAGACTTTTATCATTTCTTAACCGCCATTACCTTTGCCGGCCGCGGCGGCTCTTATAACGGCTTGGCTATCCCTTCGCCAGCGCGCCCCGGTTGCACTGCTCACCAAACACCAAAGGCCTCCTTCTGGAGGCCTTTTTGTCGGGCGCGTGCGTGGTGCGGCGGGTCGTCGTCGATAATCAGGCGGATTTTGCGCTTTGCATGCTTCTTGCGCTCGCCAGCAGCTTCTCTTCATGGGCGATCAGCTTCTTGGCTTCCTTCAGCGCGAGGTAAACCTCGCCGTTGAGGATGTGGTTGTTGATGCCCTCGATGAACGGCCATGAGCTCGGCGCGGCGTTGAGCATGTCGCGCATCAGGCTGAAATAGGTCGGGTGGTGGGCCTGCGGGTCCGGCGACAGGTACATCAGCTGCACCGCGAGGTAGATCAGCTTGGCCGGGGTGTCGGCGGTGGCCGATGTCAGGATGTCCTTTTCGCGCAGGATCGGGATCTTCTCGCCCTCGATCAAAAGCTTGGTGCGCTGCTCGGTATTGGTGATGACGCAGGCGCCGATGATGATGCGCTCGTGCGGCTTGAGTTCGACTTTCAGCGCCATGCAGCTTCTCCGTTTGAATGCGCCGACTCTGGCCGTAAAGCGCATCCTTTCGCACCGTGGTTAACGCCGGGTAAACGCGCCATGCCCGCGTTGCGCGGCGCAGCAGGAATTTACAACCGCAAAGCCCGGTTTTGCTGCGATTTGCGCGAGGTGCGTGCAATTTTATGCAACCGATACGGGAGCGCGGCAGGCCGCACTCCGAGGCCCGATTCATGTTTTTTTAGACTCTTGGTTCCAGTGTGCGGCGGTCGTCCGATGGAAAAGATCGGCGTTAAGTGAAACCAGAAAGGTATGACAAATGTCCGGTATCGTCCTTACGGCGTCAGTTCGCCAGAATTTGCTCTCGCTACAGTCCACCGCCGACCTGCTCTCCACCACGCAGAACCGCCTTGCCACTGGCAACAAGGTCAACTCGGCGCTCGATAATCCCACCAACTTCTTCACGGCCCAAGGCCTCAACAACCGCGCCAGCGACATCAACAATCTGCTCGACTCCATCGGCAACGGCGTGCAGGTGCTGCAGGCCGCCAACACCGGGATCACCTCGCTGCAGAAGCTGGTCGATACGGCGAAGTCGATCGCCAACCAGGTGCTGCAGGCTCCTGCCGGCTATTCGGCAAAGTCGACGGTTACTTCGGCAGCAGCGCTGGGCGGTACCGCGGCCAACCTGGTCGACGGC
>NZ_DASYMN010000098.1:0-7164 GCF_036009065.1 Bradyrhizobium sp. | reverse complement strand
CCGTTGGAGCATCGCAATAACTGCAGATTTGCCTGAGGTCAGATCCCCGCAACACCGTCGTTCCTAAGTAGTTGAAATGACTCGGATACATTTTTGGATCAGGCTCTGAGGAGCGGCCTCTTGGCCGCGTCTCGAAGGATGCGCCACCAGCGCAAGCGGCCGTCCTTCGAGACGCCGCGCGAACGCGCGGCCTCAGGATGACGGCGGGGTAGTGGCACGAAACTCATTTCTCAAGCTCCGTGCGCACCTTCGCGAACACGCTGCGAAACATCTCCGGCGTCAGCACCCGTGTGTTGGTGTTGTAGCGCGAGCAATGATAGCTGTCGTATAGTCTGATTTCGCCGGCCTGATGCACGGCGCCATGCGAAAATGGCATCGCCGCCGAGCGAAGCCCCAATACCTTCACTGTCGATTCATGGGCGATGCGGCCGAGCGCCACGATCGCGCGCAGCCGCGGCATCGTCTCCAGCGTTGCAATCAAGAACTGCCGGCAGGTGTTGATCTCGGCAGGCAGCGGCTTGTTCTGCGGCGGCACGCAGCGTACCGCATTGCCGATGCGGCAATCGACCAGCATCAGTCCATCGTCGGGACGCGCCTGATAGACGCCTTTTGCAAAGCCGTATTCGATCAGCGTCGCGTAGAGCAGGTCGCCGGCATGATCGCCGGTGAACGGCCGCCCGGTGCGGTTGGCGCCCTGCAAGCCGGGCGCTAATCCGACGATCAACAGCCGCCCGTTCGCGTCGCCGAATGGCGGCACCGGAGAATTGAACCAGCCGGGTTCGCGCGCGCGCGCGGCCTGCCGAAAGTCGGCAAGCCGCGGACACAGCGGACAATTGCGATCAGGTTCGGTGCGAAGACCGGCGGATGTCCGCGCCGGATCAGTCGTCGAAATCGTCGTCATCGCCCCGTGGCGCCATGGTGGTGGCGCGTTGCAGGAACTGCGGCGCATGGTGCCGCGGTTCCCGCGGCGCCGGACGCTCCGACGGATCGCGGCCGAGCTTGGGCTGCAATTCCACCAGATCGGTGAACACGTCGGCCTGGCGGCGCAATTCGTCGGCGATCATCGGCGGCTGGCTGGAAATCGTGGAGATCACGGTGACGCGGACGCCGCGGCGCTGCACGGCCTCGACCAGCGAGCGGAAATCGCCGTCGCCGGAAAACAGCACGATCTGGTCGACATGCTCGGCAAGTTCCATCGCATCGACCGCAAGCTCGATATCCATGTTGCCCTTGACCTTGCGGCGGCCAGAGGCGTCGATGAATTCCTTGGTGGCTTTGGTGACGACGGTGTAGCCGTTGTAGTCGAGCCAATCGATCAAAGGCCGAATCGACGAATACTCCTGATCTTCGATGATCGCCGTGTAATAGAACGCGCGCACCAAGGTGCCGCGGCCCTGGAATTCCTTGAGAAGGCGCTTGTAATCGATGTCGAAGCCGAGCGTCTTGGCGGTTGCATAAAGATTGGCGCCATCGATGAAGAGCGCGATCTTGTTGGAGACAGGTGACATAAGTTTCTCACGAGTTGTTGTTGCTAAACATTTTTTTGGCACGGCGGCAGCCGCCACGCATTCCAAAGAACTTCGCTGCCCAGTGGCCGATCAACTGGATCAGACACCACCGTCGATAGAGTGAGGCAAGAGCTTCAGGTCGATACTTAGGTCAAGCAATGAAGCGAATTCTTGTCCGGGAGGCTGTTGGACGAGCCTCGGGGCACTCGGTCTGCCGGTTCCAAATGGGGTTAGCAGAGCGTTTAGGCGAGGCCAAATGGCAAATTTGGCTTGCGAAATGCTCCCGGCCGCTATACCTACCGCGAATAATCAAAAAATTCGATCCCTTTCACGGAGCGACAGTCGATGGCGCGCGTCACGGTAGAAGATTGCATTGATAAGGTCGATAACAGATTCGATCTGGTCCTGCTGGCGGCGCATCGCGCCCGTATGATATCCTCAGGCTCGCAACTTACAGTTGATCGCGATAATGACAAGAATCCAGTCGTTTCGCTACGGGAAATTGCCGATCAGACCATTTCTCCCGAAGATTTGCGGGAAGAACTGGTTCATTCCCTGCAGAAATTCGTCGAAGTCGATGAGCCGGAGCCCGATACGGTGCCCCTGATTGGCTCGGCGGGGGCCAGCGTGGATGCCGACGATACCGAGGTGGCGGTCGAGCGCATGACCGAGGAGGAGCTTTTGAAGGGACTCGAAGGCCTGGCACCCCCGGAAGAGCAGCCCGAAGAAGACGAATGATATCAGCCGCAACGGCTGGCGATATTGGCGGAGCCCGGACCCTAGGTCCGGGCTCTTCGCATTTATGGAGGAAATTTAATGTATTCAGGGCAGTTTGTGCCGAGGATCGGCTGAATGTGGCCTTTGGCCTTCAGAAAACGCAAAATCTTGAGCAAATTCAGTTCGGATTCCGCTTTCCGAGCCGGCACTCTGGGATAGATTAGACGACGAGCACGGGGCTCATCCCGGGGCCCATGGAGGCAGCTATTCGATGGCGTATTGGCGCCGCAGTTCCCGGCAGATGCAGGCCGCGACCGATTCGGCCCCTGTTGCGCTTGCCGCGCCTGCGCCGGTGAAGGCGGCAAAGCCGCGCTCCCGCATGATGCGACAATACGACCTGGTTGACCGGGTGCGTGCCTACAACCCGGGCACCAACGAAGATCTGCTCAACCGCGCCTACGTCTACGCCATGAAGGCGCATGGCGCGCAGACCCGCGCCTCCGGCGATCCATATTTTTCGCACCCCCTGGAAGTCGCGGCGATCCTGACCGACCTCAAGCTCGATGACGCCACCATCGTCGCGGCGTTGCTGCACGACACCATCGAGGACACCGAGGCCACCCGCGCCGAAATCGATTCCGTGTTCGGGCCCGAGATCGGCGCGCTGGTGGAGGGCCTCACCAAGCTGAAGCGGCTGGAACTGGTGTCGCGCGAGGCCAAGCAGGCCGAAAATCTGCGTAAGCTGCTGCTGGCGATATCGGACGACGTTCGCGTGCTGCTGATCAAGCTTGCCGACCGCCTGCACAACATGCGCACGCTCGAATTCGTGGCCCCGGCGGCGCGCCGCCGCATCGCCGAGGAGACGCTCGACATCTACGCACCGCTTGCCGGCCGCATGGGCATGCAGGAGATGCGCGAAGAACTCGAAGAGCTGTCATTCCATATGCTCGACCCGGAAGCCTATGCGGTCGTGATGAAGCGCCTTGACGCGCTGGAGGAGCGCAACCGCAACCTGATCGGCGAGATCGAAAGCCAGCTCTCCAAAAATCTGGAAAAGAACGGCATGGCCGCGCACGTATACGGCCGCCGCAAGCGTCCGTTTTCGATCTGGACCAAGATGGAGCGCAAGTCGGTCGGCTTCGAGCAATTGTCCGATATTTTCGGATTCCGTGTGGTGCTGGACGATGTCGAAGCCTGCTATCGCGCGCTGGGCGTCGTGCACACCACCTGGCCGGTGGTGCCTGGCCGGTTCAAGGATTACATCTCGACGCCGAAACAGAACGACTACCGCTCGATTCACACCACCGTGATTGGTCCCGGCAAACAGCGCGTGGAGTTGCAAATCCGCACCGCGGAGATGGACCAGATCGCCGAGTATGGTATCGCGGCGCATGCCTTCTACAAGGAGGGTGTCGGTTCTCCCACCGAATTGCTCAATCGTGAATCCAACGCTTTTGCGTGGCTGCGCCATACCGTCGAGGTTCTTTCCGAAAGCGCCAATCCGGAAGAGTTCCTCGAACATACCAAGTTGGAGCTGTTTCACGATCAGGTGTTCTGCTTCACCCCGAAGGGAAAGCTGATCGCGCTGCCGCGCCAGGCCAATGTCATCGATTTCGCCTATGCGGTGCATACCGACGTCGGCAACAGCGCGGTGGGCTGCAAGATCAACGGCAAGTTCGCGCCGCTGTCGTCGGAATTGCAGAACGGCGACGAGGTCGAGGTTCTGACGTCGCGCGCTCAGAAAGCGCCGCCGTCGGCGTGGGAATCTCTCGCCGTGACCGGCAAGGCGCGGGCGGCGATCCGGCGCGCGACCCGCACCGCGGTGCGCGATCAGTATGCCGGCCTCGGCCGGCGCATCGTCGAGCGGCTGTTTGCGCGGGCCAAGATGGAATACGCCGACGACAAGCTCAAGGGCGCGCTGCCGCGGCTGGCGCGCGCCTCGATCGATGACGTAATGGCGTCGGTCGGACGCGGCGAGATGCGAGCCTCCGACGTCGCGCGTGCGATGTATCCCGACTACAAGGAAGAACGCGTCGGCCGGTTCGGTGCGAAGAGGAGCCTCGCAGTCAAGTTGAGGTTGAAATCGCCGCCCCCCGACCCAACGCGAGGCCCCTCGGCCATACCGATTCGCGGCATCAATTCCGACCTGCCAATCAAGTTCGCTCCGAACGGCGGCGCGGTGCCGGGCGATCGCATCGTCGGCATCGTCACCCCCGGGGAGGGCATCACGATCTATCCGATCCAGTCGCCGGCGCTGAAGGATTTCGAGGAGATGCCGGAGCGCTGGCTCGACGTACGCTGGGATGTCGATGAGTCGACGCCGCAGCGTTTTCCGGCGCGGATTCTCGTCGACAACGTCAACGAACCCGGAAGTCTGGCGCAGGTGGCCACCGTGATCGCCGAGCATGACGGCAATATCGACAATATCAGCATGTCCAGGCGCTCGCCGGACTTCACCGAACTCACCATCGACCTTGAGGTCTATGACCTGAAGCATCTCAGCGCTATCATCGCCCAGTTGCGCGCCAAGGCCGTGGTCGCCCGGGTCGAACGCGTCAATGGATAAACCACCGCGTCATTGCCGGGCTTGACCCGGCAATCCATCCTCTTCAAAGATTCCATGCGAAGAAGATGGATGCGCGGGTCAAGCCCGCGCATGACAGCAAGATGGGTTGTGCGTGAAATGCCCAAAGCTCCACCGCTGCGTCTTGGAGTCAATGTCGATCACGTCGCCACGCTGCGCAACGCGCGGGCGGGGGAGCGGCCCGATCCGGTGCGCGCGGCGCTGATCGCGATCGAGGCCGGCGCCGACGGCATCACCGCGCATCTGCGCGAGGACCGCCGCCATATCCGCGACGACGACATGGCGCGATTGAAGGCCGAAATCTCAAAGCCGCTGAATTTCGAGATGGCGGCGACCGAGGACATGCTGCGGATTGCGCTGGCAACAAAACCGCACGCGGTCTGCGTCGTCCCCGAGCGGCGTGAAGAACTGACCACCGAGGGCGGCCTTGACGTGGCCGGGCAGCACGACGCGTTGGCCCCATTCATCACCAGACTGAACGACGCCGGCGTCCGGGTGTCGCTGTTCATCGCCGCCGATTCCAGACAGATCGAAATGGCGGCGAAGCTGCGCGCGCCCGTGATCGAGATCCACACCGGCGCCTGGTGCGACGCCGTGGTCGATGGCGACGCGGCGAAGGCCGAAGCCGAATGGCAGCGCATCGTCGCAGGCGCAAAGCTTGCGCGATCCGCCGGGCTTGAGGTGCATGCCGGCCACGGCCTCGACTATGCAACCGGGGAAACCATCGCGGCGCTGCCTGAGATCGTCGAACTCAACATCGGCTATTACATGATCGGCGAAGCGCTGTTCGTCGGTCTTGCCGAGACCGTGCGCGCCATGCGGGCCGCGATGGACCGCGGGCGCGCGAAACTTGAGACCTCCGCATGATCATCGGCATCGGCTCCGACCTGATCGACATCCGCCGCGTGGCCAAGGTGATCGAGCGTCACGGCGACCGCTTTCTGGACCGTATCTTCACGTCAGCCGAGCGCAGCAAGGCCGAACGCCGCGCGCAGAACGAGAAGATGGTGGTGGCGACCTACGCCAAACGCTTTGCCGCCAAGGAGGCCTGTTCCAAGGCCCTGGGCACCGGCATCCGGCAGGGCGTATGGTGGCGCGATATGGGCGTGGTCAATCTTCCCGGTGGACGTCCGAGCATGATTTTGACCGGCGGGGCGCAGGCGCGGCTGGAGGCGCTGACGCCGCCGGGTCATCAGGCGCAGATCGACCTCACCATCACCGACGACTGGCCGCTGGCGCAGGCCTTTGTCATAATTTCGGCGGTCATTCCGGGTAAACCGTAAAGCGCCTGGTTGACGCTGACCGGCGGTCGTGGACGCTCTCTCCTTCGTCATGCCCGGGCTTGTCCCGGGCATTCACGTCTTTCGGACGGCGCGTGGATCAAGGCATGGATCGCCGGGACAAGCCCGGCCATGACGATGAAAGACAAACTGAAAAAATCACTGACTTGTCATAGGATTAGCAAGTTTTCGCAGGGGCGTTGATTGCGCACCTGCGAACAACCGTCTAAAACGGCCGCCATCGTAGCGGGCTGAATTCGGGTTTGCGCCGGAATTCGCTCAAAACATCAGAATCAAGACCATTTTCCTGACGCGAAACGACTGCTGATTCGCGTGAAGAAAATGCTCTGTCACCGCGCGCGGTCGCGACGGGAATTGGGAAAGCGATGAGCGTGACATCCGGGACAAAGTCTGAAAGCGGCGTCGGTGAAACGATCCGCGTCGTCATCCACGCGCTTCTGATCGCTTTGGTGATCCGCACCTTCCTGTTCCAGCCCTTCAACATCCCTTCGGGATCGATGAAGGCGACGCTGCTGGTCGGCGATTATCTGTTCGTGTCGAAATACTCCTACGGCTACAGCCATTATTCTATCCCGCTGTCGCCGCCGCTGTTTTCCGGCCGCATCTTCGGCTCGGAGCCCTCGCGCGGCGACGTCGTGGTGTTCCGGCTGCCGAAGGACGATTCCACCGATTACATCAAGCGGGTGATCGGCCTGCCCGGCGACCGCATCCAGATGCGAGAGGGCCTGCTCTACATCAATGAAAAGCCCGTCATGCGCGAGCGGTTGTCCGATTTCGTCGGCGAAGACCCTTGCGGCTCCGATGCCACGGCAAGGGTCAAGCGCTGGAAGGAGACGCTGCCGAACGGCGTCAGCTATGAGACGCTGGATTGCGTCGACAACGGCTTCTACGACAACACCAATGTCTACACCGTGCCGGCCAGTCACTTCTTCATGATGGGCGACAACCGGGACAATTCGACCGACAGCCGGGTGCTGTCGGCGGTCGGCTACGTGCCGTTCGAGAACATCGTCGGGCGGGCCCAGATGATCTTTTTCTCGATCGCCGAGGGCGA
>NZ_DASYMN010000097.1:0-2126 GCF_036009065.1 Bradyrhizobium sp. | reverse complement strand
GCCGGCGTGCCGGCCTCGAATTTGTGCGGCGGATCGCCATAGGTGACCCAGTCCCTTGCGACCTCGCGGATCATCTCGCCGCCGCCATTGTAGGGCCGCATCGCCACCAGATGCTCATGCTTGGCATAGAGCACGCCGATGCCGGTCGGACCGTACAGCTTGTGGCCGGTAAAGACGTAAAAGTCGCAGTCGATGTCCTGCACGTCGATTGTGAGATGCACCGCGGCCTGGCTGCCGTCGATCAAGACAGGAATCCCGCGCGCGTGCGCCAGCTTCACTACCTCCTTGACCGGAACGATGGTGCCCAGTGCATTCGACATCTGGGTGATCGCGACCAGTTTGGTGCGATCCGTGAGTTGTTTCTCAAATTCATCGATCAGGAAGTTGCCTTCGTCGTCGACATCAGCCCATTTAATCACCCCGCCGTGGCGCTCGCGCAAAAAGTGCCACGGCACGATGTTGGAATGGTGCTCCATGATCGAGAGCACGATCTCGTCGCCGGCCGTGATGTTGGGCTCGCCCCATGACGATGCTACCAGGTTGATGGCCTCGGTGGCGTTGCGGGTGAAGACGATTTCTTCGTTGCGTTTAGCATTGATGAACGTCGCGACCTTGGCCCGGCCGCCCTCATAGGCTTCCGTTGCCGCATTGGCGAGATAATGCAGCCCGCGATGCACGTTGGCGTATGTGGTCCTGTAGGCTTCGGTCATGCGGTCGAGCACGGCGAGCGGCTTCTGCGCCGATGCGGCATTATCGAGATAGACCAGCGGCTTGCCATAGATCTGCAGCGCCAGCGCCGGAAAGTCTTCCCGGACGCGGGCTACGTCATATGAGCCGTTTGAGACTGCGGGATGGGTCATTGCTCGCCTTTACTTCCAGTAGCCGTCATTGCGAGGAGCTCTTGCGACGAAGCAATCCAGTCTGAGCGCGGGACTCTGGATTGCTTCGCGGAGCCCGTCATCGGGCGGCGCTTTGCGCCGACCCGTTGGCTCGCAATGACGATGCAACATCTCGTTCCTAACCTCGTGCCGCCAGCCAGCGTTCCGCCGCGGCGACTGCCAGTTCGCGTAAATTGTCACTGACGATGGATTCGATGGCCTCCCCGACGAACGCCTGGATCAGCAGCGCCTGCGCTTCCTTCTCGGAAAGGCCGCGCGCGCGCAGATAGAACAGCAGGCTTTCGTCCAGCGCGCCGGTGGTGGCGCCGTGGCCACAGGTGACGTCGTCGGCGAAGATTTCCAGTTCCGGCTTGTTGTCGGCCTCGGCCTCGTCGGACAGCAGCAGCGCCCGCGTCATCATCTTGGCGTCGGTCTTCTGCGCCTTGGGCTGCACGATGATGCGGCCCTGGAACACCGAATGCCCGCGGTCGTCGACGACGGCGCGAAAAATTTCGCGGCTGGAGCAATTGGGCACCGCGTGATCCATGAACAGCGTGGTGTCGGCGTGCTGGCGGCCGTTGAGCAGGTTGACGCCGTTGGTCGTAACCTGCGAGCCCTCGCCGGCAAACGCGATGGTCGCCTGATAGCGGCTGACGCTTGCGCCTGAGGTCATGCCGAAGGTGTTGAAATGCGCATGCGCGCCGAGCGTCACCACAGATGAAGAAAGATTGAACGCGTCGCGACTGTCCTCGATCAATCTGACATGATCGAGCCGCGCGTCGTCGCCGATCGAAACGATCAGCGAATCATGGGCCTGATAGACCTTGACGCCATCGGCGGCAATGTAGCTTTCCACCAGGGTGGCGCTCGCGGACTTGCCGAGCTTCAGTAACGAGCGGGTGAACATCGCCGAAGGCGCGGCTGCGCTGGCGATATGAACGATATGCAGCGGCTGCGTCAGCACGGCGCTTTCGGCGACCTCGATCACCAGGCCGTCGGTCATCATCGCCGAATTCAGCGCCACCATCGGGTTGGAATTATCGGGCGAAAACAGCTGCGCCTGCAGCGCCGCGTCGCCAGCTTCCAGCACCTCGCGCAGCGTGCGGATGCCAAAACCCTTTTCCAGATCGCCAAGGTCGGACAGTTTTGGCGCGAACACGCCATCCACCAGCACCAGCCTGCGCACGCCGTCGATGGCGTGCAGTTTTAGGGCCGTGGCAGCGCGGGTCAGCGCCGCCGCATCCGGCG
>NZ_DASYMN010000096.1:0-4100 GCF_036009065.1 Bradyrhizobium sp. | reverse complement strand
CTTCTCGGTATCCAGCAATTCATACACCGAGGCGCCGTCGAGTTTCGCGCCCGGCATCACCAGTTTGGTGCCCATCGAAGGCGCCGAGAACGCGATGCCCCAGCTGTTGGCGTGGAACAGCGGCACCACCGGCAGCATGGTGTCTTCGGCATTGGCGCCAAGCGAATCGCCGTTGTTGGCCATCAGCGCGTGCAGCACGTTGGAACGGTGCGAATACAGCACGCCCTTGGGATCGCCTGTGGTGCCCGAGGTATAGCACATAGCCGCCGCGGTATTTTCGTCGAAGGTCTTCCACTGGAAGTCACCATCGGCTTCGGCGATCCAGTCCTCATAGGCGACCGCGTTCTTCAGCGTGGTCTGCGGCATGTGCGCTTTGTCGGTGAAGACGATATAGCGCTCGACGCTTGGAAGCTTGTCGGCGATCTTTTCCAGGATCGGGATGAAGGTCAGGTCGGTCATCACGATGCGGTCTTCGGCATGGTTGATGATCCAGGCGATCTGGTCCGGGAACAGCCGCGGGTTGACGGTGTGGCAGATCGCGCCGATCCCCATGATGCCGTACCAGGCCTCGAGATGGCGCCAGGTGTTCCACGCGATGGTGGCGACGCGATCGCCGAGTTTTATGCCTTCGCGATCGAGGCGTTGCGAGACTTTCAGTGCGCGATTCCGAATTTCGGCGTAATTGGTGCGATGTATGGGGCCTTCGACCGACCGCGTCACCACCTCCTGGTTGCCATGGATCGAAGCTGCGTGCTCGATAATCCGGTGGCAAAGCAAAGGCCAGTCTTGCATCAAGCCGCGCATACGAACGTCCCTCCAATGTGTTATCGCTTGTCGCACTTCCCTCAAGGAATTGTCATGAAGTTTAGCGCGGCAAAAGCAAGCCGAAAATGGCCTTGTGGCGGCCTCGGCTGCGACAAACGGCCAATGGTTACCGTTGCCGCCCTGCTGCTGATGATTTGCGCGCAAACCGGACCGGCGGCGGCGCGGAGGTCCGGGGCCTGGTCGCAGGCGCCCTGGGGTGAGCTGTTTCGGGACGCTCGGCCGAAGCAGCGCCGGGCTGTGGCTTCATCGATACCGTTGCCCAAGCCGCGTCCGGCGGAGGCGCCCGGCATTGAAGACAAGCCCGTGGAGGGCAAGCCCGAGGAGGCCGAAAAGCCGGCCGCGGAACAGGCTGCGCCCGCGCCGCCGCCGCCCTCGGCCTGCCGGCTGGCGCTGACCGAGGCGATTGCGATTGCGCCCAGCATTCCCGCCATCAGCGGGCCCGGAGCATGCGGCGGCGGCGATCTGGTCCGGCTCGAGGCCGTGGTGCTCCCGGACAAGAAGCAGGTCGCGGTAAAGCCGGCGGCGATTCTCCGCTGCACCATCGCCGCGGCGGTCGCAGACTGGATCCGGTCAGACATGGCGCCGTTGGCGCAGCGCCTCGGCACCACGCTTGCCGAGCTCGACAACTTCGATTCATTCGAATGCCGCGGCCGCAATCGCGTATCGGGTGCAAAAATGTCCGAGCACGGCCGGGCCAATGCGCTCGACCTGCGCGCCCTGAAATTCGCCAACGGCCAGTCGCTGTCGCTGACCGACCGCGGCGTGGCGCGCGAGCAGCGCGAGGCTGTGCTGCATTCGGTGTGCGCGCGGTTCACCACGGTGCTGGGGCCGGGGTCGGACTGGTATCACGAGGACCACATCCATCTTGACCTTGCCGAGCGGCGCGGCGGCTACCGCATCTGCCAGTGGAACGTCTACGATTCCATGCCGGCGGTCGCCCCTTTGTTGCCAGCCGGGCGTCCGGAGGAGGCGCCGCCGCGCGAAGTCGCCGCCAAACCCGACGCCGCCAGGCCTGCCGCTGCCAAGCCCGACGATGCCGAAGCGGAGCCTGTTCCCCAGCCAAAACCGCGGCCAACAAAAAAGCGCCGGAGAGCCGGCGCTTTTTAGAGCATGATGGGTTTGTCGAGTCGCCGCGACGCTCAGCTCACCTCTCCCCCGCAGGGGAGAGGTCGCCCCGCATCGTCAGATGCGCGGCGGGTGAGGGGCCTATCCGAGTCCGAGCGCTTGAGTCCCCTCAACCGAAGCCTGCGCTGCGCTCCGGCTTCGACCTCTCCCCTGCGGGGAGAGGTGACGCCACCCGCTTCGACCTCAAAGCATCACACACTAGAACCCTTGCGAAAGCGATCGCTATTGCATGACCGAGTTGCCGCCGCCCTGCAGCGCCACCTTCGAAATTGAACGGCGAGTCGCCATGCCTCGGCTCCAGCACCACGACGATGGCGCCCATCTTCACCCGATCATACAGGTCGATCACGTCCTCGTTGGTCATCCGCGGGCACGGTCAATTCAACGGCATGTTGCTGCCGCCCTGCAGCGCCATCTTCGAATTGAACGGCGAGTCGCCCTGCTTGGGGTCGAGCACCACGACAATGGTGCCTTGCTTGACCCGGCTGTAGAGGTCGATCACGTCCTCGTTGGTCATGCGGATGCAGCCCGAGGAAATCGAGGCGCCGATATATTCCGGCTGGTTGGTTCCGTGGATGCGGAATAGGGTGTCGCGGTTACCCTGATAGAGATACAGCGCGCGCGCGCCGAGCGGATTGTCGACGCCGCCGGGCACCGTACCCGGCAGGCCCTCGATGCGCCTGTGGATGTCCGCGGTCGGCGTCCACTTCGGCCATTCCGCCATGTTGCCGACCCGCGCGATGCCGGAGAACGCCAGCGCCTCTTCGCCGACGGTGATGCCGTAGCGGATCGCCTTGCCGCCGTCCTGCACCAGATACAGATAGTGATTGTCGGAATCGATCACGATCGAGCCCGGCATCTCCTTGCGGTGATAATTGACGATCGCACGCCGGAACGGCTCTGCGACGGGCACCTTGTCATAGCGCGCCTTGTCGAGCTGGGCCTTGTCGGCCGGCTTCATGGCGGCCGTGGGAGCGGCCTGATAGGTGGTCCCCTGCATGCAGCCCGACAACATCAGGCCTGCCGCCAGGATAGCCAATTTCACGTTCAACGACGACATCTGGATTCCACCTGGATCAAATCAGGACGCGTCAACTTGCGCCTCAAAAGCCACGATTCTGTTAAGCCCCAGTATCGTCGAAATCCGCCATAATTCCAGTACTTACATGCCTCTGCCGCGATGCGGGACGCTGGCTGTGTCTTTTCTGCCGCTACTTTTCGGGATTTGGGCCAGTTTTTAAGCAGTCGTAAACCACCTGCCGAAGCACGGCCACTTCCCTGCCACCTCATCGCCGCAAATGGGGTTAATCGGCGGTGGGAAGTGCTTGCCAAAAGCGAACGAAATGGAGCACTGACGGGATGCCATGTCCGCGGTCTGACCCTTGCGTCGCCGGTCCCGGAGTTTCCGCATGCTTTCGGTCTATGCTCCCGCCGCCTTCGCGCTGAAAAAAATCGAGCCGGTCGATTTCGCGGCGTTGCCGGAGGCTGCTGTGTGGATCGATCTGGTCAAGCCGACCACCGAAGAGGACCGCGCGGTGGAAAAGCTGGCCGGCATCGCGGTGCCGACCCGGGAGGACATGCAGGAGATCGAGATTTCGAGCCGGCTTTATGTCGAAAACGGCGCGCGCTACATGACGGCGACGCTGATGTGCGCGGCCGATACCCAATCGCCGCGGATCACGCCGGTGACGTTCATCCTCGCCGGCCACCGCCTGGTGACGGTGCGCTACGATCTGCCGAAACCGTTCACGCTGGTGGAGAACAAGCTGGCGCGGAGTTGCGCGCCCGGGATCAACGGCGAGACCGTGCTTTTGGAATTGCTCGACGCGGTGATCGACCGTTGCGCCGACATCCTGGAGCGCGCCGGCGCCGACGTTGACGAGGTCAGCCACGACATTTTCGAGCCCGAGGGGGCTTCGCGCAGCGGCCAGGCCAAGCGCTATTCCGACATCCTGATCAAGATCGGCCGCAAGGGGGATTTGACCTCGAAAGTCCGCGAAAGCCTGGTTTCGGTCGGACGCGTGGTGACGTTCGTGGCCGCCGCGGTCGACGGCGTCAAATGGTCGAAGGACATGCGCGAGCAGCTGAAAACCATGCAGCGCGACGTCGCCTCGCTGACCGACCACGCCTCCTATCTGTCCAACAAGATC
>NZ_DASYMN010000095.1:0-16090 GCF_036009065.1 Bradyrhizobium sp. | reverse complement strand
ATTCTGGCCGGAGCGGCCATTCTGCTAAGCCTCGCCATGGGCATGCGGCAGAGCTTTGGCCTGTTTCAGCCATCGATCCTTCACGACACCGCGATCACCACCGCAGACTTCTCGCTGGCGACCGCGTTGCAGAACGTGGTCTGGGGCGTTTCGCAGCCCATGGTCGGCGTGCTCGCCGATCGTTTTGGCGCGCGCTACGTGATGATCGCCGGGGTTCTGATCTATGCCGCCGGGCTGCTGGTCATGATGATTTCGACCTCGGCGCTGGTTTTCACCATCGGCTGCGGCCTTTGCATCGGCCTCGCATTGTCCTGCACGGCTTCCAGCATGACGATGACGGTGACATCGCGCACGGTATCGGCGGCCAAGCGCAGCGTCGCAATGGGTGCCGTGTCGGCGGCGGGATCGCTCGGCCTTGTGATCGCCTCGCCGCTCGCGCAAACCCTCATTACCACGGCGGGCTGGCAGGTTGCGCTGATCGGCTTTCTCGGTCTGGTCGCGGTGATGCTGCCGGCGGCAATCTTCGCCGGCCGCGCCGACAACATCGAAATCGAAACGTCCGACGATATCGAGCAGTCGATCGGCACGGTCGTGCAATCCGCGCTCGGCCATTCCGGCTTCGTCGTGATGTCGATCGCGTTTTTCGTTTGCGGGCTGCAACTGGTGTTCATCACCACGCACCTGCCGAATTATCTGTCGATATGCGGCCTCGATCCATCCCTGGGCGCCACGGCGCTGGCCATCATCGGGCTGTTCAACGTGATCGGCTCCTACGCCTTCGGCTGGCTCGGCGGACGCTATCCCAAGCAGGTGCTGCTGGGGGGCATTTACATCGTGCGCTCGCTGGCGATCGCCGCTTATTTCACCTTTCCGGCGACGCCCGCATCGACCATGGCGTTTGCCGCGGTGATGGGAACGCTGTGGCTCGGCGTGGTGCCGCTGGTCAACGGGCTGGTGGCGCAGCTGTTCGGGCTGCGCTTCATGGCGACCCTCACCGGGATCGCCTTCCTCAGTCATCAGGCGGGATCGTTCATGGGCGCATGGGGCGGCGGCCTGATCTATGACCGGCTCGGCAGCTACGACGCGGCCTGGAAGGCGGCGGTGTTGATCGGGTTGATCGCCGGCGCCTTCCAGATGCTGATGAATGTCCGTCCGCCGCAGCGCCGGGAAGCGATCGACAGCGCATTGCCAAACGCGGCTTGATCGGCGCCACATTGCTGTATTTAACGGCCGTGGAACCTTCTATAAGGGGTCCCGTTAAACCACCGTCTCCCATCATTCCCGGACATCCCCCATGACCTTCACGCTTCCCGACCTGCCCTATGCCCACGACGCCCTCGCGCCCCATATGTCCAAGGAAACCTTGGAATATCATCACGATAAGCATCATCAGGCTTACGTCACCAATGGCAACAACGCGATCAAGGGGACGGAATTCGAGGGCAAGTCTCTCGAGGAAATCGTGAAAGGCTCGTTCGGCAAGAACCCGGCGGTCTTCAACAACGCCGGCCAGCACTACAACCATCTGCATTTCTGGAACTGGATGAAGCCCAATGGCGGTGGCAGCAAGCTCCCCGCCAAGCTCGCCAAGAAGATCGACGAGGACCTCGGCGGGCTGGAGAAATTCAAGACCGATTTTGCCGCCGCCGGCGTCGGCCAGTTCGGCTCAGGCTGGGCCTGGCTGTCGGTGAAGAACGGCAAGCTCGAAATCTCCAAGACCCCGAACGGCGAAAATCCCCTGGTGCATGGCGCCACGCCGATCCTCGGCGTCGACGTATGGGAGCATTCCTATTACATCGACTACCGCAACCGCCGCCCGGATTACCTGAAGGCGTTTGTCGATCATCTGGTGAACTGGGAATACGTCGACCAGCTGCTCGCAAAGGCCTGATCGTTAGGCGGAAATTTGAGGGCGGTAGCTTCGGCTGCCGCCCTTTTCCGTTGTGCGGTCGATGCTTGATCCTTGCAGGGATTGAAGGCTTGCGGCTAAACCTACGCAGCCGGCCATCCGGTCCTGGCGATGCGGGTAGGCGATGAACTATCTTTTGGTCTTTATCGGCGGCGGTCTCGGTTCGACGCTTCGCCATATCATCAACGCGGTCAGCGCGCGCCATCTCGGAACGGCCTTTCCATACCACACCTTCATCATCAACATCACCGGCTCGACCGTGATGGGCCTGATCGCCGGCTATCTGGCGTTCAAGGGCGAGGCGTCGCAGCCATGGCGCCTGTTCCTGATGACCGGCGTTCTCGGCGGCTACACCACGTTCTCGGCGTACTCGCTGGATGCGGTCTTGCTTTATGAGCGTGGCGAGATCGGCCTTGCATCGTTCTACGTACTGGGATCGGTAGTGTTCTCGATCGCGGGCCTGTTCGCTGGACTTGTGCTGGTGCGGCACCTGGCGTGAACTTGCCAGACCCTCCCTTCAAAGACCGGGCGCCGGATACCGGCGACGCTACGGAGTCCGAGCCGCCTCCGCGACGCATCCGCAAGCCGGTCGGCTGGTCGACCATCTCGATTGCGCTGCTGGTCGCCATCAGCGCGGCGCTGGTCTGGCGGCGCGACGGCGCCGACGGCGTATGGGAAATTCTAAAGCATGACCTCGCGCTGTTCGGCGGCATCCTGCCGCGCGTGCTGGCCGGATGCCTGCTCGGCGCGTTCATCACCGAGATCCTGCCGCACGAGAAGGTATCGAGATCACTGGGGCCGAAATCCGGTTTGAAAGGACTGCTGATCGGCGCCGCGTTCGGCGCGATCCTGCCCGGCGGTCCCTTCACCGCTTATCCGGTGGCAAGCGCACTGCTGACCGTCGGCGCCGATTTCGGCGCGACCATCGCCATGGTGGTGAGCTGGACCTTGATCGGATACGGCCGCGCCGTCGCCTGGGAATTGCCGATCATGGGGACCGACTTCACGCTGTGGCGCATCGTGATCTCGCTGCCGCTGCCGATTCTCGCCGGCGCGCTCGGGCGTTTTGTTTATGTCCGGATCTATCCGAAGGGTGCGCCGTGAGCGCGCTGATCATCGACATCATTCTGTGGGGCTCGGTCGCTGCGCTGGGCTTCATGGTATGGCAGCGCGGCCGAGCCGTGCTGGTGTCGTCGGCGCGCGAAGGCACCATGGATTTCGTCAATATCGTGCCGCGCATCGCACTCGGTGTGATCGGCTCGGGATACATCGCCGCGATCATTCCGCCCGAGGTCATCACCGGCTGGCTCGGTCCGGACAGCGGCTGGTCGGGCGTACTGGCCGCCGTGATCGCAGGCGCTGCGACGCCGGGCGGACCGGTCGTCGGATTTTCGATCGGCGCGGTTGCCTTGAAGAGCGGCGGCGGCGCGCCGCAGGTGATCGCCTATGTGGTCGCCTGGGCGCTGTTCGCCTTCCAGCGCCTGATCCTGTGGGAAATTCCCTTTATGCCGGCACGATTTGTCTGGTTCCGCGCGGCGGTGTCGCTGCCGTTTCCGTTTTTGGCGGCGGCCATCGCCATGGTCATTGGGAGGCCATAGCTGCCACGCGCGCGGTGGACAGGCGTGATGTTATAATATAACATTTCGCGATGCCTGACCCTCATTCCTACGGCCATGGCCATGCGCATGGCCACGGACCGGCATCGCCGCATCCGCCGCAGGCGGCACCCTGGTCGATCCTGCGCATGACCCTTGTTTCGCGGCTTGGCGCGGCGCTGGCGGTCAGCGCCGGTCTGTGGGCCGTCGTGCTGCTGGCGATGAGGTGAGCATGGCCCTGCAATTCCGCGATGTCACGCTGGGCTACGACCGGCATCCGGCCGTGCATCATCTAAGCGGCGAGATCGTGCCGGGCGCGTTGATCGCCATCGTCGGCCCGAACGGCGCCGGCAAGTCGACGCTGTTTCGCGGCATCGTCGGAATTCTCAAGCCGCTCGCGGGCTCGATCGGCTTGAGCGGTCTCGACGCGCGCGACATCGCCTACCTGCCGCAGACGGTGGACATCGACCGCAGCTTTCCAATCTCGGTGTTCGATTTCGTCGGCACCGGCCTTTGGCGCAGCACCGGCCTGTTCGGCGGCATGGGCAAGGGTGCGCGGGACAGAATCGCGCAGGCGCTTGCGGCGGTCGGCCTTAATGGTTTTGAGAACCGCAGCATCGGCACGCTGTCGGGCGGCCAGATGCAGCGCATGCTGTTCGCGCGGGTGCTGCTGCAGAACGCGCGCGTGATCGTGCTGGACGAGCCGTTCAACGCCATCGACGCCAAGACCTCGGCCGACCTGCTGGCGCTGGTGCGGCGCTGGCACAGCGAAAAGCGCACGGTGCTGGCGGCGCTGCATGACATGGATCTGGTGCGCGCCAATTTTCCCGACACCCTGCTGCTGGCGCGCACGCCGGTGGCATGGGGCGCGACCGCGCAGGTATTGACCGCGGAGAATCTGCTCGAAGCGCGGCGGATGTGCGAGGCCTTCGACGACAGCGCCGCCGCCTGCGCCGTGGACGCAATGCCCTCGCAGGCCGCGTAATGGCGGCGATTTACGACGCGCTGATCGCGCCCTTCACTGAATTCGAATTCATGCGCCGGGCGCTGGCCGGCGTGATCGCGCTGGCGCTGGGCGGCGCGCCGATCGGCGTGTTCTTGATGCTGCGGCGGATGAGCCTGGTCGGCGATGCCATGGCGCATGCGATCCTGCCGGGTGCGGCGATCGGATTTCTGCTGTCGGGCCTCAATCTGTTGGCGATGACATTGGGCGGATTGATCGCAGGTTTTACGGTGGCGATTCTCGCGGGCGTCGTCGCGCGCACCACCGAATTGAAAGAAGACGCCTCGCTGGCGGCGTTCTATCTGGTGTCGCTGGCGCTGGGCGTCACCATCGTCTCGATCAAGGGCACCAACATCGATTTGCTGCACGTGCTGTTCGGCAACATCCTGGCAATGGACGACCAGACCCTGCTGGTGATCGCTTTCAACGCCACCATCACGCTGATCGTGCTGGCGGTGATCTATCGCCCGCTGGTGATCGAATGCGTCGATCCGGTGTTTTTGCGCACCGTGAGCCGCGCCGGCGCTCCCGCGCATCTGGCGTTTCTCGCGCTCGTCGTGATCAACCTGGTCAACGGCTTTCACGCGCTCGGCACGTTGCTCGCGGTGGGGCTGATGATCCTGCCGGCCGGCATCGCGCGGTTCTGGTCGCGCGACATCACCGGCATGATCAGCATCGCGGTCGCAAGCGCGATCGTTTCGGGATATGCGGGACTGGTGCTGTCGTTTCAGACCAAGGTGCCGTCGGGACCGGCGATCATCCTGGTAGCTGCTGTGCTGTACGTTTTTTCGGTCTTGTTCGGCAACGTCAGCGGCTTGGTGCGCATGATGTTTCCAGGTAAACATCTGGAGGCATGACTGCGACGAACCAGTGGCGCTTTTGTGTTGCGGCACTCTGCGTGGTCGCCGCGGCCGTCATGACGGTCATCCCCTCGCGCGCGCAGGAAAAAATCAATGTCGTCGCGAGTTTCTCGATTCTCGGCGATTTCGCGAACAATGTCGGCGGCGATCGGGTCAACATCACAACGCTGGTCGGACCCGACAGCGACGTGCACGTCTACACACCGGCGCCGACAGACGCGAAAAAGATCGCGGATGCAAAGCTGGTCATCATCAACGGCCTCGGCCTCGAAGGCTGGCTGCCGCGGCTGGTGCAATCGTCCGGCGGCAAAGCCGCGACCGTCACGGCGACCAACGGCATCGCGCCGCGCAAGCTCGGCTCCGATGCCGATCCGCATGCATGGCAGTCGGTCGCGAACGCCAGGATCTATGTCGCCAATATCCGCGATGCGTTGATCGCCGCCGATCAGGCTGGTGCGCCGACGTATCGCGCCAATGCGGACACGTATCTGGCGAAACTCGATGCGCTGGATCGCGAGGTGCGCGATGCGGTGGCGCAAATCCCGGAGCCGCGGCGCAAGGTGATTTCCAGCCACGATGCCTTCGGCTATTTCGCCGCCGCCTACGGCATCGCCTTCATCGCGCCGCAGGGCGTATCCACCGAATCCGAGCCGAGCGCACGCGATATCGCGGCTATTATCACGCAGATCAGGCGCGCGAAAATTCCGGCGGTTTTTCTGGAAAACATCAGCGACCCGCGGCTGATGCGCCGGATATCGGCCGAAACCGGCGCGAGGATCGGTGGAACGCTGGTTTCCGACAGCCTGACGGCCGAAAACGGCAACGCCCCCACTTACATTGACATGGTCAGGCACAATATAAGGGCCCTGACCAGTGCGCTGAATTAACTTGCGCTCGCCCCGCGTCATCCTGAGCAGCCCGCCGCAGGCGGGCGTCTCGAAGGATGGCCACGATTCCCGTCTCATCCTTCGAGACGCGCGCAAGAGCGCGCTGCTCAGGATGACGTATCGCTTGGAGTGCCTACCGAATGCCGTCTCCTGCTTCTGAGAAAATTCCCGTGACCGTGCTGACCGGCTATCTCGGCGCCGGCAAGACCACGCTGCTCAACCGCATCCTGTCGGAAAACCACGGCAAGAAATACGCCGTGATCGTCAACGAATTCGGCGAGATCGGCATCGACAACGATTTGATCATCGGCGCGGATGAAGAAGTGTTCGAGATGAACAATGGCTGCGTCTGCTGCACGGTGCGCGGCGACCTCGTGCGGATTCTCGACGGGCTGATGAAGCGCAAGGGCAAGTTCGACGCCATCATCGTCGAGACCACCGGCCTTGCCGACCCCGCGCCGGTGGCGCAGACGTTTTTCGTCGACGAGGACGTGCAGAAGAATGCGCGGCTGGATGCGGTAGTGACGGTGGCGGACGCCAAATGGCTCAGCGACCGCTTGAAGGACGCGCCGGAAGCCAAGAACCAGATCGCGTTCGCCGACGTCATCGTGCTCAACAAGACCGATCTCGTCTCCAAGGCGGAGCTTGCGGAGGTTGAGGCGCGGATTCGCGGCATCAATCCGTATGCAAAGCTGCATCGCACCGAACGCTGCCAGGTCGCGCTGTCGGACGTGCTGGAGCGCGGCGCGTTCGATCTCGATCGCATCCTCGAGATCGAGCCGGAATTTCTCGACGCGGGCGACGGACACGATCATGGCCATCATCACGATCACGACCACCATCACGATCACGATCATGCCCATAGCCATGGCGGGTTGAAGCACTATCACGACGAGGAGATGCAATCGCTGTCGCTGCGCTCGGAGAAACCGCTGGACGCCACCAAATTCATGCCATGGCTGCAGCAGCTCGTCGCCAGCGAGGGCCAGAAGATCTTGCGCTCCAAGGGCATTCTCGCCTTCACCGGCGACAATGATCGCTACGTGTTTCAGGGCGTGCACATGATGCTGGAAGGCGATCATCAGCGCGCCTGGAAAGACGGCGAGCCGCGCGAGAGCCGTCTCGTCTTCATCGGCCGTGAACTTCCCGAGCAGACCATCCGCGACGGGTTTGAGAACTGCATCGTCACGTGATGAAAGAGTTCGATCCGTCCGATAAGTCCGCCTCCATCGTCTCGGTCACCGACAAGGTACGGCCGGTCGCGATCGGCGCGCCCGTCATCGCGGTGCATTTCCTCGGCGACAAGGCGGCCTTTGTCGGCGCCGAGGAGAACGTCGCGCTGGTGAACGGCGCGGGCGACATCTCGCGCGTCGCGGTGCACGGCGGCGGCGTCCTGTGCGTGGCCTGCGATGGCGAGCGCATCGTGATGGGCGGCGATGACGGCAAGGTGGTGTCCCTCGATGCCGAAGGCGTACTGAAGACGCTCGCCACCGACCCAAAACGGCGCTGGATCGACAATGTCGCGCTGCATCCCGACGGCGCGGTGGCATGGTCGGCCGGCAAGGTCGCCACCGTGCGCAGCGCCAAGGGCGAGGAAAAGCCCTTCGAAGTGCCGTCGACCGTCGGCGGGCTGGCGTTCGCGCCGAAGGGGACGCGGCTCGCGATCGCGCATTACAACGGCGTCACGCTGTGGTTTCCCAACATGGCGGGCAGCGCGCAATTTCTCGAATGGGCGGGCTCGCATCTCGGCGTGGTGTTCAGCCCCGACAACAAGTTTCTGGTCACCTCCATGCACGAGCCGGCGCTGCACGGCTGGCGGCTGGCCGATAACCGGCACATGCGCATGACCGGCTATCCCGGCCGCGTCCGCTCGCTGTCCTGGAGCGCCGGCGGCAAATCGCTTGCCACCTCCGGCGCCGACACCGTGATCCTGTGGCCGTTCGCCAGCAAGGACGGCCCGATGGGCAAGCAGCCGGCAATGCTGGCGCCGCTGCAGGCCCGCGTCACCCAGGTCGCCTGCCACCCGAAGCAGGACATTTTTGCGGCCGGCTACAGCGACGGCACCATCCTGATGGTGCGGATCAACGACGGCGCCGAAATCCTGGTGCGCAGGAACGGCGGCGAGCCGGTGTCGGCGCTGGCGTGGAATGGCAAGGGCACGATGCTGGCATTTGCGGCGGAGGATGGCGAGGCGGGACTGCTGGAGCTTTGAGGCGCCTTGACCGGAGCCGCTTCGAAAATCGCTTGAGCCGTTCGCTGGCAAGATCAAGGCCGCGTTCGTATACGGCTCGGTGGCAAAGGGCACGGATACGCACGCAGCGATATCGATCTCATGGTGGTCGGAAACGCGTCGAACTACTCCGAGCTCTCTACACCTATATCGGCAAGGCGTTCGACGATCCCCCAACACGATGCATGCTGCTCTCGAGTGAACAAGATGAGCTTCACCACGAACAACGTCGAGAACTTCTTTGGGTGTTCAAGCGCGAGATGCGCGTACCTATACGGTTGCGGCGAACAGCACTTGCAGCGCTATCTCACGGAATTTCAGTCCCGCTACAATCGCTCCGGCCTTAGGTTAGCGTGCGGAAGGATGGCGAAAGCGCTCAAGGTTATCGAGGACAAGCGCTTGACGTACCGGCCGACTGATTAAGGTCAGAAACAAGGATTAGGCCGCTAAGCGCTTTCGGGCACGGCGAAAAACGTCATTGCTTGGATGGTTCGGACGCCTGAGGTATCTGGGGCGTAGGCATTAAAATGATCTGAGGCGGTTGCTGCTTGGAGGCAGTAATCGCCTCTGACAGAGTTTTGGTCAGGTCGCGAATATCCGCGCCCACTTTCGCCGGCAGTTCATTGACGCGAGCATTTAATTGATTGAGTTGGTTCATCCCAAAAAAACCAAAACCAATCAAAACAGTGAGAACAAGCCCAACGGCGCCAAGCAGGATAGTTTGATTGTGCCGCAACCCGTCCATAGCTCCTTCGAGCTTGCTAACTCTATCGTTGGGCATTTCCGGTGGTCCTTCTCCTCTTCCGCCGGGAGGAGTAGAGCGCTCTTTTCTTCGCGCCTCCTCAAGCATCTGAGCTAGACGTTTTTGCATGAAATCATCGTTGGTCATTGTGATTTCTTGCCGGTGTTAGTATCCATAACAGCCTGGAGAGACTTGCTCGTATCTTTCAATTTTTTTGAAATTTCCTCGTTATCTTCTTTGCTTAGATTTCCGGGAGTCCATAGCGCAACGAGGGTTCCGTAGAGATCAACAAGATTGGTGAGAAGCGCTTGGTTAATTGCCTCAAGCTTCCCGATTCTCTTTTTTAATTCTTCATCTGTCATGGCTAGGATTTTCTTCGCGCCGTTTTTTTCGTGACGGCCTTTGCCCGTCACGAAGTTTTATTTCGTAGCGCGGCTTGCACTTCACGCACGAGCGCACTCATCAGGCTCCTTTTTTTGAGAGTCTTACACTGCTCTCACGAACGCTTCGTTAGAAGCATCAATAGCAAGGAGCGTTGGCGTTCTCCTAATACAGGAAGATGGAACCCAGTCGCAAGGTAGAGTTTTGGGCGGCGTAGCCGATATTGCGCCGACGACCCAACCAGGGATTAGTCCCTTTTCTAACCTTTGGAACCTTGTGTTCCCCCGCCCGTTGAATCCCTGAACAAAATCAGGGTGAAGCCATGACTCCCGAGGACAGGAAACGCTCATATCGAAGGGATATGCTGCTCGCGAGCGTGATGGTGGTCGCAGGCGGGGCTATGTTCGGCATTTCCGGCGCCCAGCTTCTGACCGTGCGCCACCAGCAGATGGCGCAGGCGACGCAGCCACTGCAGTCCACGCCGGGCGCGGAGACCAAGCCGTCCGCGCCCGCCGAGCCGTCGACGACCGGCACGCGGCCTGGCGCCGTTCCGCCGGAGCCCGCGCGCCCGGATGCGGATGCGCAGAAGGCCGGCGTCACGCCGGCCCTGCCGCCGGCTCCGGCAGAGAAGACCGCCGCGCCGATTAAGGAAAGATAGACATCCGTCGCTAGAACCAGCTTGGGATTCCAGCAAATTCGCGATAGCGCGAATTGCCGCCTTCGCGCTATGATTGTCTTGATTTCCAAGGCCTATTGTTCAAACCTTGCGGGGCGGGCAGAGGGCGGGAAATGTCTGAGACGGTTGCTCGATGGCATCAGGCAATGGTTGGGTGGATGGCGCGTGCCATCATCGGCGCGGCCGTGGTGCTGGTGTCGATCATGTGCCTGGCGGCGAACACAGCCGAGCCGCGAAAACCTAACGGCGAGTCCTTCTACAAAGGCCATCGGTTGACGATATTTCTGGACGAGGCGACACGTCGGGCCTCAATCCGCCTCGACGGTCGCGAGATCCTGGCCAAGGCGGACATAGCCCAAATCGGCCAGATCACCACGGCCGAGCTCGCGACCTCAGTCCTTTTTTACCTGCATATCAAAACCGTTGCCGGCTGTGGCTCTTATGTGTTTGTCCAGATCTCCCTGCCTGCCGATGCAGGAAAGAACGCGGTGCTGTCCGATTTCGGAGCCTGCAACGACCGGCTCACCTTGTCGCTACAGCGCCGGCCGACGTGGACAACCTGGTATGCTATCGCATATCGCGATGACCGCGCCACTGCGCGGGTTGCGTTCAGCAAGGACGAAAGGCTGTCGACCCGGGATGTCAAGGCACGGCCCTGTCTGTTCGCACCGACGTCAAAAGACGAATGTCACCAGGCAATGATTGCAGAGGCTATCGGTTCCGGCAACCTCGGACTGCCGACCGGCGCCGGCGCCTTCGCGGACCAGAAGATCGTAACCTTTCTCAATCTTTCGACCGGCAAGGCGACCCTGCAACTGAACGGCCGCGTGTTCCGGACTTTCGAAAATGCCAAGGATTTCTACCTCGCCAATGTCAACGGCGACGGCCAGTTCGGGCTATTCATATTCTTCCTCAAACAAGCCACCGGCTGCAGCATGCGCCCGCTAATCTTCTTTGCGGGACAAGCGAGCCAGCCGGAGGTCATCACCGACTTTGCGCCCTGCACGGACGAGATGGTGCGGCAGACGCACAAGAAGAAGGACAACACCATTCGATCATGGTCCGGGATCGCGTTTCATCCCGGCGAGAGGCTCGGTTACACGGTGTCGGTGACCGATAACAAGCTTTCGATGGGCACCACCACGCTTCCCGCCTGCATCCTGGACACAGACAAGGCCCGGATCAGCAGGTGCGCGCTCGATGCGTTGGGCGCGCCGCCGCCCTCGACACAACCGCCACAGATTCGGGAGATTCCGACGCCGCCGCCGCCCTCGCGCGCGTCACCCCCGACGCCGGGCACGTTAGGCATTTAGAGCCGTAGGGCGCAACAGCGAAGCGTAGCGCTGCGTCTCCGGCAGTGTGGCGGATTATGCTTCACCGTCGCATCTAGACAAAAGGCTCGATAAAAGTCTATACAAATCTATATTTGGATATGGAGTTCGACTGGAATCCGGCCAAGTGCAGAAGAATATCGCCGACCGCGGTAGATTTCGCCGATGTGTTGGTCGGCTTTATCGATCCTGCCAGGAAGGTGGTCAGGGATGACCGGAAGGACTACGGCGAGGTTCGCTACAACATGCTCGCCAAAGTCAACGGACGTGTCTTCCACATCACCTTTACCGAACGTGGCGAGATTCTCCGGATAATTTCTGCGCGAAAAGCCAACCAACGGGAGCAGCGGCGCTATGAACAAGGCTAAACCACGCGCCGTGCTGGTCGACGGCCGGCCCTACCAAAAGAAAGCGGATGGCACCTTGGTGCCGCTGAAGGGCAAGACGGACTGGAAGCGTCTCGATCGGCAGACTGCGGTCCAGACGGACGCCATCGCCATGAAGGATCGCGACGGTCGTCCCATGACCGATGCGGAATGGGCCATCGCCGAGGTTATTCATCCCCGGAAGGTGGCGGTCGGCATCAAGCTCGATAACGACGTTCTTGGCTGGTTCAAGTCGCAAGGCAAAGGTTATCAGACGCGTATCAATACCGTCTTGCGGCGCTATTACGAAGCGCATCGCAAGGCGGGATAGTAGCTTCGTAGCCCGGATGAGCGTAGCGATATCCGGGATTCTTGTCGCGCGGAGGGGGTGGTCCCGCATGTCGCTGCGCTCATGCGGGCTACAGGCGACGGTGGATTCACCGCACCAGCACGTTCCTGAACTGCCAGGGATCGCTCGTATCGATATCCTCCGGAAACAATCCCGGCCGATCCGTCAGCGGCGTCCAGTCGGTGTAAAACCCCTTCACCGGGCCGAGATACGGCCGCTGGATTTCCAGGCAGCGCCCAAAATCCATCTCGTCGGCTTCGACGATGCCTTCGTTGGGGTTTTCCAGCGCCCACACCATGCCGGCCAGCACGGCGGAGGACACCTGCATGCCGGTGGCGTTCTGGTAGGGCGCGATCTGCCGGGTTTCCTCGATGGAAAGCTGCGAGCCGTACCAGTAGGCGTTTTTGGCGTGGCCGTAGATCAGCACGCCGAGCTCGTCGATGCCGTCCTCGATCTCGTTCTCATCCAGAATGTGCCAACTCGGCTGCATCCGCCCCGTCGCGCCGAACATCTCGTGCAGCGACAGCACGGCGTCGTTGGCCGGGTGATAGGCGTAATGGCAGGTCGGGCGATAGATCACGTTCTGGCCGTCGCGCACGGTGAAATAATCCGCGATCGAGATCGACTCGTTGTGGGTGACGAGGAAGCCGTATTGCGCTCCCGGGGTCGGGCACCAGGAGCGCACGCGGGTGTTGGCGCCGGGCTGCAGCAGATAGATCGCGGCGCCGCAGCCGTGCTCGTGGGTGCGGCCGTTGTCCGGCATCCATTTTTCGTGGGTGCCCCAGCCGAGCTCGGCCGGCTGCATGCCCTCGGACACAAAACCTTCCACCGACCAGGTGTTGACGAACACGTTCATCGGCTTCGGCTTCTTGGAGCGCTGGGTGTCGCGCTCGGCGATGTGGATGCCCTTGACGCCGAGTTTTTGGGCGAGCTGGGCCCAGCCCTCGCGGCTCTTCGGCTCGTTGAATTCGGTGTTGGTATCGCGGGCGATGTCGAGCAGCGCCTGCTTGACGAACCACGACACCATGCCCGGATTGGCGCCGCAGGTGGAGACCGCGGTCGGCCCGCCCGGGCTCTTGTGTTTTGCCGCGAGCAGGGTTTCGCGCAGCGCGTAGTTGGAGCGTTTCTCGGGGCCGGCGCTCTTGTCGAAATAGAAGCCGAGCCACGGCTCGACCACGGTGTCGATATAGAGCGCGCCGATCTCGCGGCACAGCGACATGATGTCGACCGAGGAGGTGTCCACCGACAGGTTGACGCAGAATCCCTGGCCGCCGCCTTCGGTGAGCAGCGGCACCAGCACCTCGCGGTAATTGTCTTTGGTGATCGCCTGTTTGATGAAGCGCACGCCATGCCGTTTGGCGATCTCGCCGTCCTCATGCGGATCGACGATGACCATGCGCGACTTGTCGTAGTCGAAATGCCGCTCGATCAGCGGCAGCGTGCCTTTGCCGATCGAGCCGAAGCCGATCATCACGATGGGGCCGGAAATCTTTGCATGGATTTGCGTGGAGGGGGTGGTCATGCGTCAATCTCCGAAAAACGACAGGCAAACAGGGGTCCAGCCGCGCGGGCCGCGTGGCTTCAAGACTATACTTGACGGGCTAAATCAAGCCGCGCGTGACGCGCTTCCACTTTCTCTGCCGTCATCCTGAGGTGCTCGCCGCGTAGCGGCGAGCCTCGAAGGATCAGCAGCGGGCAGTGCTTGCGGCCATCCTTCGAGGGCCGCGCAAGAGCGCGGCCACCTCAGGATGACGGTTGAGGTTGTTTTGGTGGACAGGGGCCATCGGCCCCGTGGGCACGATCAGCCCGCAGGCGTCGTCGAGCGCGCCATCGCGCAGTTCGAGGCCAAGCAGCCGCTCGCGCTCGAACGGGCCGGGCAGGGACAGGTTGCCGGTCTTGAGCACCGAGAAGCCGAAGCGCTCATAATAGGCCGCGTCGCCGAGCAGGATCACGGCGCCATGGCCGCGCGCTTTGGCGGCTGACAGGGCATGGCTCATCAGCGCGGCGCCGACACCGAGCCTGCGGCAAGACGGATCGACCGCGATCGGGCCGAGCATCAGCGCAGGCTTGCCCCCGGCGCTGACGTGCCACAACCGCACGGTCCCGACCAGCCGTCCCCGGCGCACGACCGACAGGGCAAGGCCTTCGGCGGGCGCGCGTCCGTCGCGCAGCCGCTGGCAGGTGCGGGCATGGCGGTTGGCGCCGAAGCAGGCATCCAGCAGCGCTTCGCGCGCAGCAACGTCCGAGGCGCACTCGCCGCGGATCGCGAACGGAGCGGCCTCGGAGTTGAGGGCAACGGTGGTCTTCCGCAAAGCAGTCATGGCACGTCAGTCCTTGCACGTACTTTCAATCGTCATTGCCGGGCTTGACCCGGCAATCCATTCTTCTTCAACGACTCTTCTCGAAGATGGATGGATACGCGGGTCAAGCCCGCGTATGACGCCGTGGTGGTGGCGGCCCCTCACCCGCTCGCTTCGCTCGCGACCTCTCCCCTCCGGGGAGAGGTGAAGGCGCGCATTGCTCACCTCTCCCTGCAAGGGAGAGGTCGGCACGCCGCGTCAGCGGCGTGCCGGGTGAGGGTCCTCGGAGATTCAGATGTGGTACGTCTTCAGCGGCGGGATGCCGTTGAAGGCGACCGACGAGTAGGTCGAGGTATACGCCCCGGTGCCCTCGATCAGCAGCTTGTCGCCGATCTCCAGCGTGACCGGCAGCGGGTACGGCGCCTTCTCGTACAAGACGTCGGCCGAATCGCAGGTCGGCCCGGCGAGAATGCACGGGGCCATCTCCGCGCCGTCATGCGGGGTTTTGATCGCATAACGGATCGACTCGTCCATGGTCTCGGCGAGACCGCCGAACTTGCCGATGTCCAGGTACACCCAGCGCGCATCGTCCTCGTCGCTCTTCTTCGAGATCAGAACGACTTCGGTCTCGATGATGCCGGCGTTGCCGACCATGCCGCGGCCCGGCTCGATGATGGTCTCCGGGATCTGGTTGCCGAAATGCCTGCGCAGCGCGCGGAAGATCGACCGGCCGTACTGCACGACCGGAGGAACATCCTTCAGGTACCGCGTCGGGAACCCGCCGCCCATGTTGACCATGGTGAGGTTGATGCCGCGCTCCGCGCAGTCGCGGAACACGCTCGACGCCATCGCCAGCGCGCGGTCCCACGCCTTCACCTTGCGCTGCTGGGAACCTACATGGAACGAGATGCCGCATGGCTCGAGACCGAGACGCTTGGCGAGGTCGAGCACGTCGACCGCCATCTCCGGATCGCAGCCGAACTTTCGCGACAGCGGCCACTCGGCGCCGGCGCAGTCATAGAGAATGCGGCAGAACACCTTCGCGCCGGGGGCGGCGCGGGCGATCTTCTCGACCTCGGCCGAGCAATCGACCGCGAACAGCCGGATGCCGAGCGCGAACGCGCGCGCGATATCCCGCTCTTTCTTGATGGTGTTGCCATAGGAGACGCGGTCGGGGGTGGCACCCGCGGCCAGCGCCATCTGGATCTCGGCCACGCCAGCGCAGTCGAAGCACGAGCCCATCGAGGCCAGCAGCGACAGCACCTCCGGCGCCGGGTTTGCCTTCACCGCGTAGAACACGCGGCTATCCGGCAACGCCTTCGCAAAGGTCTGAAAATTGTCGCGCACGACTTCGAGGTCGACCACGAGGCACGGCTCGGTGTCGTTGCCTTCCATGCGGCGGTTGCGCAGGAATTCCTGGATACGGTCGGTCATAGGTAGCACCTCCCAAACGGCCTTTGCG
>NZ_DASYMN010000094.1:0-1811 GCF_036009065.1 Bradyrhizobium sp. | reverse complement strand
GTCACCGAAGGTCAGCTCCAGCTCACCAATGGCACGCGGGTTTCGGTACGCGATCCGAAGCCGGGGTCCTAACCCGGATTATTCAGCCCAGGCTGGCGGATGTGGCTTAAAGTGCTGATTCAGCGCATGATTTTGGTGTCGAATCAAAACTGCGCCGTTTCAGGAAAGCCACACCCGCCATGTACGATCCTATGTTGCCGCTGCCGGGCCTGTCACCTGTTGCCGGCAAGAGGGTTGTCGTCAACTTCGACGGCGGTCTGCTGTCGTCGGATGGCGGGCTTCTGGCTTTGCGCGAGGTCGAGCAACGCCTTCGCGTCGCCGATCGCATGGCCGCCTGCCTCGTCGACCCGCGCGCGCCGGACGCGATCACGCACACGCTCGCCGCTATCATGCGCTTTCGTTTGCTGATGATCGCGGCGGGCTACGAAGACGGCAACGACGCCGATACGCTGCGCTGCGATCCCATGTTCAAGATGGCGCTCGATCTCTTGCCGTCGGATCGCGAACTGTGTTCGCAACCGACGATCTCGCGGCTGGAAAACCTGCCCGATGCGCGCGCCCTGCTGCGCCTGGGCCGCGCCATGGTGGATCTCTATTGCGAGTCGTTTCAGCAGGTTCCCGGGCGCATAACGCTCGATATCGACGACACGTTCGACGCGGTGCATGGCGGCCAGCAATTGCGTCTGTTCAACGCGCATTATGATGAATACGGCTTTCAGCCGATCGTCGTGTTTGACGGCGCGGGCCGTTTCATCACCGCCGTGCTGCGTCCCGCCAAACGGCCAAGCGGCAAGGAGATCATGCCCATCCTGCGCCGCCTGTTGCGCGCCATCCGCACGAACTGGCCGCGGACCAAAATCATGTTGCGTGCCGACAGTCATTATTGCTGCCCCGAGGTTCTCGATTTTTGTCGCGCCAACGGGCTCGATTACATCCTCGGCGTGGCGCCGACCACGACATTGCGCCGCCACATCGGCGATCTTGAGGCCAGTGTGAAAGCCCGCTACGAGGCCGCGCCGAAGGATGGCAAGGCGCGCCGTTACAAAGAGTTTTACGACGGGGCCGCGAGCTGGAGCCGCGTCGAGCGCATCATCGCCCGCGTCGAGGCCGGCGCGGAGGGGCCCGACACGCGCTTCGTCGTCACCAATCTGAAGAAGCGCAACGCCCGCAGGCTTTACGAAAGTGATTATTGCCGACGCGGCCAGGCCGAAAATCACATCAAATCCTGGAAGACGCATCTGGCGGCGGACCGGACCTCATGCACGCGCGCCACCGCGAACCAGTTGCGCCTGTTCCTGCACGCGGGCGCCTACTGGATCATGTGGGGCCTGCGCGCGTCGATGCCCAGACGTTCGATGTGGCGGGTCGCTCAGTTCGACACGTTGCGACTGCGCCTCGTCAAAATCGCCGCGCGCGTCGTCGAGATGAAAACAATGATCCGCGTGCATCTGCCGACATCCTGTCCCGCGCAACATATTTTGTATTACGCGCTCGGACGAATCCCGCGCCTCGTCTGTTAAGAGGCGGGGCGCGGCGCCCCAAACATCAAACCCTTCCCGGCAAACCTCAAACCCTCTTCAACCCACACGCTGGCCTGCCGCCGGTGATGAAGAGGCGTGTCCGGGAAGCGGCGAAAACGCAATCCGGTCACGCCAAAAACGCGGCTTGCGCGATGAGAGGGTCAATGGGCTGAATAATGCGGGCTAGCAATTGACCCAGCCGATAACTTGACCGTGACAGACCTCTCGAGATTGGCCGATCCGGATTCGATTTTAGACTCAATTCGCAGTTTCGTTAGTTAACGAAACTCC
>NZ_DASYMN010000093.1:0-2116 GCF_036009065.1 Bradyrhizobium sp. | reverse complement strand
CAGTTTGCGTTCCGGATGATCCAGCCGCCGCAGCAGCCGATGCATCCTGTCGAGATCGAGATCGATGGATTGGGGATGCAGCCTCGACAGCCGTGCGATCAGGTCGCCGAGCGGCGGCATCGGTCTGGCCGCGGGCGCGTTCACGCTTGCGGTGCTGCCGGCACCGCATCCGCAGCGGGTGCGGTCGAAGCCTGCGTTGCGGCCGGCTCCGGCGCGGGCCTTGGAACGGATTCGATCGCGGGCGACTTCATCAGCAGACGGCACAGCCGCGCCAAGGTCGGGCGCAGATCGTGACGATGCACCACCATGTCGATCATGCCGTGGTCCTTCAGGTATTCCGCGCGCTGAAAGCCGTCCGGCAATTTTTCCCGGATGGTCTGTTCGATCACCCGCGCGCCGGCAAAACCGATCAAGGCGCCGGGCTCGGCGATCTGCACGTCGCCGAGCATGGCATAGGACGCGGTGACGCCGCCGGTGGTCGGATTGGTCAGCACCACGATATACGGCAGCGTCGCCTCGCGCAGCATCTGCACGGCCACGGTGGTGCGCGGCAATTGCATCAGCGCCAAAATGCCTTCCTGCATCCGCGCGCCGCCGGACGCCGCAAACACGATGAACGGCGATCTCTTTTCGACCGCAAGTTCAAGGCCGCGCACGATCGCCTCGCCGGCGGCCATGCCGAGCGAGCCGCCCATGAAGTCGAAGTCCTGCACCGCGATGACAACGGCGGCGCCCTCCAGCTTGCCGTAGCCGATCTTGATGGCGTCGTTCAGGCCGGTCTTGGCGCGCGCATCCTTGATGCGGTCGGCATAGCGGCGCTCGTCACGAAATTTCAAGGGATCGGCGGTAACCTCGGGCAGCGCCACGTCGAACCAGGTCTCGTTGTCGAAAATCGATTTCAGCCGCGCCGCCGCGCCCATGCGCATGTGATAGTTCGAGCCGGGAATGACGAACTGGTTGCTCTCGACGTCCTTGTAGAACACCAGCTGCCCGGTATCGGGGCACTTGATCCACAAATTCTCCGGGGTTTCGCGTCGCAGGATGTTGCGAATTTTCGGCCGGACGACGCTGGTGAGCCAATTCATGTCTCGCTCCCTGCGATAACAAATCGCTTTGCGAATATGGCGGTCCGGGCGATGCCGGGCAAGCCGCCACGCGGCGCTATGTCGCCGGCAATTGTGGCTTATTCCGCAGCCTGTTTTGCCCCGCGCACGCCCTGCGCCAATGCGGCCACGAGGTCCGCCACCGCGCCGACCGTCCTGGCCGTCGCCCGGCCCTCGGGGTCGAGGTTGGCGCACAAGGCATCGACCAGTGCCGTGCCGACCACCGCGCCGTCGGCCCGGCTGGCAATCGCCCGCGCCTGATCCGGCGTTCGAATCCCGAATCCGACGCAGACCGGCAAATGCGTGTGGCGCTTGATGCGCGCCACCGCCGCCGCCACCTGGTCGGTATCGGCCGATGCGCTGCCGGTGATGCCGGTGATCGACACGTAATAGACAAAGCCGGAGGTATTGGCGAGCACCGCCGGCAGCCGCCTGTCGTCGGTGGTGGGCGTCGCGAGGCGGATGAAATTCAGGCCCGCCTTCAATGCGGGAATGCAGAGTTCGTCGTCCTCTTCCGCCGGCATATCGACCAGGATCAGCCCGTCGACGCCGGCGGCCTTGGCATCGGCCAGAAACTTGTCGACGCCGTAAATGTAGATCGGGTTGTAGTAGCCCATCAGGATGATCGGCGTTAAGTCATCGCCGCTGCGGAAGTCGCGCACCAGCGCGAGGGTTTTCTTCAGCGTCGTTCCTGCCTTCAGCGCGCGCAGGCCGCTCGCCTGAATCGCAGGCCCATCCGCCATCGGATCGGTAAAGGGCATGCCGATCTCGATGATATCGGCGCCGGCCTTCGGCAGCGCCCTGATGATATCGAGCGAGGTCTTGAGGTCGGGATCACCCGCCATCAAAAACGTGACGAACGCCGCGCGGCCTTGTTTTTTCAGGTCGGCGAAACGGGTATCTATGCGGGTGGTCATGCTGCGGCGGCCGCTGTGCTGCACCTCTCCCCGTTGGGGAAAGGTCGACCGCGAAGCGGTCGGGTGAGGGGGAGCCCCGGATACAGCTTGGCGTTT
>NZ_DASYMN010000092.1:0-7736 GCF_036009065.1 Bradyrhizobium sp. | reverse complement strand
TTGCGCATCAGGTCGGAGGCTACGATGAATTCGTCGTTGCCGCCGCGTTCGATCTCCTGAAGGATGCCGATGCAGCGGATCAGATGCTCGTCCACCGTGTAGTGGTGGTACATGTTGAACTGCATCATCGCGACGATCTTGCCGAAGGTGCGGATGAAGCGGCCGAGCACGCCGGTCTCGTTCATCCGCCGCAGCACGATCTCGGCGTCGTCCGAGGTCAGGATCTCCATGAAAATCCGGTTGGCCTCCGGATTCTCGCGCAGTTGCGTGTTGATCAGCTTCAGCGACCGCGTCGCCGCGCGCATGGCGTCGGGGTGGAACGCGAGATTGTTCTTCTGCGCCAGGCGGAAGATCCGGATCAGGTTGATGGGGTCGTGCTTGAAGACGTCGGGGGCTGCGAGATTGATGCGGTTGTTGTCGACGATAAAATCGTCGCTGTCGGGCACCCGCCGCTGCTTGGTGCCCGGGCGAAACCGCGCCATCATGCGGCTCAGCACCGGCGCCGGCTTGGCCTGCTGGTCCTCCAGCTTTGCGCACAGGATCGCGGTGAGGTCGCCGACGTCCTTGGCGATCAGGAAATAGTGCTTCATGAAGCGTTCGACGTCCTGCATGCCGGGATGCGAGGTGTATCCCAGCCGCACCGCGATCTCGCGCTGCATGTCGAACGACACCCGCTCTTCGGCGCGGCCGCTGACAAAATGCAGGTTGCAGCGAACCGACCACAGAAAATCCTCGCAGCGGCGGAAGGTGCGGTATTCCTGCGCGTCGAATACGCCGCTCTCGACCAGTTCGGCGGTGCTGCGGACGCGATAGACGTATTTTGCGATCCAGAACAGCGTGTGCAGGTCGCGCAGGCCGCCCTTGCCGTCCTTGACGTTGGGCTCGACCAGATAGCGCGATTGCCCGGCGCGGCGCAGGCGCTCCTCGCGCTCGGCCAGTTTCGCGGTGACGAATTCGGCGGCGCTGCCCTGCACGACCTCCTTGTCGAAGCGCGCGACCAGTTCGTCGTACAGCGGCTGGTCGCCGGTCAAAAACCGGGTTTCCAGGATTGCGGTGCGGATGGTCATGTCGCCGCGCGCCTGGCGGATCGATTCATCGACCGACCGCGTGGCGTGACCGACCTTCAGGCCCATGTCCCACAGGCAATACAGGATGGCTTCCGCGACCTGTTCGCCCCAGGCGGTCTGCTTGTAGGGCAGGATGAACAACAGATCGATATCGGATTCCGGCGCCATCAGCCCGCGGCCATAGCCGCCCGTGGCGATCACCGCCATCCGTTCGGCGCCGGTCGGAACCGGCGAGCGATACAGATGCCGGGTCGCCGCGGCGAACAGGATGCGGATGATCTCGTCCTGGATGAAACACAGCCGTTCGGCGCAACGCCGGCCGTGACGGTCCTTCAGCAGCACCGTCTGCGTCGCCGCGCGCGCGGTGATGAATTCGGCCTTTAGCAACTGCGCGAGATGGGTGCGGAAAATATCCTCGTGCCCGGCGTGTTTTGCGGCCAGCGCGTCGACCGCGGCGGTGATCCTCGCCGTGTCGAAACGCTCGTCGGCCTCGGGAGGGGCCTCTGTCACAACGCTGTCCATGAAGTATCCGGATATCGGACGGCGCCGGCGCTGTCACGGATCATTGTGGGATGGCAGCACGTCCATGCTGCTTTTCATGGGCTTTAAGCAATCGCGTTCTCGCCCGGATGCTTTCGGGGTACGTATTTTCTCTCTTGACGCATCGAATTAACTCATTGAAGTAAAAGAAATTTTTCCGACGTTTGGAATGTGCCGCGGCTGCGGAATGGTCCGGCGGCGTTGACCATCCCCGGCCATCTGCTTGATCCTTCATTCACGGAGACAATGACAATGTTCAAGATTTCACGGCGTGCTTTGGCCGCCGCCCTCGCCGTCTCGGCGCTGAGTCGAGGCGTCGCATTCGCCGCCGACGCGCCCAAGGAGATTCGGATCGATTGGGCGACCTACAATCCGGTGTCGATGATCCTCAAGCAGAAGGGCTTGCTGGAAAAAGAATTTGCCAAGGACGGCATCAGCATTGTCTGGGTGCAATCGGCCGGCTCCAACAAGGCGCTGGAATTCCTCAACGCCGGCTCGATCGATTTCGGCTCGAGCGCCGGCTCCGCGGCGCTGGTCGCCAAGATCAACGGCAATCCGATCAAGTCGATCTATGTGTATTCGCGCCCCGAATGGACCGCGCTGGTCACGGGCAAGGATTCGAAGATCGCGAATGTCGCCGACCTCAAGGGCAAGCGCGTCGCGGTGACGCGCGGCACCGATCCGCACATATTCCTGGTGCGCGCGCTGCTCGACGCGGGCCTGAGCGAAAAGGACATCACCCCGGTGCTGCTGCAGCACGCCGACGGCAAGACCGCGCTGATCCGCGGCGACGTCGATGCCTGGGCCGGTCTTGACCCGATGATGGCGCAGGCCGAAGTGGAGGAGGGCGCCAAACTGTTCTTCCGCAAGCCGGCCGCAAACACCTGGGGCATCCTCAATGTCCGCGAGCAGTTTTTGAAGGATTATCCAGACGCGGTCCGCCGCGTGCTCGCGGTCTATGAGGAAGCGCGCAAAACTTCGCTGGGCAATTACGACGACCTGAAGAAAACCTTCATCGGCGTCACCAAGCTGCCGGGCGAGGTCGTCGACAAGCAGCTCAAGGAACGCACCGAACTCACCCACAGCCGCATCGGCGCGCCGCAGCGCGACTCCATCCTCGCCGCGGGCCTCGCGCTACAGCAGGCCGGCGTGGTGGACGCCAAGGTCGACGTCAAGGCTACGCTGGATTCGCTGATCGACGACCAGGTCCCGCTGCCGACGAATTGAGGGAAGGACCGTGATTCATTGCCGGACTTGCCCGGCAATGACGCCCAGCGTCGGGACATATCAGCCGCGCTTCGTAGATTTATTCACCGCCTCGGCCAGACTCGCCTTCGCTGATCCCGGTGGCAGCGGCTTTTGCTGGCTTTGATGCGGCGCCCAGCCCGACAGCCAGACAAGATCGAAGGTGGCGCGGATGCGGCCGTCGGGATCGGCGAATCGTTCGCCGTAAACTTGCGCCGTCCGCAGCAGCGTGGCGCGGCGGGTCGGGACATGGCGGCGCTCCACCAGCACATTGGTCGCGCCCATGCGCCGCAAATCCTGCATCAGCGCCAACGCGCTGTCGTAGCGCACCACGATGCGGTCGACGTCGGTGACCGGCAGCGCAAAACCTGCGCGCTGCAGCAGCGCGCCGACATCGCGCAGGTCCGCGAATGGAGCCACCCGCGGCGAAATTCCACCCTCAAGCTCGGCTTCCGCGGCTGCGAACGACTGCCGCAGCTCGGTCAGCGTATCGCCACCGATCATCGCCGCCAGCAGCAGCCCGTCCGGCTTCAGCGCGCGGCGGATTTGCGCCAGCACGCCGGGCAGATCGTTGACGAATTGAAGGGCGAGCGCGGAGACTGCGAGGTCGATGGACTCCGGCGCGAGCGGCAGCGGCCTGGATTCGCTGTCCGGCAGATCGACGCGCGCCAGTTGGCCGACGCGTTTAGTCAGCGCGTTTCGTACCTGATCGCCTGGCGTGCCAATGTCGCCTGCGCGCGCAAATTCCCGCAGCACTGCATGCAGCCGCTCCGTCATGTCTTCGGCGACGCGGTCGAGCAGGAACGTTGCGGGGCCCAGCTTTTCGGCACGCTTCCGCCGCGCGCGCAACAGCGTGCGGTCGAACAGAATTGGTGCGACGTTGGGGTTGGCGGCCATGCCAGTTTGGTACGCCGTTACAACCGTGTCTGGCAATCCGGCGCTTGAGCAACAAATGGCCGGGCTGCTAGCCTTCGCCCATGGAAGCCGGGACCGCACCGCCACGTTCGTTCGGCCACACCTTGCGCGCGGTGTGGTCGCATGCCGCGCGGCTGGCGCTCGATGTCGCGCTGCCGACGCTGTGCGTCGCCTGCCGCGCACCGGTTGCCGGCGTTGGCGTCTGCGCCGGGTGCTGGGCAAAACTGTCGTTCATCGCGCCGCCGCTCTGCCCGCGGCTCGGCATTCCCTTTGTCTATGACCCGGGTCCCGGCCTGCTGTCGATGGAGGCGATCGCTGATCCGCCGGCCTATTCGCGCGCCCGCGCCGCGGTGCGCTATGATGACGTGGCGCGCACGCTGGTGCATGCGTTGAAATACCACGACCGCACCGATCTGGCGCCGGCGATGGGGCGCTGGATGGCGCGGGCCGGCAAGGAACTGCTCGCCGGGGCCGATCTGCTGGTTCCGGTGCCGCTGCACTGGCGGCGCGGCTGGAGCCGCCGCTACAATCAATCCGGCGCACTCGCCCGCGCGATCGAAAAGCACGCCGGCGTGCCGGTTGCGGGCGACGCGCTGCGGCGTATCCGCCCCACCCAGCAGCAGATCGGGCTGTCCCGATCGCAGCGCGCCAGCAATGTACAGGGCGCGTTCAAGGTCGCGGCGGACCGAAATGCACAAATTCAGGGTCGCCGTGTCGTCCTCATCGACGACGTTCTGACGTCGGGGGCGACCGCCGACGCCTGCGCGCGGGCGCTGCTGCGCGCCAAAGCCGCGGGCGTCGACGTGCTGGTATTCGCCCGGGTTGTGGACACCCACAAAGCTCCCATATAGTCGGTTAATTCTCGAAGCAGAGCGCGATATGACCGTTACCATTGAAATCTACACCCGCCCGGGCTGCGGCTATTGCAGCGCCGCCAAGTCGCTGCTGACGCGCAAGAACGCCGTATTCACCGAGTTCGATGTCTCGAAAGGTCCGGCGCTTCGTCAGCAAATGTGGGATCGCGCCGGCGCCGGCTCGACCTTTCCACAGATCTTCATCGGCCAAACCCATGTCGGCGGCTGCGACGAACTCTATGCACTGGACCGCGAGGGCAAGCTCGATTCGCTGCTGGCGGGCGAAAAGGCCGATACATGAGCGCTGATCTCTCCTTCACGGCCGCCATGGTGCAGATGCGCACCTCCCTGTCGCCTGAAGCGAGTTTTAAGCAAGCCGAGGCTCTTATTCGCGACGCTGCCGCGCAGGGCGCAAATTACTTGCAGACC
The DNA here is from genome assembly GCF_036009065.1 of Bradyrhizobium sp. GTDB lineage: Bacteria > Pseudomonadota > Alphaproteobacteria > Rhizobiales > Xanthobacteraceae > Bradyrhizobium. The sequence continues at coordinate 2,686 of NZ_DASYMN010000092.1, read as the reverse complement.
CCTGAAGTCAGCAACCTCATTCAAAAAAACCGCAAGGCGCTGTTCGAACTGCTGGCGCCGGAAGACCAAGACCTCTCGCTGAAGGCCTATCGGGAGTTGGCGCGGGAACTGAAGATCCATCTCCACGTCGGATCGCTGGCACTGAGGGCGACGCCGGAGCGCGCCGTCAACCGTTCGTTCCTGATCGCGCCGGACGGCGGCATCCTTGCCAGCTACGACAAGATCCACATGTTCGACATCGAACTGGACGGCGGCGAGAGCTATCGCGAGTCGGCCAATTACCAGCCGGGCGAGACCGCGGTCATTTCGGATTTGCCCTGGGGCCGCATCGGCCTCACTATCTGCTACGACGTGCGGTTTCCGGCGTTGTACCGGGCCCTGGCCGAAAGCGGCGCGGCGTTCATCGCGGTACCCTCCGCGTTCACGGTAAGGACCGGCGAAGCGCACTGGCACACGCTGCTGCGCGCCCGCGCCATCGAGAACGGCTGCTATATTTTTGCCGCGGCGCAGGCAGGAAAGCACGAGAGCGGACGCGAGTGCTACGGCCACTCGCTGATCGTCGATCCCTGGGGCGTGGTGCTGGCCGAAGGCGGCGTCGAGCCCGGAATCGTGATGGCGAAGATCGATCCCACCAGGGTCGAGAGCGCCCGCAAGTCCATCCCATCGCTGCAGCATGGCCGCCGCTTCAGCCTCGCCGACCCGAAAACAGGTCCGGAACATCTGCATCTGGTGCGGGGCTCGGCATGATCCGGTATAATTTACGCTGCGAGCGCGGCCATGCCTTTGAAAGCTGGTTTCAGAATTCGTCGGCCTACGAGTCGCAGGAAAAGCGCAAGCTGGTGAACTGTCCGGCCTGCGGTTCGGCCAAGGTCGAGCGCGCCATCATGGCCCCGCAAATCGTCGGCAAGAAGACCCGGGACAGCGCCGAGCCCTCGCCTGCCGCCGCCACCGAAGTTGCGACCCCTGCGTCTACCCCGCTGATGATGGCGCAGGAGCGCAAGCTGCGCGTCAAGCTGAAGGAACTGCGCGATCATATCGTCAAGAACGCCGACAATGTCGGCGAGCGTTTTCCGAACGAAGCCCGCAAGATGCACTATGGCGATATCGAGCATCGCCCGATTTACGGCGAGGCCTCACCGGAGGAAGCGCGTTCGCTGATCGACGAAGGCGTCGAAGTGTCGCCGCTGCCGGTGCTGCCGGACGATAGGAACTGACGGCGCTCCGTCATGGCCGGGCTTGACCCGGCCATCCACGTCTTGCTTCGTTCAACGAGAAGAAAGACGTGGATGCCCGGCACAAGGCCGGGCATGACGGTTCATCACACCGCCACCAGCATCGCGACACCGATCACGATCAGTGCGATACCGCTGAGTTCGCGCGCCGACAGCGGCTGCTTGAACGAGTAGTACGCCACGCCTTGCGCGAACAGCACCTCGACCAGCGCCAGGGTGCGCACATTGGCGGCGGCGGTGAGTGCGAACGCCAAAAACCAGAATTGCGACGCGAACGCGCCCATGAAACCCGCCAGCATCGACGGCTTCCATAGGCTCAGAATTTTCCTGAGCACGTCGGGCGCGCGCGCCAACAGATAGATCGTCAGCACCAGCGTCTGTACGAACAGCCCGCACACCAGCGTATAGGATGCCGCGGTCACGAACGACACGTTGGGCACGGTGATGATCGCACCGCGAAAGCCGATCGCGGACAGCGCGAAAGCCGCGGCCGCGACCAGGCCGATAATGGTCGGTTTCACTTCGGCGAACCCTTTCTCGCCGCCCGGCCGCAATGCGGTGATGACGACGCCGATCGTCGCGATCAGGATCGCGACCACCTTCAGCACCGTCAGATGATCGCCAAGAAACACGAATCCGAAGACCGCGGTCTGGATCGCTTCGGTCTTTATGTAAGCTGTGGTCACCACGAACGAGCGGTCGTTCATCGCGAGCAGCATCAGCCCGGTGGCGACGATCTGGCTGAGCGCGCCGAGCAGCAGCCACGGCCAGAACCCCGCGGCCGGCCACGGCACGTGGTCGCCCGTCGCGACGATCACAACGGCAAAGAAGATCAGCGAGAACGGAAAACCGAACAGGAAGCGGATATTGGTGGCGCCCCAGGTCCCCAGCGGCCCGGTCAACTGCCGTTGCATGGCGTTGCGCGCCACCTGGCCCAGCGCGGCCGTGATGGTGAAGGGAATCCAGAGCGAGGCGAGGGTGAACATGGATTAGGGTTAGAATGGCGGAAGCCGTGGGGTCAACCGGAGTCGTGTCATAGCGGCGATGGGCTACATATTCGGTCGTCACAAGCGGGCTTGACCCGGCAATCCATCCTCTTGGAAAAAGCATCTTGCGAAGAATGATGGATACGCGGGCCTTCGCCGCGCCGAAGCGGCTTCGGCCCCGCAGGCGGGTCGAGTCCGCGTATGACGCAGAATATGTCGCGGCGTCTTTCTCAAATTCCGATTCATCGATTCAAACAGCCACACTTTCGCGTTCTCGCGGCGCAATGCGTCCGAGGTTTGCCAGTCCCTCGCGAACCCAAGCGAGGCGATGGAGCGGCGGGAGGCGCCAGGGCACCAGCGGGCACCCCTTGAGGCGGGATTAACGTACCCACCTCGCGCGGCAAGGCACCGCGCGCGCCCAGTGACGTAGGGCGCGGCACCTCCCGGCGCTCCACCTTGGCCACCAGC
>NZ_DASYMN010000091.1:0-2898 GCF_036009065.1 Bradyrhizobium sp. | reverse complement strand
GAGCGTCGGAACGTTCAAGGCCGAGCGGCGACGTTGGGTCGTCGAGCGTACGTTTGCCTGGCTCGGCCGTAACCGACGGCTTGCCAAAGACTTCGAGGCATCCATTGCCAGCGCGGAAGCCTGGGTCCTGATTGCAAGTATCCGTCAACTCTCCCGCCGCTTGGCTAGAGCCTGATATGACAACGACTTATATTGAATCAGACTCTCAGGATGACGTAGTCTTCGTTGCAGCCCCGGCTCTGCAGCGCACCGCTTCGCAAGAGCTTCGCGCTGCGCCGCGTCCGGGGCACGATTTCTAGAACGGCAGGATCACGTCCATGAACTGCTGGCCATATCGCGGCTGCTGCACGTCGGTGATCTGGCCGCGGCCGCCATAGGCGATACGGGCCTGGGCGATCTTGCCACTGTCGATGGTGTTGTCGCTCTGGATGTCCTCCGGGCGCACGATGCCGGCGACGATCAATTCGCGGATTTCGACATTGACGCGGATCTCCTGCTTGCCCTCGACCACCAGATTGCCGTTCGGCAGCACCTGCGTGACCACGGCGGCGATAGAGGTCTGCAAATTCTCCTGGCGCTGCACCGAACCCTTGTTGTCGGTCGAGGCCGTTCCGTCCGCCGTGAGCAGCCGGCCGGGCAGGATCGCGGTCGCGGGATTCTTGATCAGCTTGTCGCCGAGAAAGGAGGTGATCCCGGAATCTTCCTTGGCGGCGCGGCTGCGCTGGGTTTCGTTGGCGATGTTGGCCTTGTCGGTGAAATTCACCGTCACCGTGAGCAGGTCGCCGATCTGGTGCGCGCGCTGATCCTTGAAGAAGGCGCGCGAACCGTTGCGCCACAATGAATTGGCGTTGTAGGACGCCGGCTCCGGCTTCGGCATCGGCATCTGCACCGGCTTGTAGCCGGGCTGCGCCGTCGGATTCTCGATTGCCGTCAGCGCCGGCTTCTCGCCGAGCGCCGCGAAGCGGTCGAGCGCCGAGCACCCGCCGCCGAGGCCGGCTGTCGTCAGCAGCGCGGCGATGAGAGCGATACGATTGAACTTTTGCGACGTGAACATGAACTCTACTCGGCTTTTCGAGGACCAGACGCGGTATTGTTAGTGGCTACGGCAACAGGGGCAGCGACAGGTTCGGCTGCACCTGTAGTGACGGGGACTTCGGCGGCCGCTACGGGGCGGGGCGCAGCGATCGCGACCGAGACCTGGCCGCGCCCGACCACAATGCCGGACACCGTGCGCTTGGATTGCAGGTTGAGCACATTGACGACATCGCCTTCGGTGCCGCCTTCCAGCGCCTTGCCGCGGATGGTGAGATACAGCCCGGAGGATTCGTAGATCAGCGTCACATTCTGGTCGCGCGTCACCAGATCGGGCTTGGCGAGGTCGGTCGTCCGCAGCGCTTGCCCCGCGCGCAATTGCCGCCGCGCCTGCATGCCGACCGCGCCGTCGCGGCCGGCGGCGTCGTTGCCGACCTCGGCCTTCGGCCGCCGCTCGATCACCACATCGGAGGATTTCAGCACCTCGTTGCGCTCGACGCCGCGCGCGAGTACCGCGGCTTCGATGGTCTCGACCGCGCTGCCGGTGAAGCGGAGTTTTGTCGGTGCCGAGCTCGCATCATTGGCGATCTCGAAGCTGACGTCGAAGCGGCCACTGCGCGCATCAAAGCGTGCAGCGACCGGCTGCAGGTTGCCCGTATTGGACGCGTCGAGCTGCAGCGTCTGCACGTCGCGGTCGAAGGTCAGCGACAGGTTGGCGGCATCGCCAAGGCCGTTGCGACGCTCCAGCGCGCGGGCGACCTGCAACTCGACGTCTTTTGCCTCGAGGGTGCGCGCCAGCCGCGTCACCGAAATCGCCTTTAGGTCCCGTGTATCGACGCCGATCACCTGATGCGCCCGCAAGGCGGTCAGCACCTGCGCTGTCGGCAGCGAGCCGGTGGTGCCGAGATCGGGCGCACGATAGATTGCGATCTGCGCGGCGGCGCCGGCATTGTCGACCACGTCGCCGATCCGCACCACATCGCTTGCGACATTGATGCTGGCGCGCAGCACCGGAGCCATAATTTCCCCGCGGCCCTGCGCAAGCGTCGGCGCAGCGCCAGCCGCGAGCAGGGCGGTTGCGAGGAGCAGCGAACCAATCTTCATCATCTGCTCCCTCAGCGGAACATGTTGGCGGTGGACTGCAGCATCTGGTCGGCGGCGCTGATCACCTTGGCGTTCATCTCGTAGGCGCGTTGCGCTGCGATCAGGTCGGAGATTTCCGACACCACCTCGACATTGGCCTGCTCGAGGCTGGACTGCTGCATGTCGCCGAAACCGTCGGCATTGGCGATACCGTCCTGCGGCGTGCCGGAGGCCGGCGTGTCGGTGAACAAATTGTCGCCGTTCGGCTGCAGCCCGGCCTTGTTGATGAAGCGCGTCAGCCCGATCTGTCCGACCGTGGTCGGCGTGGTCGAGCCCGGCAGCGTCACCGTGACCTGCCCCTGCGCGTTGATGGTCAGCCCCGACGAGTTTTGCGGAATCGTAATGGTCGGCTGCACCGGATTGCCTTGCGCCGTGACCACGCGGCCCTGGGCGTCCATCTGGAACGAGCCATCGCGGGTATAGGCATAGGTGCCGTCAGGCATCTGGATCTTGAAAAAGCCTTCGCCGCGGATCGCGATGTCGAGATCGTTGCCGGTCGGCGACAGCGTGCCTTGCGTCATCAGCCGCGGCGTGCCCACGGTCTTGACGCCGCCGCCGATGTCGATGCCGACGGGAAGGATGGTGCCCTGGTCGGAGGCCTGCGCGCCGACCCGGCGCACATGGTCGTAGATCAGGTCCTGGAACGCCGCGCGCTGCTTCTTGTAGCCGGTGGTGCGCAGGTTCGCGATGTTGTTGGAGATGACCTGGACGTTGAGTTCCTGG
>NZ_DASYMN010000090.1:0-14263 GCF_036009065.1 Bradyrhizobium sp. | reverse complement strand
GAGCGTCGGAACGTTCAAGGCCGAGCGGCGACGTTGGGTCGTCGAGCGTACGTTTGCCTGGCTCGGCCGTAACCGACGGCTTGCCAAAGACTTCGAGGCATCCATTGCCAGCGCGGAAGCCTGGGTCCTGATTGCAAGTATTCCGTCAACTCTCCCGCCGCTTGGCTAGAGCCTGATATGACAACGACTTATATTGAATCAGACTCTGAGGTGCTCGCGGTTCTTCACGGCGAGCCTCGAAGGATGGGCCACAAGCGCCCGCTTCCATCCTTCGAGGCTCGCCCAAGAGGGCGAGCACCTCAGGATGACGGGGGTATATGTGGTGCGATTCGGGATTGGTGGGCACGGCGCTGCGCGCCTGTGCCCACCCTACGCAGCTTGTTTAGGCCGCCGTCTCGAATCCGAAGCCGTCGTCACCGAGGTGCTTCTGCAGCTGCTCGATCCGCCGCCGGACGACAGTGGCGCTGTCGAACGGGCCGGGAATGTAGACAGGCTTGCCGTCGCGGCCGAACGGAAAGTCCGCCTCGCTTTCATCCGCGCTTATGCCACCGAAAATCCGTTCTACTGCGGCGAAGTCGCGGTGCGGCACGAACCCGATCGATTGCGACCACGCGGCAAGGTCGCGTAGCAGCTTGCGGGCATCGCCCGGCTGCAGAGAGACCGGCGGCGAGCCGGCATTCGTTGCCTCCACATACATCGCGAGCTCATCGCTTTCGAGCGATTTAAACATCGCATCCTTGATGCCCAGACAGAACACGTCGAGCAGAAAGACGCCGGCCGCGAGATGGTGGCGCGTAACGCCGCGCGCCAGAATCATGGTCCCAATGCCGAGTTCGAACAAGTCTGCGCTGAGCAAGCAGTGCTGGATCGGCGTCTCGGCCGCCCTCAGTACGCGAGCGGGCAGGCCGGCGTCGAGCGCCTCGGCCCGCCGCTTCTGCGCCACCACTTGTTTGCGCCGTTGCGCTTTGCGGGCGCGCTTGAGCGCCATATTCACCGCCATGGCCGACCTCCTCACGTGATTCGCGCTCGCTGCAGGATACACCCGAAGATTCCACTTGGTGCAGGGGCGGCGCGTCGAATATTCTGGGGACAAGGCCTGATCGAAATCGGCGAGTTCACCCATGATCTCAACCAGCCCCGGCCCGCTGTCATGTGCCTTTCAGCCGACGCCTTGTACGGGATGACCGAGGTGGAACTGCTGGCGGCCTACAGCGAAGCCCGCCGACAATTCGTGGAAAAGAAGTTTGCGCGCGATACCCAGCGGGCGCGGCTGGCCTGGATCAAGGCCAAGATGTTCACCGGCAGTACCGGCGGGGTCACCGAGCGCAACATGGCCATCGATGTCTCGGAGGAGATCGCGCGCAAGGGACAGGAATTGCGTGAGATGACACGCGAGCTTGACCTGCTCAAGGTCGAGGTCGACATCATCGGCATCGTCATTCGGTTCCGCGGCGCACCGACACCGGCAGGCTCGCACGGTGAAGACACCAGCGAAAGCGATTCCGCGCGCGAAGGCGATCGCGCCGCGTCCGACTAGCGGTGGCAGATTGATCGAGTTGCGCACGCTATGGTGCTGGCAGGAGTTACCATCTTCAACCGAAGTGGAAGGAGGCACAAAGAATAGCCGCCGCCAGGTTCCTCATCGTCGCCCTCAATGAGTAGCCGGATCACGGACATCAGCTTGACGAAATTGCGTTTGGCATGGTGCTTTACGAGCCGACCGCTCTCGAATGCTGCCTGACCGTCCGCCGCGCCGCCCTGTTCAGCGATGATCCGCATCCGCTTGATCAACCGCTGCGCTTCCGTGTAACTCTGGTTGCCGCCTGTTTACAACAGCCTGGTCACACGATGCTGATGCGCCTCCAGGGCTTGGCGAGGATGGCTTTTCACTCGCCTGTGCGAGTTCCTCCAGACAATATACGGTGCATTTGGCCGCGGCCGCGCTGCGAAGCTTGGCGACGTCGAACACCGGCTTCGGCTTTGTTTGTCTCGCCATGATTGCAGGCCTCAGGAATGGAACGGCTTCGAGCCGCCAGCGCTCCGGTGATTCGCACTAGCGCCATGATACACGTGAAGATTCCGCTTGGTGGAGCGGCGGCGCATCGAATATCCTGGGGATAAGGCTCTTTGCCGCAGCAGGATTTTTCTGCCGATGCCCACCGGCTTTGAAGACATACTGTTCGCTTTCGAATTCGTCAGCAGCGATGGCAGCAATGAGGCCTTGCTGTGCAAGCGGACGGGCAAGGTCTATTGGCGTTCCGAACTTTCCGGTCTGGACGAGATCGGGGAGGAATTGCCGGACGACATCGAGAAAGATGAGAACTATGTCGCGATTCCCGGCAAACGGGAGCTCGATCTCGGCAAGCCGCTGGTGCTGGACTTTGCGCGCGAGTTTCTGCCGAACGACTTCGACGAGGTCCGATATATCTTCGGCAGACGTGGCGCGTACCAGAAGTTTCGAGCCCTGCTGACGCGAAGAAAGGCTCTCAAGCGCTGGGACGATTTCGAATCGAAAGCCACCGAACGGGCGCTGCGCGAATGGTGCGAGCTCAACGAGATCGAAGTCAACGGCTGACATCGTTCAGCAATGCGTTAGCTGTAAGCAGCAGCGGCTCGATCCGCCGCCGGATCAGGGTGGCGCCTTTGACTTGACGGCCATGGCGACGCTCTGTTCTTCACGACTTTCCGCCGTAGTATTCGCGCGGAGGAGGCGATCATGATTTCATTTCAGCGGAGTGGCGGCGAAAAATCCTCGTGTCCCGGACATGAAAACTAGATGCGACTCCCATGCGCGGCACTGCCGGCCAGACTGTATGGAAAACGAGAAGCAGCCGGCATCGCGGCGTTCGCGCTGCTGCTGGGGCTGCTCGCCATCCGGATCACCCGGGGAGCCGATCTCGGAGATGAATCGTATTACGCTATTTTCATCGATGACTGGTTGAAAGGCGGCATAGCGACCTCCTCGTTTCTGGTTATTCATCAGACCGCGGCGCTGCTGGTTTATCCCGCAGCGCTTGCATATGCCGCGCTGAAGGGTTCGAGCGACGGCTTGTTCCTTTTTCTGCGCGTACTGTTTCTGGCCGGCGCCGCGGCGTCGGCGCTGTGCTGGATCCTTTTCCTGAAACGACTGGGCTATCGGCTGCTGGCCTGGGCCGGAGGAATATTCGTCCTGTCATTCGTTCCCTTCGGATTGCCGGCGCCGTCCTACAACACCTTGGGCCAACAGGCACTGACGATTGCGCTGGCTTCGCTCGGAGTTGCCGCCCTGGTCGACGGCCGGACGCGCGAACAGTTCTGGTGGCTGATCGCCTCGGCCGCCGCCTGGGCCGTCGCGACCATCGCCTATCCTTCGCTGATCATGCCGCTGGGCGCGCTTTGTCTGCTCGGCCTGTGGGTTGGCGATCGCTGTTTTCCGCGCCCGCTATCTTATGCGGCGATGACCGGCGCTGCGGTGTGCGCCGGCTGGTCGCTCGTCATACTATCGCTGACCTTCGCCCGCCTGCGTGACAGCGTGATCTTTACCGGCACCGCCTTTGACGCGGATGGATGGGGCCGCAAACTGGCCTTCGTGCAAGACCTGTTTGCAGCGAATTTCGCGTTTTCGCTGCTGTGCGTGGCCGCAATCGGCATCGGTGTGGCGCGCCGTCGCTTCCCGCTGTTCGCACGGCTGGCAACCGTGGCCGTCCTGGCCGCTCTTTTCGTGACCGCCCCTGCGCTGTACGCGCGCTCACATGATGCGGTCACGCTGGCCGCGCTCACGGGTCTGGGTCTGCTTTCGGGGCTGCGGACTAACGCCGGCCGGGCAGAGCGTGCGATCGGACTTGTCTATGCGACGTCGCTGCTCGCGGCATTGACGACTGGCGTAACGGCTTCCAACTCTGTTTTTAATTTTTCGATCGGGGCTCTGCCCGCGGCGGCGCTTGCGGTCGTGGGCCGTCCGGCCGCGAAATCCTCGAGCGTTGCCGGCCTGATTGCGGTCTCGGCCGCGATCGCCGCCGTGCTGTCGACATCGCTGTTTTCCTATTACGGCGAATTGCCCGGCCGGCCGGACGCACCGAGAGAGCACATCACCGGCGGTTTCTTTTCCGGCCTCGCATTGCTTCCGGATGACGCCGCGCTGCTCCGCCTGGTGCAAGAGCGCATCGACCCCTTGCTGGAGAACAAGCCGCCCATTGCCATTCTCGGACGTCTGCCCGGACTGATCCTTGCGATGCCGACGCGGCTCAGCATGCCGATCGCATACGCGGTGCCGGGCGGCGATAAATGGCTGTCGCCATACGAAGCATTCTACCGGCAGCCGGGCCGGCAACCCCTGCTCGTGCTGATCTACCGGGATCGCTACTTCCTGCCGCCAAATCCGATACCCCGGTTCGACAACGACTATGCGTTGGCGGATGAGCTGAAAACCCCGCTCGGCCGCATTGAGGTTTTCCGCCGGCGTTGAGAATGTGCTCAGGTTGCGCGATCGATATCCATCATGCGTTCCGGCCGTCGCCGCATGGTCAAACGCGGCGTCGACCGCGTCGACGCGATCGATAATGTTCCTCGGACGAAAAACAGCTGCGCATCCGAGTCCCAGCCGCCGAACCAGAAGTTCACCGGCCAAGGGCGGTCGGTCGGATCGAAGTCCGGCAGCAACGCCCCGGTCCCGCCGCTACTCTGGGCAACACTGGACTTCAGTTCGTAATCCCAGATCATCCGGGCGGCCCAAAATCCTGCCACGCCGACACCCTGCGCGGCGGCGGCGAGCGCACGTTCGAGATACTCGATGCGTTCCTCGATGGCGGGAAGCTCGTCGGTCGCGCTTTCGGCGTCGACCCGAAGCTTGTCCAGCCTGTCGCTCCATGCCGCCGTGATCGATTCAACGCCCGTTGCCTGCGTGATGAACCCCTCGTCGAATTTGAGGTCGGAGGCGTTGAATTCGCGAAACGGCGACGCCGGATCGGTGGGCACGGTAGCGCGCGAGAAGCTGTCGCCGCCCACCGAGAAGCCAAGATCGAAGGGCGAGATGGGCTCCTCGCCATCCTCGGAAACCGCGCCGTTGCGGCCTTCGAATTTCGAATCGCCATGCAGGTTCACGGCAGCGCCGACCAGCGGATGGTCGGGCAAGGCGGTGCCGTCGAGGCTCACGGTCCGCACGCTGACCCCAACCATCGGCGTATGCTTGCGGAGAAAGGGCGGATCCTGGAAGCGGATAATGCGGTCCAGGTCGGGTTCGCCGGCATAAGCGCGTATGTACCCGGAAACACCGCGCGGCTCGTCATACGGATCGGGATCGGTTGCCAGGCGGCACTGCGCCCAGCCGGCGAACTGTATCAGCAGCATCACGCACTCTCCATCGTGGCGGCCACGAAGTCGCGCTTTATGATCTCCAGCGTTTCGCCGATCGGACCCAGCCGCACGACGTCGGCAGAGAGAACCGCGCATTCGGCGATGATGACGTCGAAGCGTTCGACGATGATCTTCCAGCGCGCCGAAGCATAGGGCGGCACCGATATCTCCGAGTAGATTTCGAACGGCGGCCCGCCGCGTTGCGGGCCGCCATCCGCGCCGAGGGGAAGTTTGGTCAGCTCTTCGCCGATGGGCCTCAGCGCGATACTCATCAGGCGCTGCGAGGACAACCTCAGCTGCTCCCGCACCGTGGCGTTTGCCCGGTCCCGAGCCAATGGGGCCATCGAGAAGTAGACCTGCAGCAGCAGCAGCATCAGGCCATAGACGCTGTTGAACAGTTCCGCGACCGCCAGCGTCGTCGGATGGGTGATCAGGACGACCTGGCCCGAAGCCTTGGCGTTCTTGAGGGTTGCGGGATTGATTGGAAGATTCCGCGCCGCGGCGAACCGGCCCTCGTCGAAATATCGCTGCCGGATTCTCATGAAGCGGTTGTAGTGCGACGATGTACGATCGGCCGGCGTACCCTCGCCATCCTCGATGATGTTTTCGATTGCGTGCAGCGCTTGCCGCCGGTTCGTCACCGCTTCGATGTCCAGCACATTGTCCGACCAGTTGTCGTCGGTCTGCGCTTCCGGAGGGCCGATGAACAGCACCTCTTCGGGGATTGCGCGAAACCCGTCCGCAATCTGCGCGTACAGCTCGCCGATGAATTTGAAATCGATCGGTTCGGGTGCGAGGGCGGCACGCGCCGCCATTGGCGTCGGTGAAAGGTCGGCGCCCGGCGGCGGCGGCTTCGGCATTCCGCGCGGCAGCTCAAACACCAGGAAACGGTAGAGCGCCTCATCGCCGAACGGCACGAGGTCGAATGGAAAGGGATAATAGTCGATCTTGCGCGGCATCGGCGGCCGGTCGAACTTCGCCGGCGCGCCGATCGCCGCCAGCAGGTTGCAGACGATCGCGAGGTGCCCCATCTCCTCGCGCGCGATCAGGAGAATATCCATTTCCCAGTCCCGCACCAGCCGCTGTTGACGGGTGCTGAGGCCTTCGTCCAGGCTCTTTTTCAATGACAGAGCGGTGTAGAGATACTGAACAAGCAGCCCATGCTCGATCTCGCACGCCTCATGCAGCGCATTGATCAACTCTTCCCTTGTGTCGATCGGCATCGAGTTTCCCCCAACGATCTACTTAAAGCGAGGAGTGGTAAAGCTGTCTTCCGCGGCGACGCTAGCAGCATAGGGCTCGGGCTGGAAGCGCTGGCGAGACACCGGTTACGGCGCCGGCGGTCCGCGCGGTGCCGGAGGCGCCGGCAGGATCGGCCTTGCGCCGCGGCAGGGTCCGCGCTGGGTGACGGCGTATCGACCAGCGACGGGCCGGCGCGAGGCACCGCGCCGGCGGCGAAACTTGTGTTGCAGTCGGTTCTCGACCAGCGTGGGGACCTCGGCGGCTTGCCCGACGACCTTGGAAAGCTGTTCGGTCCTCCCTATAAAACCGACAAGGCGCGGATACACTCCAATTCCTGCCAGGTGACCCTGGTCTGGAGCGATCCGCCCGGCGAGGGCCTGCAGAACGATCTCGACCTCCTCGTTGTCGCCGGCAACAGGGAGCGCCACGGCAACGCGCCCGACGGGTCGAAGGATTTCGACCGCAAGAACAATGTCGAGCAGGAGACCATGATCATCTGGCCGCCGGAAATTGGTCGTCTCCGTCGTTGTCCACGCCATTGCCGTGACACCGCAGAGTTACGCGCTGGTGGTGAGCGTGAGCTAGGGTGGGCAAACGGGCGGTTTCGTCATGGCCGGGATCGTCCCGGCCATCCATGTCTTTCTCGCCCAAGTGCAGTCAAGACGTGGATGCTCGGCACGAGGCCGGGCATGACCAGCTGAGCGATAACGCCTGATTTGATTTGAAGAACTTTTTCGGCGATCGCGTAGCCTGATCGTCAGCCTTTCTTTTTGCACTTAACCCAATCGCCGGCATTGGGAGGAATGTCGACCGGCTTTCCGTCGGGCCCCAGTTGCTTGAAGTCTCGGCGTCCCATGCACTCCGCCCAACGGGGCGTTCCCTGGCCCTTGACGCTGGCCGTATTGCGGCAGCGGCAAACCGCCTCCTCATAGGCCGCGCCGTTTAGAGGTTTTAGCTTTGGCATTTGTGCCCAGGCTTCGATAGGCCCGAATGAAAAGGCGATAATAGTCGCCGCGATCAATCCGATTTTTTGCATGATCTCCTCCCAAGGTGCACTCCGCATCGCTGATCGATGATCGCGTGCATCCGTGATACAATCTTCAAGATCTATCATCGCGGATCGCCACTCGGCTAGAACCGAGGTGACATGACCGGGCTGGCAAATTGCCGCGGCCGACCCTTGCTGAAACGTTTACGCGTGAGGCCCGCAAGGACGACGCGCTCGGCTAGGCGGCAAACATCGCCAGGACGTCGGCGCGCTCCAGCGTCACTCGGAGCGCCTCGTCCGAGACGTGGGTGTAGATTTCGGTCGTCGCGATGCTGGAGTGGCCGAGCAGCCGTTGCACGAACCGGATATCGACGCCGCGTTCGATCAGAAGCGTCGCCGCCGTATGCCTCAGCATGTGCGGCGTGATGCGGCGCGCGGCGCCCGTCCTGGTCGAATAACGGCGTAGCTCGGAGCGAACCGATTGCGGCTTTAAGGGCAGCCCTCGCCGGTTCAGGAACAGATTGCCCGCGGCGCTGCCGTTGGTTCGATGCCATCGAACCAGTTTTTCCAGATCGGCCCGCAGTCCGACATCGGAGACATAGGCGACCCGGTCGCGCGCGCCCTTGCCGTGAACCCGCAACGACCGGCCATCGGGAGAGACATCGTCGACGCGAAGCTTGCACAGCTCGCCGACGCGGATGCCGGTCGCGATCATGAGGCGGACCGCGGTGGCGGACCGCGTCTCGCGGCCGGCCTCGCTTGCCGGCTTGCGTGACGCAAACCCGCGGAGCAGCGATGACACCTCAGGCGCGGAAAGCGCACGGGGAAGCCGTTTTCGCCGCGGCAGCTGCAGCCGCCAGCGGCTGAATACGTCGGGCGTGAGGTCGAGAACGACAAATCTCCGCACGAATGCGCGAAGGCACGCAAAGCGGCGGCGCACCGTAGCAACCGCAAGCTTCCTGCGGTCGATCATGTCGGTGAGATACTCGGTGAGGCTGGCCTCGGTGATCGAGGCAAGCGATGCGTCCATGGGCATGACGCGGCGAAAATCGCCGAGGTCGCCGGCATAGGCCTGGAGGGTGTGGTGCGAGAGCTGCCGCTCGACTGAACAGTATTGCAGGAAATCGGTGACCGCGGCGTCGAGAAGCATGTTTGAGATCTCCGGTTTGGGGGTCGGGACGCGCCCGATCCGCAGACTCAAGATGCGTCATAACGGCCGCTCTGTGATCGCTTCGTTGCGTTCGTGGTAAACGTGCCGCGCGCTGAAATTGCAGTTACCGCGACTTAATCGTCGGGGTTTTTTCCTTACGCAGGAGTACGCATAACTACGGATTATGCCCCATATTATAGCCATTGGTACGAGCGTTCCTCAGTTTGTTGCCACAAACGATTACGTTGTGTCGCTTGTTCTCAGGCTCTCCAAAGAAAGTTATGTTGGCACTCACATTAAACTTGAGCAAATGACCAGGCAATTTCTGGAAAAGGCAGGCGCGAAACATCGGCGTTGGCGGACCGGAAACACTAAGCCAATCGAACATATATCAGAAGCCTGGAAAAATTGCCTCGCAAAGCTCGATCCTGATCAAGCCGCCAAAATCGGTACGCTTATCTACTGCGGAATCGACAAGGGCGTGGCAGAGCCTTCTCATGCTAGCTTGCTTGCTCAAAAATTCGGATTAGATCGCGTCCGCTGCCTTGATCTTTCCGACGCTTGCATGGGCTGGTTTACAGCCACCCAAGTGGCATCGCAATTTGCTACGGCAAAAGCTCCTTATTGTGCCATCGTGTCGGCAGAATTCCCAATGGAAATACCCGGCCGAGTCTATCCTGAGTGCTTCACAATAAGAGATGAACAGGATTTTCTTTGGAAGGGAGCCGCCCTCACTATGGGCGAAGCAGCATCAGTAACAATCATTGATTCGCTTGCTGATGAATCACCTCAGGTCGTATACACGTCGAGTAGTAAATTGGCTGACATCTGCTGTGTTCCGCTTTTAAGAGCTGATCGGTTTGTCGATTCTCCGCGGCTATCGCCAAAATTGGCCGATAACTGCTTCGTGTCATATATGCCATCAATGGCTCTCGAAAGCTATCGGCAAGCCCAAGGTATCTTGATTAAGTACATAGCTGAATATGATCGACCAGATGTCGTATTGCCCCATCTTGTGTCCCAAACGGGACCTCGACGAGCCTCACACCATCATCTGAAGGATGGGACGCTAAAAAACTGCTTTGAACACTTTGGGAATCTCGCGACTTGTTCGATTCCCGTGGGCTACGAATACTTCGATTGCAACAAGAATAGCCATGTAGTTGGCTGGGTTTCCGCAGCAGGAATGAGCCACGGCATATTTCGGTTGTGGTAAGTCATGTTCCAAATAACGCGGCCATAGTGCTAGTGAACAAGGGGACCAGCGTTGCGGCCGCTGCTTGCGAAACCGCTTTAAAGGACACGACTTCATATATCTGATCGAAGAAGCCAGCTCGACCGCCGGAGTATTTCGCCTGCCTCTGAATTCGCTTCGTGTAGCCGGCAATCCAATACAATGGTATCAAAACAATCAGCACGGTCACCGACGTGTAGCAAGCCGACCAAAAAATACTCATTGCGTAGCCATTTTGGACGTAAGCATCTCGTACGCTTCCCTTTTCAATCCAATCGCGTCCTATTTGCATCACCGCGATTGTGGCAATCGTGCTTGTCGTAAAAATGGTAGAGGTTATAGCTAGGAGTTGTCCGACGCTTCGCTTCAGTTCAATTATTTCAGCCTTCTTGAGTCCGTCTGCCCTGTCGGCAAATCTAATCGCCTTGTGCGAGATCCAGAAGCAGGCCGTTACCGCCACGGCAATTCCAAAAATGACCAGAAGTAGCGGAAAAAACGCGAATGGATGAATTTCGAAATTAACAAAAGGAATCGTAGTCGTCGCAAGCAAGAAATAAAGGCGCGCATCGGTCTGTAGGGGTTTCATGCGCTCAAGATACGAGTGCCGGACTATATTTATGTCGAAATAGCAGGCAATAAGAATAATCGAGGATATTACGGAAAATGAGATCAAAATCCCGACCAGTATCCGCTTCATCTCGAGCTTTGACTCGGATGTCCTCAGTTGCTGTAAAAAGAATACAATACCTCCGGTGCAAAGCACCAAGTGCACTCCGCCGGCGGTCGCGTATAAAATTATGGATCTGAGATTGAGGTTCTTTTCGCCGAGATAATTTCCTACAAAGCCGGTTGTTGCGGGCACCACTAGTTCGAAAATCAAGCAAAGCAAGAATGCAGTGAAACCAGCGCCGAGGGCTGTTGCTGCACCCAAAGCGCTTGGGCTAGCCAACTTTGAATAGAGAGGCATAATCCGTAGTTATGTGTTGTGCGGCCAGAAATAGCCGATGAGTGGATCTCAATTCTATTTGAGCGCGAGCAAAATGCAATGCCGCAACTTTCAGTTCGCAAAACCCTTCTCTCCCGGTTGCAAAAGGGTCAAATTGACTTTGGCCCTGATCGAACTCTTGGCTCGCCCCTTGTCTCATTGGCCCGCCACCCCACCTCCACGAAAGTTTCCGTAGAGACTTCCCATGCTCACCGCCGCCTTCACCGCCCTCTCCCAGATCCTGTCGCCGCCGATGCGCACCATCCTGTGGCGGTCCATCGCCCTGGCGCTGGTGCTGGTCGCGGTGCTGGCGGTCGGGCTGCAGCGGCTGCTTAGTTGGTTCGCGACTTCCGGCGAGGTCTGGCTCGAGGCTTGGCTCGGGCCTGGCTTTCACACCCCGCTCAATATCCTGGCCTGGATCGTCTCGATCGCGGCCGGGCTCGGCGTAGTGCTGGGCGCGGTGTTCTTGATGCCGGCGATCACCTCGCTGGTGGCGAGCGTGTTCGTCGACGACGTCGCCGAGCATGTCGAGCGCGCGCATTATCCGGCGGAGCGGCCCGGCACCGCGCTGCCGGTCGGGCTTGCCATGACTGAGGGCGTCAAGACCGCGGCTCTGACCATCCTGGTCTATCTGATCGCGCTGCCCTTCGTATTCGTGGCCGGCGCCGGCTTCATCGCGTTCTTCGTCGCCACCGCATGGCTGCTCGGGCGCGAATATTTTCAGCTCGCGGCAATGCGGTTTCGCTCGCCCGCCGAAGCCAAGGCGATGCGCAAGCAGCACGCGGCGATCGTGTTCACCGCGGGGCTGGTGATCGCCGCATTCGTCTCGATCCCGATCGTCAACCTGGCGACGCCGCTGTTCGGCATGGCGTTCATGGTCCACATGCACAAGCGATTGAGTGGCCCGCGACCTGAACTGATCGAGCCTGTGCGGAAGAGTGGCGTTCCGGTCGCCTAAACCGTCTTCTCCGGCCAGCGGCAGAGGTCGTTGATCAGGCACACCTCGCAGCGCGGCTTTCGCGCCAGGCACGTATAGCGGCCGTGCAGGATCAGCCAGTGGTGCGCGTGCAGCATGAATTCGGTGGGGATGACGCGCTCCAGCCCGAGCTCGACTTCAAGCGGCGTGTTGCCGGGTGCAAGTCCGGTGCGGTTGCCGACGCGGAACACGTGGGTGTCCACCGCCATGGTGCGCTCGCCGAACGCCATGTTGAGTACGACGTTGGCAGTCTTGCGCCCGGCGCCCGGCAGCGACTCGATCTCAGCGCGGGTGCGCGGCACCTCGCCGCCGAATTCCGCGATCAGCTTTTCCGACAGCGCGATGACGTTCTTCGCCTTGTTGCGATAGAGCCCGATGGTCTTGATATAATCGCGGACCTTGTCCTCGCCGAGCGCAAGCATCTTCTGCGGCGTATCGGCGACGGCAAACAGCGTGCGCGTCGCCTTGTTGACGCCGGCGTCGGTCGCCTGCGCCGACAGCACCACCGCGACCAGCAGCGTGTAGGGGTTGAGATGCTCCAGCTCGCCCTTCGGTTCGGGGTTGGCCTTTCGAAATCGGGTGAAGGCCTCGCGCACCTCGGCCGCAGTCCAGGGTTTGATCGACGTTTTGCGCGAGGCCTTCGGTGATTTTTTCGCCACCGCGGCCTGCCCTGATTTGACCCCAAGAGATTCGCCTGCCTTATTTTGCCTTGGGTTCGCCGCAACGCTGCCCTTGGCCGTCAAGCCGCTTTCTTTGACGGCCGGTTCTTGCGGCTTCGGAGGGCTGCGGGTGATATTCGCCATGATCATGTATACTTAAGCGCGATGACCGCACGCAACGACATCGAAAGTGCAGAGCCGGCGCTGTTTTCGGCACAGCTCACGCCGCACAGGTCATTGAGCCGCAACGGCTTTCTGGTGCTGATGGGATTGCTGACCGTGGTCAGCTTCGCCGCCGGGCTTGCCTTTACGCTGATCGGCGCGTGGCCGGTATTCGGCTTTTTCGGCCTCGATGTCGTGGTGGTCTATTGGGCCTTTCGTGTCAATTTTAGCCGCGCCCAAGCCATTGAAGAAATTACCATAACGCCGTCCGAGCTACGGGTGCGCCGGGTCAGCCACCGCGGCCACGTGGTCGAGTGGGTGCTCAATCCGCTGTGGGTGCGGCTCGATCAAAAAACCCACGCCGAGTTCGGCATCGAGAAACTTTATCTGGTCTCGCGCGGCCGTCGAGTCTCGGTTGCGAGCTTTCTCGGAGCGGACGAAAAAGCTAGTTTTGCCAAAGCCCTAACCGCTGCTCTGCAGGCCGCCAAGCGCGGCCCGACCTATAATCCGATCGCTTAAAATGCTGTCGGGAATCGGGTGGTTCTGACGCCGCGATCGTCCTACATCGGTAAGCATGATGAACCTTGCCATAAATGACCACCGCCTCACAAAGCCGGGCCCCCAGAACGCCGCGCTGCGCGACTATGACTCGGTGCGGCGCGCCATCGCTTTCATCTCAGAGCACTGGCGCGCGCAGCCGACCATCGAATCGATGGCGGACGCCGCCGGCGTGACGCCCGACGAGCTGCACCATCTGTTCCGCCGCTGGGCCGGCCTCACGCCAAAGGCCTTCATGCAGGCGCTGACGCTGGATCACGCCAAAGGCCTATTGCGCGATTCGGCCAGCGTGCTCGACGCCGCCCTCGACTCCGGGCTTTCAGGCCCGAGCCGGCTGCACGACCTGTTCGTCACCCATGAGGCGATGTCGCCCGGCGAATGGAAGAACGGTGGCGCCGGCATGACGCTGGCCTACGGATTCCATCCCTCGCCGTTCGGCACGGCGATCGTGATCGCCAGCGGCCGCGGCCTTGCAGGGCTCGCCTTTGCCGATCCAGGCGACGAGCAGCCGGCGCTTGCCGACATGCAGCGGCGCTGGCCGCGCGCGACCTATGTCGAGGACCACGCCGGCACGGCCGCGCTGGCGCAGCGCATCTTCGACACAAAGCTTTGGCGCGCGGACCAGCCGTTGCGCGTGGTTCTGATCGGCACCGATTTCGAAGTGCGGGTATGGGAGTCGCTCTTGAAGATCCCGATGGGCCGCGCGGTCTGCTATTCGGACATCGCCAACAGGATCAAGAGCCCGAAGGCCTCGCGCGCGGTCGGTGCTGCGGTCGGAAAAAACCCGATCTCGTTCGTGGTGCCGTGCCATCGCGCGCTCGGCAAGGGCGGCGCGCTGACCGGCTATCACTGGGGCATCACCCGCAAGCAGGCGATGATCGGCTGGGAAGCCGGGCAGGTCGGCGTTCATTAGTCCAGCCCGCCTCACGTTGCAGGGAATCGGCGACGCTTGTAGATTCCGCCGATGTCCCGACATCA
>NZ_DASYMN010000089.1:0-9409 GCF_036009065.1 Bradyrhizobium sp. | reverse complement strand
TAGTTCTGGAACACCATTGCGATGTCGCGCTCGGCCGGCTCGATCTCGTTCACGATCCGCCCGCCGATGTCGATCTTGCCTGATGTGGTGGTCTCGAGGCCGGCGATCATGCGCAGCAACGTGGACTTGCCGCAGCCGGAGGGACCGACCAGCACGCAGAACTGGCCGTCGCCGACATCGAGGCTGATGCCCTTGATGGCCTCGAAACCGCCGGCGTAGGTTTTGCGGACGCCTGTCAGCGTGACGTTAGCCATCGTGCCCTATTTCTCCGTCTCGACGAGGCCGCGCACGAACAGTCGCTGCATGAACACCACCACGGCGACGGGTGGCAGCATGGCGAGGATGGCGGTGGCCATCGCCAGCTGCCATTCCGCCAGCTCGTCGGTTGTCGCCAGCATTTTCTTGATGCCGGTGACGATGGTCTGCATCGAATCCTGCGTGGTGATCAGCAGCGGCCACAAATACTGATTCCAGCCATAGATGAACTGGATCACGAACAGCGCCGCGATGGTCGTGATCGACAGCGGCAGCAAGGTGTCCTTGAAAAACCGGAACGGTCCGGCGCCGTCGATCTTCGAGGCCTCCAGCAATTCGTCGGGCACGGTCATGAAGAACTGCCGGAACAGCAGCGTGCCGGTCGCCGACGCAATCAGCGGCAGGATCAATCCCGCATAGGTGTCGAGCATGTGCAGGTCCGCCACCACCTTGTAGGTGGGATAGATGCGCACCTCGACCGGCAGCATCAACGTGACGAAGATGATCCAGAACGCGGTCTGGCGGAATGGAAAGCGGAAATACACCACGGCATAGGCCGACAGGATCGAGATGAAGATCTTGCCGAGCGCGATGCCGAACGCCGAGATGAAGGAATTCATCAGCATGTGGCCGACCGGTTCGCGGCTGGTGCGCGAACCGCCGATGAAGATGGCCCGGTAGTAGTTTTCCAGGGTGCGGCCGCCCGGCGATAACGGCATGTTGCCGCTGACCACGGTTGCCGCGTCATGGGTGGAGGCGATCAAGGCGAGGTAGACCGGAAAGGCGACAACGAACACGCCGAGGGTGAGGATGGCGTAGGCGACGATGTCGTTCCAGGGGCGGTGCTCGACCATCAGTACTGCACCTTGCGCTCGATATAACGGAACTGGACGGCGGTGAGCGCGATGACGATGACCATCAGCACCACCGATTGCGCCGCCGAGCCGCCGAGGTCGCCGCCGAGCCGTCCGTCCGCATAGACCTTATAGACCATGGTGGTGGTCGCGCCGGCGGGGCCGCCGCCGGTCACCGCATCGATGATGCCGAACGTATCGAAGAAAACGTAGACCACGTTCACGACCAGCAGAAAGAACGTGGTCGGCGACAGCAGCGGAAACACGATGGTCCAGAACCGACGCATCGGGCCGGCGCCGTCGATCGCACCGGCTTCGATGACGCTTTTGGGGATCGACTGCAGCCCCGCCAGGAAGAACAGGAAATTGTAGGAAATCTGCTTCCACACCGCGGCCATCACCACCAGGATCATGGCGTGGTTGCCGTTCAGCAGCGGATTCCAGTTAAAACCCATCAGGCCCAGCGGCCGCGCCAGCGTGCCGAGCGAGGGATGAAACATGAAGATCCACAGCACGCCGGCAACCGCCGGTGCAACCGCATAGGGCCAGATCATGAAAGTCTTGTAGACCGGGGCGGCCTTCAGGTTCTTGTCGGCCTGGGTTGCGAACAATAGCGCGATGGTGAGCGACAACACTGCGACCAACGACGAAAACACCGCCGTGGTCAGCATCGCCTTGTAATATTCGGGCTGCGCAAACAGCGCCTGGTAATTCTCCAGGCCGATGAATTCCGACGACAGGCCGAACGCGTCCTCGCGCAGGAATGACTGCCAGACGGCCTGACTGGCCGGCCAGTAGAAGAATACAAATGTAATGATGAGCTGCGGCACCAGCAGCAGGTACGGAAGCAACTTGCTGTTGAAGACGGCGGACTTTTCCATCTACCAATCCTCCGTCATCCTGAGGAGCCGCGCGCTTGCGCGGCGTCTCGAAGGATGGCCGCAAGGGCTTGTGGCGCATCCTTCGAGGCTCGCCGTGAAGAACGGCGAGCACCTCAGGATGACGGGCGTGTTGGTCTGGCCATCCGGCCTGGCAGCGAGAGTCCGCCTTCCCGCCGCGAAACCGGCGGGAAGGTCATTCCGTGCGTGAAACCACGCTTCCATTTATTTTGCGGTCTTTTCAAATGTCCGCAACACGGCGTTGCCGCGAGCCACGGCGGCGTCGAGCGCCTCCTTGGCGGTTTTTTGACCGGCCAGGGCCGCCTCAATCTCTTCAGCCCAGATGTCGCGCATCTGCACCATGTTGCCGAAGCGCAGGCCGCGGGAATTCTCCGTCGGCTCCTTGTTGGTAAGCTCCTTCAGAGGCGTTTGTGGCACCGGATCTTTCTCGTAGAAGCCGTCCGCCTTGGTCTTTTCGTAAGCAGCCTTGGTGATCGGCAGGTAGGCGGATTCCTGGTGCAGCTTGGCCTGGCGATTGGTGTCGGAAAGAAAGGTGAAGAATTTAGCGACGCCCTTGTATTCCTCGGGCTTTTTGCCGCCCATCACCCACAGCGACGCGCCGCCGATGATCGAATTCTGCGGTGCGCCGGCGGCGTCAGGATAATACGGCATCGGCGCGGAGGTGAAATCGAACTTGGAGGTGGCTTTCGCGCTCGCGTAATAGCCGGATGAGGTCAGGAAGATCGCGCATTCACCGGAGCCGAAGCGTCCCTCGCTGGCATTGCCGCGGCCGGCATAGTCATAGGTCTTGTCCTTCTGCAGGTCGATCAGGTTCTGCAAGTGTTTGACGTGCAGCGGCGAGTTGAACTTCAACTCGGTGTCGAAGCCGTCGAGCCCGTTGGCCTTGGTGCCGATCGGCACGTTATGCCATGCGGAAAATTGTTCGATGTGCGCCCAGGTGGCCCATGCGTTGGAGAAGCCGCAGGTCGTATGACCCGCCGCCTTGAGCTTCTTGGCGGCCTCGAACACTTCGGGCCAGGTTTTTGGAATCTCGGCGACGCCGGCCTTCTTCAACTCGTCCTTGTTGATCCACATCACCATCGACGATGAGTTGAAGGGAAACGACAGCATGTCGCCTTTTGAGGTCGAGTAGTAGCCGGTAATCGCGGGCAGGTACGCCTTGGGATCGAACGGCTCGCCCGCATCCTTCATCAGCTGGTAGACCGGCTTGATCGCGCCGGTGGCACTCATCATGGTCGCGGTGCCGACCTCGAATACCTGAATGATGTGAGGCGCGGTACCGGCGCGGAATGCGGCGATGCCGGCATTCATGGTATCCGGATAGCTGCCCTTGAAGGACGGGACGACTTTGTAATCCGATTGGCTGGCGTTGAATTCGGCTGCAAGCTTGTTGACGATGTCGTTGTTGCCGCCGGTCATCGCGTGCCACCATTGAATCTCGGTAACCGCATGAGCAGGCGAGGCGAGCGCGAGCGCAACAGTAACTGCCGCGGCGGCGCCGAAGTGTCGGATAGCCATCAAAATCCTCCCGGTTGGACCGTCATCTTCATTTCGCGCGATAACAGCGCCGGATGACGTGCAAATGACCGTATAAGCAAAAGAATGCTATGGGGGAAGCACCGCCTGTGGGAAGCGGGAAAATAGGCGGAGGGGTTACTTGTCCCGGACGCGGTGCAGCGTTCTTCACGCTGCTCCGCAGAGCCGGGACCCCGCTAGCCACGACGAAGCCGGGACCCCGGCTCTGCAGCGCACCGCTCCGCAACAGCTACCCGCTGCGCTGGAGATTAGCGCTTCCGTTCCGGCCCGCAGACTACGCCCTTGGCCACCAGCGCATCGATCTCACCCGTCGAGTAACCGAATTCCGCCAGCACCTCGGCGGCGTGCTCGCTGAATTTTGGCGGCACGCCGCGCAACGACGCCTTGCTGCGTGCAAAGCGGATCGGCGAGGCCACGCCCTTGTACCAATCCTTCCCGATCACGTCGCCCCGATGCACGGTGTGGGCACTGGTCAGCGCCTGGTCGATCGACTGCACCGGGCCGGCCGGCAGGCCCGCGGCGAGCAGGCGATCGCAGAGCGGACCGGCGTCATGCTGGCTGAACACGGCGGCGAGTTCGGCGCGCAGCGCTTCCCGGTTGGCGATGCGGTCCTTGTTGCGCGCAAAGCGCGGATCGGCGCCGAGTTCCGGCTTGCCGATTTCCTTTGCCAGTTTGCGAAAGGTGCCGTCATTGCCGACGCCGATGAAGATGTTGTCGGTTCTGGTCGGGAAGATCGCGTAGGGCACCAGGTTCGGATGCTCGTTGCCGGTCAGGCTCGGCGGCTTGCCATGCATGAAATAATTCGCCGCGTGCGGATGCATGATGGCGAGGCCGGTTTCATACAGCGTCGTCTCGAGAAACTGTCCGAGGCCGGATTTCTGCCGTTCCGCCAGCGCCATCAGGATGCCGATCGCCGCATAAAGCCCGGTGGTGATGTCGACCAGCGGCACGCCGATCCGCATCGGCCCGCTTTCGGCCGAGCCGGTGGCGGCGATCATGCCGGTCATGGCCTGGATGATGGCGTCGTAGCCGGGATTGCCGCCGCGCGGGCCGTCGCCGCCAAAGCCGGAAATCCGGCAATGCACGAGTTTTGGAAATTTTTCCCGCAACGCCGCGTTGCCGATGCCCCATTTGTCGAGCGTACCCGGCTTGAAATTTTCGATCAGGACGTCGGCGCTCTCCAGCATCTTGAGCAGGACTTTGCGGCCGCCCTCCGATGCCAGATCGAGCCCGATCGAGCGCTTGTTGCGGTTGATGCCGACGAAGTAGGCCGCGTCGTCGTCATGGAATGGCGGTCCCCAGTCGCGCACCTCGTCGCCGGCCGGCGGCTCGACCTTGACCACGTCGGCGCCGTGATCGGCGAGGATCTGCGTGCAGTAGGGCCCGCCGAGAACGCGCGTAAGATCGATCACGCGCAGGCCGGTCATGGCGCCGGGAGAGGGGGCAGGGGGCATGGGCGGATTGGATGTCATGAGACACATAAATCATCACAGCCGCTTTTTCGCAAATGCTCGGCGGGACGCCGACTTAAGATACCTCTCGAACGCGAAAGCCCGCTTTTCGTCGCTGAAAGCGATGTAGGTCCTCAGCTTCCAAGGCCGGTATTTCGAGGTGTGCGTTACTTCCCCAGCGTTGTGTTTCGTCAACCGGGCGCGGAGGTCATCGGTAATCCCTACGTAGAAATGTTCAGGATCGAGGCTTTCAAGAATGTAGACGTACTTCACGACGCCGCTCCAGCTTGCCATTAGGCAGCGTAACGGCGGCATTGCTCGGATCAAGCGAGCGCCGGTTGCGGTCGGCCCCGCCTTCGCCCTCTCGCCGCGCTGCGCCGTAGCGCACCGGGTCGGGCTACGGCGAGGCAGCCTTCGCTTGCTTCGCTACGATAAGCCAGCGTGCGCTTGCCTAGCCGTAGCTTGCGAAGCAAGCGAAGGCTGGTGGAGCCAGGCGGGATCGAACCGCCGACCTCTTGCATGCCATGCAAGCGCTCTCCCAGCTGAGCTATGGCCCCAGGCTTTCGTCACGCCGCAAACGGCGCGGGCGGCAACCCTGATCACAAATCAGGGCTGATCTCAAGTCTCCTCGTCGCCGCTGACATCGCCGATGATGTCGGTCACGTCCTCGTCGCCTTCTTCCTCGTCGGCGATGAAGGTGGAATCGTCGTCATCGTCATCCTCGATGGTCTCGTCGATCTCGATGTCGTCTTCGGACTCCGGCACCACGGCCTTGACCTTGCCGGTATTCTCCTCGGCATCGGCTTCCTCCAGCGGCACCAACTCTTCAGCCTCGGCGGGCTCCGGCGCGGCCTCGGCGGCGGATGCGGCGGCCGCGGCACTGGCGCGGGCTGCGGCGTCGGCGCGGGTCCGCGGCGGCGGAACAGGTGCGATCGGCACGACCTCGCCGGTATAGGGGGAAATCACCGGATTCTTGTTGAGGTCGTAGAATTTCTTGCCAGTGGTCGGGCAAATGCGTTTGGTTCCGAGATCGGATTTGGCCACGTGCTTTAGTCCTGGGGATTTTTCGAAAAACGGTGCTTCACTTGGCTAGTTGCGCCGCCGCTGTCAATAGCGCTTTGCGAGAGAGTTCTGGCCGCGTGACGCCGCGTGGCCCATGTGTTACGTGCCGCCGGCGCGGAGGACACAATCTTGACCCATTCAGACCAACCGAGCCCGCTGCAGGCCCGATCGGGCGGGGCCCTGACCGGCAGGGTCCGCGTTCCCGGCGACAAGTCGATTTCGCACCGCGCCCTGATTTTGGGCGCGCTGGCGGTCGGCGAAACCCGGATCAGCGGGCTGCTCGAGGGCGCGGACGTGCTCAACACCGCCAAGGCGATGCAGGCACTGGGCGCGCGGGTCGAACGCCATGGTGCAAACGGCGCGGCCGTTTGGTCGGTCCATGGCGTTGGCGTGGCCGGTTTTGCGCCGCCGGACGCGCCGCTCGATTTCGGCAATTCCGGCACCGGCTGCCGGCTGGTGATGGGCGCCGTCGCCGGCTGCCCGATCGTGGCGACGTTCGACGGCGATGCATCGCTGCGCTCGAGGCCGATGCGCCGTGTGCTCGATCCGCTGGAATTGATGGGCGCACGCGTGGGCGACGCCCAAGAAGGCGGCCGACTGCCGCTGACCCTCAAAGGCGCCCGGGATCCGCTGCCGATCCTCTACCGCACCCCGGTGGCGTCGGCGCAGATCAAGTCGGCGGTGCTGCTGGCGGGGTTGTCGGCGCCCGGCGTCACCACGGTGATCGAGACCGAGGCCAGCCGCGACCACACCGAATTGATGCTGAAGCATTTCGGCGCTGTGATCACCTCGTTGCGCGAGGGCAGCCATGGCCGCAGGATCGCGCTTGCCGGCCAGCCTGAGCTGCACGGCGCCGAGGTCGTGGTGCCGGCCGATCCGTCCTCGGCGGCATTCCCGATCGTCGCGGCCCTGATCGTCGAGGGCTCGGACCTCGTGCTGACAGATGTGATGACCAATCCGCTGCGCACCGGGCTGTTCACGACGCTGCGCGAGATGGGCGGCTCGATCGAGGAAAGCGAGGTGCGCGGCGACGCCGGCGAGCCGATGGCGCAATTCCGCGTGCGCGCCTCAAAGCTGCGCGGCGTCGAGGTGCCGCCGGAGCGCGCACCCTCGATGATCGACGAATATCTGGTGCTGGCGGTGGCGGCGAGCTTTGCCGAGGGCACCACCATCATGCGCGGCCTGCAGGAATTGCGCGTGAAAGAATCCGACCGCCTGGAGGCGACCGCCGCCATGCTGCGCGTCAACGGCGTCAAGGTGGAGATTGCCGGCGACGACTTGATCGTCGAGGGCCGCGGCCACGTGCCCGGCGGCGGCCTCGTCGCCACCCACATGGATCATCGCATCGCGATGTCGGCGCTGGTGATGGGACTGGCATCGGATAAGCCGGTGACGGTCGACGACACCGCCTTCATCGCCACCAGTTTTCCGACATTTATCCCGATGATGCGCGGGCTGGGGGCGGAGTTTTCGTAGCAACATGGCAAAAGCCCTTGAACGCGATGCTGTGCTCGATGCCTTTGACCGGATCGGTCGGGCGGCGGTCGCGGCGGGGACCAAGCTGCAGATTGCGGTCTACGGCGGCTCGGCGCTGATGCTGGCGAGCAATTTCCGGTTTGCGACGGAGGATGTCGACATCGCCGATATCGGCGGCGATTGGCCAAAATGGTTGACCGACGTCGTTGCAACTATCGCCCTCGAGAAGGGCTGGAGTGACGATTGGCTGAATGATGGCGTCGTTTTTCATCTTAGTCCGCTCGCAGATCGAGCGAAGGACCATCTGGAATTCGGCACATTCCCGCGTGACAGTTCGCCGCCCGGTCTTGTGGTTTCGGTGCCGACGGCTGAATATCTGCTCGCGCTAAAGCTGAAAGCCTTTCGTACGCAGGATACGTTGCGGGGAGATACCGAACGGCTCGACATTTTGAATCTGATGGATGTTGTCGGCATATCGACGGCAGATCAGGCAATTGCCGTGCTCGGAAAATACTTTCCAATTAGTGCCGCATCTTCGGAAAAGCAGCGTTTTCTGCTAAAGAACATAGACAAGAGCGGAAAATCGGATGCGCCCAAATACCCTCGCTGAAGCCATCGCACGTATTCAATCAGGTGTGGCATGGGATGTCGCGCTGGCTGAATTTGTTGATACCTTCGATCTGGCCCGGACAACCGAGGCGCGTTATGAGACGATCGAAGAAGAGCCCGCTTTAACCAACGATTGCCGATTGGATGCGCTGGCGGGTGCGATTGCCGAGTATCTTGCCAAGCAGCGCAAGTTGGGCCGAGTTCCGGCGTGGGCATCGGGGCCAAAGCGTAATCTCGATACACCTTGGTTTACTGCAACCAACGCGTCCGACGCCATGCGCGAATACCTGACCTTTAGCAGTCCCGCTGAATTCGCCTCGCGCAACATTTTCACCGAAGAGCGGCCGTTGCGCCGCGCTCGGGGCCACCTCAACCCCGCGGGACGCGGGACTTCATGATCATCGCCATCGACGGACCGGCCGCCTCCGGCAAGGGCACGCTCGGCAAGCGGCTTGCCGCGCATTACGGCTATCGTCACCTCGATACCGGGGTGATCTACCGCGCGGTGGCCAAGGCCCTGCTGGACGCGGGGGCGGACCTCGCCGACGAGATGATTGCGGTTTCAGCAGCGCTGGCGCTCGATCCTGAAAAGTTCGGCAATCCCGTACTCAAGACCCAAATCGTGGGCGAGGCCGCCTCCGTGGTGTCCGCGATCCCGCGGGTACGGGAGGTTTTGGTGAATTTTCAGCGGCAATTCGCGTCGGATCCGCCGGGCGCGGTGCTCGACGGCCGCGACATCGGAACCGTGATCTGCCCCAATGCCGACGTGAAAATCTTCGTCGTCGCCGACCCAAAAGTCCGGGCCCGCCGCCGCACCCTGGAAGCCCGCGCGCGGGGCGAGGATGCCGACGAGGCTGCGGTGCTGGCGGATATTCTGAAACGCGACGAACGGGACCAGAATCGGGCCGTGGCGCCTTTAAAACGGGCCTCAGATGCATACTTGCTCGACAACTCGCATTTGGATATAGAAGGCGGCGTCCGGGCCGCCATCGACATTGTCGAGGCCGTCCGAGCGGGCCGGCTTAGGGTTTGACGCCCTGCCGTCATTGGAGGAAAGCCCGCTCCAGGTTCTTGAAGTCGATAACGCTTTCAGGCTCCGGAACAAATCAACGTATCGAACGTGCAGGCATGCTGCCGGCCCGCTCTCGCGATTTTTTGCGAGGCGGTCGTCGGGATTTGCGGACCCCGACACTTCACGTAGCGATACGCCCTTTAACCCGAATGGCCGGCGACACCCGCATCTGGAGAACAAATGGCTTCGACTGCT
>NZ_DASYMN010000088.1:0-11199 GCF_036009065.1 Bradyrhizobium sp. | reverse complement strand
CGGCGCAGGTCGCGCTGAAATGGCTGCTCGACCAGAACGGCGTCGCCGCGATTCCGAAGGCGTCGCGCGCCGAAAGCCAGAAGGCCAATCTCGACGCGTTGCATGTCGGGCTCGACGATGAGGATCGCGCCGCGATTGCCGGGCTGCCGAAGAACAAGCGCTTTGTGAATCCCGGCTTTGCCCCGGCATGGGATTGAGCTTTCACGCATAAAAAAATGGCCCCTTCCGGGGCCATTTCCATGATCGCAAATCAATAACGGCAGTCGCGTCCGTGCTTGATGATCACGACCTTCTTGTCGTGACCACGATGCCAGCCGCTGTCCCGATGGGAGCGGCCACGGAATTCGGCGCGGGCGCCGTAGCCACCGCCACGCTTGATGACGACCTTGCTGGCGTGGCCGCCACCATAGCTGTCATGATGACCGCCGCCGCGCTTGATTACGACCGTTTCAGCACTTGCGATGCTGGGGGCTGCGATGGCAAGAGTGGCCAGCGCCGCGATAATATATCCAAATTTCTTCATGATGTCCTCTTCCTCCAAATTGGGTGAGAATAGAACATCGGACATGCAGTTACGTTCCCGATGGAACCACAGGAAAATTCTGAACAGACGTTCAGCCTTGGTTAACGCAGGTCGCGCGCTATTCCATGATAGCCTGATACACCAGCGCGTTGATCTTCTGCCGGTAGTGCCAGCGGATCGGGCCGGGCGCCGCCGACAGATACACCACCGCGAGTTCTTCCTTCGGATCGGCCCACCAGTCGGTGCCGCTGGCGCCGGGCCACGAGAACTGCCCGACCGAGCCCATCATCTTGACCACGCCCGGCGTGGTGCGCACCGCAAGGCCGAGGCCGAAACCGTAATCGGCGCGGGTCGGATCGGCGTTGCCGACGAGGTTCTTGATGTTCGGCCCGAGCTGATCCGAAAGCATGTAAGCGACGGTGCGAGGTCCGAGCAGGCGGGCCTCGCCGGAGCGACCGCCGTTCATCAGCATCATCGCAAAGCGCAGATAATCGGTTGCGGTGGAGGCCGCGCAGCCGCCGCATTCGAATTTGAGCGGTTGCGTCAGTTCCGGCGTGCGGGCCTGCGGCTTGGCGGTGTCAGGGTCGACCGGCAGCGGCCGCGCGTAGCGCGCCGCCTTGTCCGGCGAAATCGAGAACCCCGTGTCGGTCATGCCGAGCGGCGTGAACAGATTGGCCTGCAGATATTGCCCGAGCGATTGGCCGCTGATTTTCTCGATCGTCAGCCCGAGCACGTCGAGCCCAAAACCGTAATCCCACACCGTGCCGGGCTGATGCAGCAGCGGCAGCGACGCCAGCCTGTCCATCAAGGCGGCGCCGTCATAGTCGCGCGACGCGTCGCCGCTACCGCCCGGATACATCTTGTGCACCACCGTGCTGCCGCGCCCGCCATAGACGATGCCGGAGGTATGCCGCATCAGGTCCTGAATGGTGATCTTGCGGTTGGCCGGGACGGTTTCCTCGACCGGCTCGCCGGCATCGCGCAGGGCGACGCGCATGTCGGCGAATTTTGGGAAGTATTTCGCGAGCGGATCGTCGATCAGGATGTTGCCCCGCTCGTAAAGCATCAGGGCGCGACCGCCGTCGTCGGCTTGGTCATCGAGGCGATGTTGAAGATGGTATCGGTAGTCATGGCAACGCCGGCCGCCTTGTCGCGCCAGCCATAAGCGTCCAGCGCCACCAGTTTGCCGCGCCGCGCGATCGCGATCACGGCGCCGGGAATCCGCCCGGCTTCAATGTCGGCCCTGAGCGTCTCGCCGATCCGCGCCAGCCGCTCGCTGGAGAGGCCGACCTCTTCCGGTCTTGCGCGCGGCAGCGGATCGTCGGCAAACGCGGTTACGCTGGAAGCCGCAAGGCACAGCGCGGATGCGAGAATGCGGATGGCAGCCATGGGACATCTCCCGTTCGGGCCTCTGGAAGGCCCGTTGATGAAGCGGGAAGACTAGGGGAATAAGCGCGATGTGGCCAAGGCGCAGTTGCGGCATCATTCTCGTTGGCGGTAACCGGATATGGTGTAGGCAGGAAATTTTGTGCTATTAAAAGGACGGGAAGCAATCCTGTGTACTATTCATGAGACAAATACTCCTTGCCGATAAGGCAGGATTATCCTATAAATAGAACACAAATAGCCTCTCCGTTCTATTCATGAGACATGGTAAAGCTCTCCACACGACCATATTCCCGCTACAGCCGCGAGGCCGCGCTCGTGCTCGGGCAACTGATCCGGCTGGCTCGGATCGGCCACAAGCTCACATTTGCGGAATTGGCTGAGCGCGCGGGCGTCTCGCGGGGACTGCTTCATCGCATCGAAAGGGGCGACCCCGGCTGCGCCATCGGCTCGGTATTCGAAGTCGCGGCCATCGTCGGCGTTCGCCTGTTCGATGCCGATCAGCCTACGCTTGCGAAGGCCGTCGCCAACAACGAAGCAATGCTGGCGCTGCTGCCCAAATCGGTCCGCAAATCACCCAGGGCCGTGAAAGATGACTTCTGAAGCACACCACGATGAAGCCTATGTCTGGATTTGGTTGCCCGGCGAGACCGCGCCGGTCGTCGCCGGCGTACTGGCCCGCATCGACGACCAACTGATCTTCAATTACGGCCGCAGCTATCTTGCTCGCAAGGCCGCGATCCCGATCTACGATACCGAACTCCCGCTGCGGCCCGGCGCGCTGCCGCTGCTGCCCGGTCTGTCGATGCCGAACTGCATCCGCGATGGCGCGCCCGACGCATGGGGGCGGCGGGTCATCATCAACCGCAAGCTCGGCGCGCAGGGCAGACAGATCGACCCTATCGAACTCGATGAACTTACCTACCTGCTGGAATCCGGCTCCGACCGCGCCGGCGCGCTGGATTTCCAGCTGTCCCCGAGCAAATTCGTGCCGCGTACGTCGGCGCAAGCCGGTCTCGACGATCTGCTGCATGCCGCCGACAAGGTCGAGGAGGGCGTGCCGCTCAATGCCGATCTCGACCAGGCGCTGTTTCACGGCAGTTCGCTGGGCGGCGCGAGGCCGAAAGCCCTGATCTCGGCCGACGACCGCAAATACGTTGCGAAATTTTCCTCGCGCAATGACGAATACAGCGTGGTCAAGGCGGAATACATCGCGATGCGGCTCGCCGATGTCGTCGGCATTTCCGTAGCCCCGGTTCGCCTCGTCGGCGCGGCCGGCAAGGACGTGCTGCTGATCGAGCGCTTCGATCGCGAGCGGACGAACCAAGGATGGCGGCGCAAGGCCATGGTCTCCGCACTCACGCTGTTCGGCCTCGACGAGTTGATGGCGCGCTATGCGAGCTATGAAGATCTCGCAACCATCATCCGCCACCGTTTCCAGACGCCCGCCGAAACGTTGCATGAACTGTTCCGGCGGCTGGTGTTCAATATTCTCTGCGGCAATACCGATGACCATGCCCGTAACCATGCGGCGTTCTGGGATGGCCACAGCCTCAAACTAACGCCGGCCTACGATATCTGTCCGCAGCAGCGGGCCGGCAACGAAGCTACGCAAGCAATGCTCATCATCGGCGACCAACGCTTCAGCCAGCTTTCCGTCTGCCTCAAGGCCGCTCCGGTATTTCTACTGTCCGCGCAAGCCGCCCTTGCTGTCGTGGCGGACCAGATCAAAAAAATCCTCGAGCGGTGGGAAGCTGTCTGCGACGAGGCGAGACTGAGCGTCGTGGACCGGCAATTATTCTGGCGGCGCCAGTTTCTCAATCCGTTCGCTCTTGAGGGTGCGCCGCCTGAAATTGCAAAATTGGTCGAATAGAAAACGACGCGCTTGCGCAATCGCGGCGTTGGCTTCATCATCCCCGCACAAGAATAAACTGCAGGGGAGACGCCAGCATGTCCGCATTGTCACGCCGCAATTTTCTCGCGCTGTCCGGATCGGCCGCCGCCGCGACGTTGTCGGGCCGCCTCGCCAGCGCCGCGATGGGACCGAACGACAAGTTCGATCTCGTCATCAAGGGCGGCGACGTGCTCGATCCCAGCCAGTCGCTGCGGGGAAAACGGGACATCGGCATCCGCTGGGGCGCGATCGAGGCGATTGAGGCCGAAATCCCGGCGGCGCGGGCGTCAAGAACCATCGACGCCACGGGCAAGCTGGTCACCCCCGGCCTGATCGACCTGCATTCGCATGTCTACCCCTACGGCTCGGCGATCGGAATCCCCGCCGACGAGCTGGCGCAATTTCAGTGCACGACCACGATGGTCTCGGCCGGCGATGCCGGCGTCAACAATCTGGCGGCGCTGCGGCGCTACATCGTGGCGCAATCGCGCACGCGGATTTATGCCTTCGTGCACATCGCCAACAACGGGCTCTCGGCATTCCCGGTCGCCGAGCTTTACAACATCGACAACGCGCAGATGGAAGCCTGCGCCATGGCGCTTTCGGAAAATCCGGATTTCCTGATCGGGGTAAAAGTGCGGATGTCGGAGAATGTCATCTTCAAGCATGGCCTCGAGCCTTTGAAGCGCGGCATCCAGGCCTGCGAGATGTGCGGCTGGCCGGCCAAGATGATGGTGCATATCGGCGGCGTCGAAACCGGTCAGCTGATGTCGGATATCCTGAACCTGATGCGGCCCGGCGACGTGCTGACGCATTGCTATTCCGGCGCGCCGAACATCGCCGGCGCCTTCACCAATATCGTGCAGGACGGCAAGCTGTTGCCGGCGGCGCTTGCCGCCAAGCAGCGCGGCGTGATCTTCGACGTCGGCCACGGCGGCGGCAGTTTTGACTTCACCGTGGCGGAGGTGGCGATCCCCGGCGGCTGCGGGACGGATACCATCTCATCGGACATCCACGTGTTTTCCGGTAATTCGCCGGGCATGCCGTATCTGCCGAACGTGATGAGCAAGTTCATGACGCTCGGCTATTCGCTGGAGCAGGTGGTGGCGATGGCGACATCAGCGCCGGCGAAGATCATCAACAAGGCGCCGAAGATCGGCACGCTGCAGGTCGGCGCGCCCGGTGACGTTGCGATCATGGAACTGGTGGAGGGGCCGGTGTCGTTCGTCGATACCCGAAACAACAAGCGCGACGGCAAGGCGCTGTTGAAGCCGGTGCAGACCGTGATCAACGGCGTGCCGTTCGGCCGGCCGTATCAGGCGCCGTTCGCGGTGAGGTAGCGTGCGATCAGCTTTGAAGCGTGCGGAACCGCCGCCTTCAATGCGGCGCGTCGGGATGCCAGCCGAGCAGCGCGAGCATCACGAAAAACCCGATGACGTAGGCGATGGCCACGGGCCAGCCTTGCCCGACCCAGCGTCCGACCGATTTGGCTTCCGGATACATGTTCGCCAGCGCCACGCCCGCGGACGAGCCGAACCAGATCATCGATCCGCCGAAGCCTACGGCATAGGCAAGATATCCCCAGTCGTAGCCGCCCTGCTTCAGCGCGAGCGCGGTGAGCGGAATGTTGTCGAAGACGGCGGATACAAAACCAAGCCCGAGCGCGGTCTGCCATGAGGCCACCGGCAGCTTCTCGACCGGCATCATCGAAGCCGCGGTCACCAGCGCCAGCAGAAAAATCGTGCCTTTGATTGTCGCGGGCATGACGCTCCAGTCCGGCTGCCGCAGCGGACTCGTCAGCAGGATGATCGCCCAGACCGCGAGCCCGAGCACGGGAATCGCGTCGAGCAACGCGGGAAATTTCAGGTTCGCGGTTACGTTGGCAACCAGCGCGGCAATGAGAATGGCCGCGACGATGAACACCCGCGTTGCGTCCACCCTCAATCCCGTCGGCGGCTTCTTCAAGATCGGAGAAAGGCGATACTGTTGCATCGACGCCGGCACCGCGAAGATCAGGAGCGCGACGACGGCGGCAACATAAGCCTCGAGGACGCTGAGCGGACTGACGCCCGCGATCCACATCATGGTGGTGGTTGTGTCGCCTACGACGCTGCCGGCGCCACCGGCATTCGAGGCGGCCACGATACCAGCGAGATAGCCGATATGGACCTTGCCCTGAAATACGCGCCGGGCCACCGTTCCGCCGATCAGGGCCGCCGCAATGTTGTCGAGAAAGCTCGACAGCACGAACACCATGATCAGCAGCACCACGCCGCCTTTCCAGCCCTCAGGAAGCAGCGCCGGCATTTTGTCCGGGATCCGGCTCTCCTCGAAGTGCCGGGATAACAGCGCGAACCCCGTCAGCAGCAGAAACAGATTGGCCAGGATGACCCATTCATGCTGCATGTGGAGGCCGAAGCCCGAGGCCCCCACGCCGGTTTTGAATCCGGTGAAGGCGAGTTTGTAGATGACAATGGCCGCAAGTCCGCCGAGCGCGATTGGAAGCGTATGATGATGGAACAGTGCGACGCCGAGCAGGGTGAGCGCGAACAGGATGAAGTCGAGGGGTATTCCGAGCAGCAGAACAGGTTCGACCACAATGACCTCAAGCTGATGGGAAGTTCGATCGATCGCGTTGTAACATATTGCTTGGTCCGGCGCCGATAGGCTCCGCGACATCGTGTGAAATTGCCTTTAGTCGAATCACGCCCGCGCATGCTTCTCGACATTCGCGATCCGCGCCGGCACGCCGAATTCCCGGCGGCACACCTCGGCCAGCGCGGCGACGCCTGCGCGGATTTCGTCGTGCGACGGGCTGGCGAAGCACAGCCGCATCCGGCTCTTGCCGTAGGCCTTGTCGGTAGACCATTCCGGCCCGGGATTGATGGCGACGCCGGCGGCGATCGCTGCCTGGTACAGCTTTAGCGTATCGACATTGTCGGGAAGCTTCACCCACAGGAAGATGCCGCCTTTCGGATCCTCGAATTCCGCCGCGGTGCCGAACTGTTCGTTGAGCGCCTCCATCAGCGTGTCCAGCTTGGCGCGCAACCCCTTGGTCAGCTTCGGCACATGCGTGGTAAAATGCGGCGCGCAATATTCCGCCAGCACCATCTGCTCCAGCGCGCCGGAACCGGCGTCGGTTTTCAGCGCCAGCATGCGCGACATCACATCCCAGGATGCGACGATGAAGCCGACCCGCAGCGCCGGCGCGATCGATTTGGAAAATGAGCCGATGTGGATCACGCCGCCATTGGTGCTCATCGCGTAGATCGCGGGCGGACGCTCGCCGTTCCAGATCAAATCGGCATAGCAATCGTCCTCGAAGATCGGCACGCCGTAGTGCTGCGACAGTTTCAGCAGTTCGAGGCGGCGGGCCTCGGGCATGATGGTCCCGGTGGGGTTCTGTACCGTCGGGATGGTGTAGATGTATTTCGGCTTGACGTTCTTGCCCTCGAGGTCTTGCAGCGCCGCCGCCAGCGCGTCCATCCGCATGCCGTCGCCGTCGAGCGGGATGCCGACCATGTTGACGCCGAGCCGGGTCAGGCGGTTCAGCGCGCCCTGATAGGTGTCCTGCTCGATGATGACGGTATCGCCGCGCGCCAGCAGCGTGTGATTGACCAGATCGAGCGCCTGCAGCGAACCGGAGACGATCAGGATGTCGTCGGCGGTGCAGGCGATGCCGGCGTCGCGCTTGAGCTTGCCGACAAGAAATTCGCGCAAGGGACGGTAGCCCTGCGGCCCGCTGGCGAGGCCGTAGGTTGCGAGCGTCTTGCCCTCGCGCTTGAGCACGGCGTTGGCAGCCTCAATCAGGCCGTCGAGCGGAACCTGGTCCGGATCGTTGTTGCCGCCGATGAATGAGTATTTCGCCAGTCCCGTCCACCGCGCCGCGGCTGGAGGCAATCCGGGCGGCAGCAGGGTCGAGAAGTCGAACGATTCGGTGGCCATGAGCGCCGTCTCCGTTTTTGTTTTTAAGTTGAAACGTTTGTTCTCGTCATGGCCGGGCTTGTCCCGGCCATCCACGTCTTTCTCGTGCGTCCATTCAGTAAAGGCGTGGATGCCCGGCACAAGGGCGGGCATGACGATTCATGCTAATTCCCCCCGATCACCTTCACTAGCCGTCCCTGGCTGATGAACGCGTATTGCCCGCTGCCGAGGCCGCCGAGCATCAGCGCCTCGATCACCGGCTCGGCGATCGGCCCGTCCGCGGCCCAGTCGACGATAAAATTGGCGCCAGTGCCGCCGCGGACGTCGGTGGTCGGGATGAACACCTCGATGGTCGCGAACGGTTTCAGCGCCACCGGTTCCTTCAGGTAGCTCTGCACCGGCTTGCCGTTGGTGTCGAAATACGCGATCCGCCGCACCACCAGGGGCCGCGTTTCGGAGGCGTTGTGGATGTTCAGGGTGACAGAAAAATCCGCCCGCAACCGGCCCTCGCTCAGCGACACGCTGGAATACGCCGGAACGTAGAACGATCCGGTGATGCCGAGTTTTTCCGACGGAAGTGCGGTCAGTGAGGTCGCAAAACGCTGCTCGATGCCGGGCCCGGTCTGTGCCGACGCCATCGGCGCTGCCAGCAGCGCGATCAGCACAACGATATTTCGGACCGGACTGCGGCAGATCGCGCGTTCGACATTCCCAATTAGCGCTTTGACCGTTGCGCACGCGCCTTTAGGCTGTGGTGCAAGAGACGCTGGACGGTTTGGAATCATGCACGAGCTTATTCGCGACATCACGCTATGCATCCTGTTCGCCTGGGGACTTGGACTTTTAGCCCATTTCACCCGGCAGCCGTTGATCCTGGCCTACCTTATCGCCGGGTTTTTCATTGGTCCATTCGGGATGGGGTGGGTCAAGTCGCAGGAGTCGATCCAGATCATCTCCGAACTCGGCCTGATCTTCATGCTGTTCATGATCGGGCTGGAAATCGACCTCAAGAAGATCATCCGCGCCGGCCGCGTCATCCTGTTCGCCGCCGGTGGCCAATTGATCGGCGGCTGCCTTCTCGGCGTGCTGTTCTTCATGGGCATCAGCCGCGTGCTGGGAGGCGGCGGCTTTGACGGGCTGTATCTCGCCATCGCCTGCACGCTGTCGAGCACCGTCATCATCGTCAAAGTGCTCTACGAAAAGCGTGAGTTGGATACGCTGCCGGGGCGCATCACGCTTGGCGTGCTGGTGCTGCAGGACATTTTTGCGATCCTGTTCCTCGCGGTGCAGCCGAGCCTTGCCGATCTGCAGGTCAGCGTCATCCTGCTGTCGATCGCGCGTGTCGTGGCATTGGTGGTCACGGCGTTGGCGCTCAGCCGCTACGTTCTGCCGCCCTTATTCCACCAGATCGCGCGCCGTCCGGAACTGGTGCTGCTGGGCGCGCTGGCGTGGTGTTTTCTGATCGGCGAGATCGCCGAATTGCTGCATCTGTCGCGTGAGATGGGCTCGCTGGTCGCCGGTGTGTCGATCTCGACATTTCCCTACGCTCTGGACGTCACGGCGAAAGTCACCACGCTGCGCGACTTCTTCATCACGCTGTTCTTCGTGGCGCTGGGCATGACGATCCCGATTCCCAATCTGTCGGTGATCGGGCTCGCGCTCATCATCGCCGCCTTCACGGTGGTCAGCCGCGTGGTTACGACCTTCACCCCGCTGTATCTGATGAAGCAGGGCCTGCGCGCCAGCCTGCTGCCGGCGATCAACCTGGCGCAGATCAGCGAGTTCTCGCTGGTGGTGATCCAGACCGGCATCACGGCGGGGCATATCAAGACCCAGACCGCAAGTGCCGCCTCCTTCGCGTTCGTCATTCTGGCGGTGCTCAGCACGTTCGTGATGATGCGCAGCGACCAGATCGTACGGATGGCGATCGGGCCGTTGAAGCGGATCGGCCTTCGCGATCTCGATCACCGCCACGCCGAGGAGGGCGACGAGGGCGGCCACGGCGAGGGGCGGCGCATTCTGATCCTCGGATTTTTTCGCGCCGCCAGCGCGCTGATGAGCGAGATCGAGCGCCAGAACCCGGGACTGCTGGACCAGATCGGGGTGGTCGATTTCAACCCGGTGGTGTTCCAGACCCTCAAGGGGCGCGGCGTGCACGTGACCTACGGCGACATCAGCAATGTCGATACGCTGGTCCATGCCGGCGTCGGCAACGCCGAGATCATCATCCTGAGCGTACCGGATTCGCTGCTGAAGGGTGCCAACAACGAAAAGCTGGTCCGTCACGTCCGCTCGCTGAACCAGACTGCGAAGATCATCTCGACCGCCGATGTGTTGTCGGATGTGGCGGACCACTACGCCGCCGGCGCCGACTATGTGGTGGTGACGCGGCTCAGCGACGCCCACGAACTGTTTAATGTGATCGAGGCAGCCGATCAGGGATTGCTC
This sequence comes from Bradyrhizobium sp., assembly GCF_036009065.1. Taxonomy (GTDB): domain Bacteria; phylum Pseudomonadota; class Alphaproteobacteria; order Rhizobiales; family Xanthobacteraceae; genus Bradyrhizobium. The sequence goes on along the minus strand of NZ_DASYMN010000088.1, from coordinate 1,024 downwards.
GAGGACAAGCGCGCCGAAGTCGACACCCGCCTGAGCGAACGGCGCGAAGTGCTGCCGTAGCCAATCTTACCTCTTCCCGCCCTTGCCGGGAGAGGTCGAAGCCGTAGCGCAGCGAAGGCTTGTTGTAACGTCATTGCTCCCTGGCGTCATAGCGCTGGCGCGGGCGGCCAAGTCCGGCTAAATGCTCTCAGCATAGAGCGAGCACATCCATGGCCCATCCGATACCCGAAGTACTGCAGGCGTTTGCCAACGGCGAAATCGTCGTCGTCACCGACGACGACGACCGCGAAGGCGAGGGCGACCTGATGGTGGCGGCGTCGCTGTGCACGACGGAGAAGATGGCATTCATCATCCGCCATACCTCGGGCATCGTCTGCGCGCCGGTCACCACCGACGACGCGCGCCGGCTGCGGCTTGACCCGATGGTGGCCAACAATGATTCAAATCATACTACCGCCTTCACGGTCTCGATCGACTACAAGCCCGACAACGGTACCGGCATTTCGGCGGACGAACGGGCCTCGTGCTGCCGTGCGCTGGCCAATCCCAACGCCGGCGCCAACGATTTCGCGCGGCCCGGCCACGTATTTCCGCTGATCGCGCGCGACGGCGGCGTGCTGCTGCGCTCCGGCCATACCGAGGCTGCGATCGACCTCTGCAAGCTCAGCGGCCTGCCGCCCGTCGCCGTCATCAGCGAATTGATGAACGACGACGGCACCGTGACCAAAGGCGCGCAGGTGGCGCGGTTCGCGGCGGAACACAAGCTCAGGCACGTCACCATCGCCGACATGATCGCGTACCGCCAGGCGCGCGAAAAGCTGATCGAGCGGGTCTCGACCTTTACCACCGAAAGCCCGATCGGACCGCTGCAGGGCTACGCCTATCGCTCGCCGTTCGACCCGATCTGTCACGTCGCCTTCGTCTACAAGGGCATCGGCGACGGCAAGAACGTGCTGACCCGGTTCCACAAGCCCAATATCGTCAAGGATATTTTCTTCGGCAATCAGCGCATGCATGTGGCGCT
>NZ_DASYMN010000087.1:0-12061 GCF_036009065.1 Bradyrhizobium sp. | reverse complement strand
GATCCGCGACAGCACGAACAGCACCATGCCCAGCGGCGGGTGCAGCAGCCCGATCATCAGATTGAGCGTCATCACCACGCCGAAATGAACCGGGTGGATACCCACCTTCACAATGATCGGCATCAGTACCGGCACCAGAATGCTGATCGAGGCGATCGGCTCCAGGAAGCAGCCGACGACCAACAGCAGCACGTTGATCAGCAGCAGGATGATGTATTTGTTGTCGGTCAGTTGCAGCAGCGCTTCGGCCCCTGCTTCCGTCAACCGGGTCGTGGTCAACACCCAGCCGAACAGCGAAGCCGCTGCGACGATCAAGAGCACGCCCGCGGTGGTCTCGATGGTGTCCATCGAGACCTTGTAGAACTGCTTCAGCGACAGCGAGCGATACAGAAACACGCCGAGGATTAGCGCCCAGGCGCAGGCGGCGATCGCAGCCTCGGTTGGCGTGAACCAGCCGAAGGTCATGCCGCCGACGATGATCATCGGCGTCATCAAGGCCGGCAGCGCCGCGAGGAAGGTGCGGCCGAGCACGTTCCAGCGAAACGCCTGATCGGAGCCCATGCCGTAGCGCCGCGCGCAATAGGTGACATAGAGCATCATGAAGATGGTCATCACCGCGCCGGGAATGAAGCCGCCCAAAAACAGCGCGCCGATCGAGACGTTGCCCATCATGCCGTAGATCACGAACGGCAGCGACGGCGGAATGATCGGCCCTAATGTCGCCGAGGCCGCGGTGACCCCGACGGAAAATTCGAGGTCATAACCATGATCCTGCATGGCTTTGATCTCAATGGTGCCGAGGCCCGCGGCGTCGGCAATGGCGGTGCCGGACATCCCGGCAAAGATCACCGAGCCGAAAATGTTGACATGGGCGAGCCCTCCCTTCATCCAGCCGCAGGTTGCCACCGCGAAATCATAGATGCGGTTGGTAATCCCGGCCGAATTCATCAGGTTGCCGGCGAGGATGAAGAACGGCACCGCCAGCAGCGGAAAGCTGTCCAGACCTCCCGCCATGCGATGCAGGATCACGAAGTCCGGAATGTTCGCGATAAAGTGCGTATAGAGCAGCGATGAGAACGCCAGCGCGATGAATACGGGAATGCCGGCCAGCAGCGTTGCAAAGAATACGAAAATTAAAACCGGCATCGGTTAAGCCCAGTCCTCAATCGGCGTGAATTTGCTCGGTAACATCGTGCGTCCGACGCCAGCCGTCGCGCGCATTGCGCCACACCACCTGAATCTGGCGCGCCAGCATCATGAAGCAGCCGAGACCGACGATGCCGTAGACGATGCTCATCGGCAGTTCGAACACGGTCATGCGCTGGTAATGCATCCGCTCGACGATGGTCAGCGAAAAATAGGCCAGCAATGCCATGAATCCGAGCGTGATGAAATCCACCAGCGCCAGCAGTGCGGCCCGCATCGGTCCGGGACCCATCAGGTTCGACACCAGTTCGACCGCGATATGCGCCTTCTTGCGGGTGACCACGGCGCCGCCGATGAACGCCAGCGACATCAACCCGTAACGCGCGATCTCCTCCGTCCACGACAGGCTGTCGTTCATGATGTATCGCGTGAAGAACTGCAGGAAGACGATGATGGCGAGCGCCCAGAACAGCACGAAAGCGATCCAGTCCTCCGGGTAATGCTCGATAATGACCTCTTCGTCCTGTGCGACGATCAGGTGAACGTCGTCGTCGGGAGCGGCGGCGGGCTTAGGTCTAGTGTTCATGGCTTAATCTCGAACCGTCGTCCCGCGAAGGCGGGGACCCATACGCCGTGTCACCTCGTTTTGGCAGAGTGGCAGAGGCCTTCTGCTATCATCAACGCCAGGGGTTATGGGTCCCCGCCTTCGCGGGGACGACATCCCTGGCGCGTTCACTCCGTTAGCTCATCCGCTCTACTTCAACGCCTGCAGTGCGTCGTACTCCGCCTGGCTCCAGCCGGCGCCGGCCGACGCGTCGTTGTGCAGCGGGATCGCCGCCTTGCGGAACGCCTCACGGTCTACCGTGACCACGGTCTTGCCGAGCTTGCGCAGTTCGTCGGCGGTTTTCTGCTCCGACGCGCGGATCTGGTCGCTCGACTTGGCGGCCGCCTGAACCAGCACCTCGTCGAACACCTTCTTGTCGGCATCGGACAATTTCGACCAGACATGTCCGCCGACGATCGTCAGCAGCGATTCGGCGATGTGGCCGGTCAGCATGATGTGCGACTGCACCTCGTAGAATTTCTTGGCCATGATGGTCGGCAGCGGATTTTCCTGGCCGTCCACGGTGCCCTGCTGCAAGGCGAGATAGACTTCCGCGAAAGCGATCGGCGTGGCGTTGGCGCCGACCGACTTCGCCAGCATCAGATAGAGCGGCGCCGGCGGCACGCGCAGCTTCATGCCCTTCATATCCTCGGGCTTCTTGATTTCCTTGTTGGCGGTGACCATCCGCTCGCCGTAATAGGTGAGCGCCTCGATCTTGTGCCGGGTCTTGTCCTCGTAACCCTTGGAGATATCGCGGAACAGCTTGCTGTCGCGGTAGGCCTTCCAGTGGTCGAAGTCGCGCATCATGAACGGCGCCCCGGAGATCGCCAGCGGCTTGTGGATCGAGCCCGCGAACGAGGTGCCGGTATAGATCATATCGACGGTGCCGAGGCCGAGACCTTCGTTGATCTGGTTCTCGTTGCCGAGCTGCGAGGCCGGGAACACCGCGACCTCGTAGCGCCCGTTGGTGCGCTTCTTGATTTCCTCGGCGGCCCACAGCGCCTCGGTATGATAGGGCTCGGCTATCTCGTAGACATGCGCCCATTTGAGTTTTGTCTGTGCCGAGGCTGATCCCGCGACCGCTGCTGCGATGACGAATGCCACGCCCATGGCGAAACGGCGTGTCCAGATGGACATGATATCCTCCCCCAAAATTGTGCCGAGACCTCGTAGATGGGTCTTCAGCCAATAACGTCGCCGAAATGACCAGCGGATGCAAGTAGTGATAAGGCTACTTAAGTCACAGCGGCAAGACGCGCAGCGGCAAGGTGTCGAGCCCGCGCAACGTATTGTTGAGCCGGCGCGTCGGCTCCGCAGTCATCTCGAACGTGGCGACGCGCCTGACCAGCGCGCCAAGGATTGCCTCGGTCTCCAGCCGCGCCACGGCCTGGCCGACGCAGCCATGAATGCCGGTGCCGAAGGTCATATGGCCGGTGGCGCGGCGCTTGACGTCGAAGCTATCGGGCTTGTCCCAGCGGCGCGGATCGCGATTGGCGGCGGCGAATAACAGCAGCACTTTTTCGCCCTCGCCGAGGCGAACGCCGGAAACATCGATTGCCCTGGTGGTGGTGCGGAAGAAGGACTGCACCGGCGCCTCGAAGCGCAGCACCTCCTCGAACGCGCCGCGGATCAGCGCCGGATTTTCGCGCAACGCTTTCCATTGCTCGGGATAACGGGCCAGGCAATACAGCGCATTGCCGAGCCCGTATACGGTGGTGTCGATGCCTGCCGACAGGAACGAACGGACCAGCATGCCGGCCTCGTCTTCGCTCAACTCCCCGGAGTCCACCGCATCGAAGATCCGCATGCCCAGCCCGCCCGGCTGCAGCGCTGCGCGGCTGCATTTCGACATGATCCAGTCCCGGACCGGGCCGGCATTTGCCATCGCGGCGTTGAACAACTCGTTGCGCGGCCCGAACGAGTTGAACACCATGCTTCCATAGGGCAGCAGGTTCTCGCGGCCTTCGCCGGAAAGTCCGACCGCGTCCGGAAACACTTTTAGGGGATAGGCCTCGGCGAGGTCGGCGACGCCGTCGAATTCCCGGCTTTCGACCAGCCGCGCGACCAGAAGTTCCGCTTCGCGTTCGAAGGTATCGCGCAAGACCTTGATCGCACCAGGCGACAGGATGCGGGTCAGCACGGCGCGGGTGCGGGTATGCAGCGGCGGATCGGCTTCCAGGATGATGCTTGGCGGACGCCATGGCGGTTCTTTACGGAAATCGCTGAGGCCGACGCCGGCCGAAGAGCAATAGGTCTGCCAATCGGTCAAGGCGTCGCGGACCTGCTCGTGGCGAGCCATCGTCCATATGCCGTATTGCTCGAGCCAGACCACCGGCCCGGCCTCGCGCAACGCCTCGTGGTGCGGATAGGGATCCTGCAGGAAGCCGTGCGAAAACGGATCGACCGATGATACCGGACGGCTCAGGGTGGCCTGTTCGCTCGCCATGTCGTCTCCCGTTTGTCTTTTCTTGCACGTATTCGCGCTCAGGCTCATCCTGAGGAGCGGCGCCTTCGCCGCGTCTCGAAGGATGGAGTTCCGGGCTCATGGTTCGAGACGGCGCAAGAGCGCCTCCTCACCATGAGGAGAAAGAGTATTTTGCACGACTCTGGCGGGGATTGTCACCCCTTTGCTTGTGCTATTTAAATGTCCGACTTGAAACGAGGACATGGCAATGCCGGAAGCCGCGACAACTCCCCTCCCCGACGATCCCGCGCTGCTGCGGATCGAAGGACCCATCGCCACCATCACGCTCAATCGTCCTGACGCGTTCAATTCGGTCAATCTCGCCATCGCGCAAAAACTGGAGCAACTCGCCGCCGAAGTGGAAGGCGATGACGACATCCGCGTGCTGGTGATCGAAGGCGAAGGCCGCGCCTTCTCGGCCGGCGGCGATCTGCAGACCATCGGCGCGGCGGCTGCCGCCGACACCATCGCGCCGGTGGTCGGCGAACTGCTCAAGCACTACCACGCCTTTATTGAAACCTTGCGACGGATGCCCAAGATCGTGCTGACAAGCGTGCACGGCTCCGCGGCCGGGGCGGGCATGGGCCTCGCCTTCGTCGCCGACCTCTGTATCGCGACCGAGGATGCACGCTTCACGCCGGCCTACGCCAAAATCGGCGTGTCGCCTGACGGGGGCAGTACAGTCGGCATGGTCGGCACCGTAGGTGTCCGCCGCGCGCTGCAGATTTTTCTCGCCGAGGACAGTTTTTCGGCGCAACAGGCCTATGACTGGGGCCTGGTTGCCAAGGTCGTGCCGGCCCCAGAGCTGAAGGCGGCGACGCGGCAACTCGCTGAACGGCTGGCGCAAAATCCCATAGCCGCAATCGGAGGCACCAAGGCGCTGGTCTATCAGGCCGTGGTAACGCCGACCAAGCAGCAACTCGACGCCGAAGCAACTCGCATCATCGGCTGCATGCAGACGGAAGAGTTTCGACTGGCGGTGAAGAAGTTCACAAGCAAGGAGAAGTAGCCGCCTCCACATGCATCGCCGTCATCCTGAGGTGCTCGCCGCGCAGCGACGAGCCTCGAAGGATCGGCCACAAGCGCGTGCGGCCATCCTTCGAGACGCCGCGCAAGGGCGCGGCTCCTCAGGAGGACGGCGGTGTATGCGGTTACCAGAGTTAATTCGGACGAGTCGCTACTTCCCCTGCCCGCGCATGAAATCGAAGTCGCAGCCTTCATCGGCCTGCAGGATGGTCTCGTTGAACAGATGCGCATAGCCGCGCCGCGCCCATTCCGGGGCAACCGCGGGCGCCAGCGCCATGCGGCGTTTTTCCAGTTCGGCGGCATCGACCAGAAGATCGATGCTGCGCGCGGACACATCGAGCCGGATCATGTCGCCGCTGCGCACCAGCGCCAGCGGTCCGCCGACCGCGGATTCAGGGGTGATGTGCAGCACGATGGTGCCGAACGCGGTGCCGCTCATCCGCGCGTCGGAAATCCGCACCATGTCCTTCACGCCGCCGCGCGCGAGTTTTATGGGGATCGGCAGATAGCCCGCCTCCGGCATCCCCGGCGCGCCCTTCGGGCCGGCATTGCGCAGCACCAGCACGTCATCGGCGTTGACGTCGAGATCGGGATCGTCGACCCGCAGCGTCATGTCCTCGACCGAATCGAACACCACGGCGCGGCCGGTGTGCTGCAGCAGTTTCGGGCTCGCCGCGGAATGCTTGATCACCGCGCCGCGCGGCGCGAGATTGCCATGCAGCACCGCCATTGCGCCTTCCGGTTTTATGGGATCATTGCGGCCGCGGATAGCGTCCTGCCCCGGCACCTCCTCCGCATTCGCGACCGCGTCGCGCAACGTGCCGTCGATGGTTTTGGCGTCGAGGTCGAGCAGGTCGCCAAGCTGCTGCATCAGCTTGGGGACCCCGCCGGCGTGATGGAAATGCTCCATGTAATGCGCGCCGGAAGGTTTCAGGTCGATCAGCACGGGCACCTCGCGGCCAAGCCTGTCGAAGGCCTCGAGATCGATGCGATGCGGCGTGCGATTGGCGATCGCGGTCAGGTGAATGAGGCCATTGGTGGAGCCGCCGATCGCCTGCAGCACCACCAGCGCGTTGCGGAACGCAGCCGGCGTCAGCAATTCGCTTGGACGCGGCGACTTTGTCACCGCCATCTCGGCCGCACGCTTGCCGCTGGCCTCCGCGAGGCGAAACCGCTCGGCGTGAACAGCCGGGATCGTGGCGCTCATCGGCAGCGACAGGCCCAGCGCCTCGGTGATGCAGGCCATGGTCGAGGCCGTGCCCATCACCATGCAGGTGCCGACCGAGGGCGCGAGCCGGCCATTGACCGCCTCGATCTCGTCGACGTCGATTTCGCCGGCGCGGAATTTTCCCCACAACCGCCGGCAATCGGTGCAGGCGCCCAGCACCTCGCCCTTGTGATGGCCGACCACCATCGGCCCGACCGGGATCACCACCGTCGGCAGATCGGCGCTGACCGCGGCCATGATCTGCGCCGGCAGCGTCTTGTCGCAGCCGCCGATCACCACCACAGCGTCCATCGGCTGGGCGCGGATCATCTCCTCGGTATCTATCGCCATCAAATTGCGCAGGTACATCGAAGTCGGATGCGCAAAACTCTCGGCGATCGAGATGGTCGGAAATACCATCGGCATCGCGCCCGCCAGCATTACGCCGCGCTTCACCGCCTCGATGATGTCAGGCACGTTGCCGTGGCAGGGATTGTAGTCGCTGTGGGTGTTGGTAATCCCCACGATCGGCCGGTTCAGCGCGTCATCCGAATAGCCCATCGCCTTGATGAAGGCCTTGCGCAAAAACAGCGAAAACCCGGCGTCGCCGTAACTGGTCAGTCCCTTGCGCAATCCGTCGGCCATTGTCGTTTCTTTCTGTTGTTCCGGGTTCGCGTCGATCCGTCCATATAATACACCGTCATTCCGGGATGCGCCTCTTGGCGCAGGCCCGGAATCCATAATCACGATTCGGGGTCATGGATTCCGGGCTCGCGCGAAGGGCGCGCCCCGGAATGACGGCGTGTCGGGGCTTCGCCGTCACTTCCACTTCACGATTTTGCTCGCGTCGCCTGAAAACTCCATGCTGCAGAACGCGCCGCCCTGGTAGAACTGCCGCACCGGATCGGGCTTCAGCCTGGCCTGCTCGGCAAGAGCGTGCTCGCGAAAATCCTCGGCGCGGCCGGTCGGGCGGTAGCCGAGATCGTAGGCGCGGTGGTTGTCCCACCACGCGCGCTCATTATAGGACGCGCCGTAGAGAATCTCGAAATGGATATCGGGATGATCGAGCCCTATCCGGCAGAGCTGCACCAGGTCTTCCGGCTTCAGCCAGATCGAGAGCCGGCGATGATCCAGCGGCTTGTCGCCGAAATTGCCGATCCGCAGACACGTGACGCCGATGCCGTGCTTGTCGGCATAGAGCGAACCGATCGCCTCGCCAAACGCCTTGCTGACGCCGTAGCGGCTGTCGGGGCGCACCGTCACGTCGGTGCCGATCCGGTGATGCCTGGGATAGAAGCCGACCGCATGGTTGGACGATGCGAATACGATGCGCTTGACGTCCTTCTTGCGCGCGGCCTCGAACAAATTGTAGCAGCCGATGATGTTGGACTGCAGGATCGTGTCCCACGGGCCTTCGACCGAGAATCCGCCGAAATGCAGGATGCCGTCGACGCCTTCGCAAATGGATTCGACCTGGGCGAGATGGGCGAGGTCGGCGGGCTTGAATTTTTCGGACGCACCGAGATCGGCCGGGGTTTTCACGTCGCTCAGCACCAGATCCGGATAGATCGGCGGCAGCAGCTTTCGCAGGCGCGTGCCGATTTCGCCGGAAGCGCCGGTCATCAATATGCGTGGCATTTCATCCCTCGTTGTTGAATCTTGATCTGAGTATGGCGCGGCGGCGGTCTTGCAGCAAGCAGACCGTCATCCTGAGGAGCGCGCTCTTGCGCGCGTCTCGAAGGATGGTCGCGCGCCTGCGGTCGATCCTTCGAGGCTCGCCGCTGCGCGGCGAGCACCTCAGGATGACGGCTCGCTTGCTGCCAGCAGAAGCGAATGATAGCAACCTCACTGCCGAGGAAACGCAACAACGAGAAACGTCCATGTCCGATTCCACTGAACGCGCCGGCTGGCGGCCGGCCACCTGTTATCCCGATCCCGCGATTCACGCGGTCGATCCGCGCTTCGAGAAATACTGGCTGAAACTCTCGGCGATCGAACGGCTCGCAACCGGCCTGCGCTGGGGCGAAGGCCCGGTGTGGTTCGGCGACGGGCGTTATCTTTTGTGCAGCGACATTCCCAACAACCGCATCCTGAAATGGGAAGAGGAAACCGGCGCGGTCAGCATCTTCCGCAAGCCGTCGAATTTCGCCAACGGCCATACCCGCGACCGCCAGGGCCGGCTGGTCGGCTGCGAGCACGGCGGACGCCGCGTTGTCAGGACCGAATATGACGGCTCGATCACGGTGCTGATGGATTCCTTCGAGGGCAAGCGGCTGAACTCGCCTAACGACGTGGTGGTGAAGTCCGACGGTTCGATCTGGTTCACCGATCCGGTGTTCGGCCTGCTCGGCAATTACGAGGGCTACAAGGCGGAATCCGAGATCAATCCCAACGTCTATCGCATCGACGGCGAGACCGGCACAGCCACCATCGTCGCCGACGACGTGCTCGGCCCCAACGGGCTGTGCTTCTCGCCGGACGAGAAGATTCTCTATGTCGTGGAGTCGCGCGGCGTGCCGAACCGCAAGATCCTTGCCTACGACGTCAGCGCCGATGGCAAAACCCTTTCCAACAAGCGCATCCACATCGACGCCGGCCCGGGGACGCCGGACGGCATGCGCTGCGATATCGACGGCAATCTGTGGTGCGGCTGGGGCATGGGCGATCCGGAACTGGACGGCGTGTTCGTATTCGCGCCCGACGGCGCCCAGATCGGCCGCATCGCACTGCCCGAGCGCTGCGCCAATCTGTGTTTTGGCGGCTTGAAGCGCAACCGGCTGTTCATGGCCTCGAGCCAGTCGATCTACGCGCTGTATGTCAACACGCAGGGCGCGTCGGGGGGATGATCCGTGCCCGGGACGCAGCGCAGCGCGCAGCACTTGCGGAGCGGTGCGCTGCAGAGCCGGGGCCGTAACGGAGGTCGGCGCCCGTTACGGTCCCGGCTCTGCGCAGCAGCGTGAAGAACGCTGCAGCGCGTCCGGGACACACGGCTCACGCCGCGTTGAAGCCGGCGATCGCCTTCACCTCAAGATATTCCTCCATGCCGTATTTGCCCCATTCGCGGCCGTTGCCGGACTGCTTGTAGCCGCCGAAGGGCGCGGAGCGCTCGTTGGGCACGCCGTTGAGGTTGACGTTGCCGGCGCGCAGCTTGCGGCCGACGTCGCGCGCGCGCTCGACGCTGCCGGCGGAGACGTAACCCGCCAGCCCATAGGGCGTGTCGTTGGCGATCTTCACGGCGTCCGTCTCGTCCTTGGCGCCGAGGATCGAAATAACCGGCCCAAAAATTTCCTCGCGGGCGATGGTCATGTCGTTGGTGACGTCGGCGAACACCGTCGGGCGGACATAGAAGCCCTTGTTGACGCCTTCGGGCAGACCGGGACCGCCGGCGACCAGCGTAGCGCCCTCTTCGATGCCCTTCTGGATCAGTTTCTGGATCTTGTCCCACTGAATCCGCGACACCACCGGGCCGATATTGGTGCCTTCGGCGCGCGGATCGCCGGCCTTGGTCTTCTCGGCGACGCCTTTGGCGATTGCCGCGACTTCCTTCATCTTCGACAGCGGCACGATCATGCGGGTCGGCGCGTTGCAGGATTGTCCGGAGTTGTTGAAGACATGCGCGACACCGCCGGCGACGGCCTTTTGCAGGTCGGCGTCTTCCAGGATGATGTTCGGCGACTTGCCGCCGAGTTCCTGGCTGACGCGTTTTACGGTTGGCGCGGCCCGCTTTGCGACATCGATGCCGGCCCGCGTGGAGCCGGTGAACGAGATCATGTCGATGTCCGGGTGCTCGCTCATGGCGGCGCCCACTTCAGGGCCGAGGCCGTTGACGAGGTTGAACACGCCCTTGGGCACGCCGGCTTCGTGCAAAATTTCCGCGAAGATCAGCGCGGATGACGGCGTGAATTCCGAAGGCTTCAGGATCATGGTGCAGCCGGCGGCGAGCGCGGGCGCGACCTTGCAGGCGATCTGGTTGAGCGGCCAGTTCCACGGCGTGATCATGCCGATGACGCCGACCGGTTCGCGCACCACCATCGCCGAGCCGACCGGCTCCTCGAAGTGGTAGTTTTTCAGCACCTCGAGGGTGGAGGCGATATGGCCGAGGCCGGCGCCGGCCTGGAATTTTTCCGCGAACGGCAGCGGCGCGCCCATCTCGTCGGAGACCGCGGCGCCGATGTCCTTCATGCGGGTCTTGTAGACCTCGATGATCTTGGCTAGCAGCGCGACGCGCTCCTCGCGGCTGGTCTGCGAAAACGTTTCGAACGCGCGCTTGGCGGCGGCAACCGCCTTGTCGACGTCGGCCTTGGAGCCGAGCGCAACCTCATACATCGCCTCTTCCGTCGCGGGATTGACGACGGGCGTGGATTTCTTGACGGCGGGATCGACCCAGGCGCCGTCGATGTAGAACTGCATGCGGTTGACCATCGTGAACCTCTTGATTTCGAAGCGATTGAGAAGGGAACGGAACGTCCGGCAAGCATCCTTGCACGAAAGCGCCGGGAATTGAACCCGCCATGCGCGGGGCCGCGGATGATGCGGACTGGCATATAAGGTCTGACATGTGGAGGAAGCAAGGCCAACTCACTGTCGTCCCAGCGAAGGCATCCGACAGTACGTTCCCCGGACGCAGCGCAGCGCGTAGCTCTTGCGAAGCGGTGCGCTGCAGAGCCGGGGTGGTAACGAAGGCAGCATCCGTAACGGTCCCGGTTCTGCGAAGCGGCATGAAGAATGCCGCATCGCGCCCGGGACACGAGACTCACTCGTCATTGCCGGGCCTGACCCGGCAATCCATCCTCTTCGAAGGACTCTTCCCGAAGCCTGATGGATACGCGGGTCAAGCCCGCGTATGACGCAGCGCATGTTGCAGCATCTCGCAAAATTTTCAAATTTCAAAATTCAAACAGCCAAGCGCCTGCGTCCTCGCGCCGCCGCGCGAGTTGAGCTTTTAGTTGATCTCCCCTTTTGAGGGGAGACGGAGCGCCCGATCGACGCGCCTTGGTAGTAACAAAAGCGCCTTTCGGACGCTCCATCGCGGCGACTTCTTCGTCCCTGGGACCGAGCTTCCGGCACGGGCGCGAGCCAAAACTCGCCATCCAGGCAGGCTTTCGCCCACCCTTCACCTGTACCCCCCAGCCATTTAAGGCAGAGCCCCGTAGTGGGCTCGGGCGGTTACCCAAGGCCCCCCGAGTACGTGCTTGCGAGGCACGTCCGCGGGCGCCGCATCCGACCGGTTCGGGTTACCCCTCGCCGATCAAGCTTTCGCTCTGTCCCACTTCAGGATCGCCTCTAGAAGCGCCCCTCACTGGACAGGACATGCGCAGGATAAGCGAGGTCTTGAGCACGGGGATAGGTATACATTCACAATTGCGTGAACAGCTTGCGTTCCCCGGACGCAGTGCAGCGCACTCGGGTCCGCGCCTTGCGCGGCCCGAGCACAGGCTCCGCTCTTCGCGGAGCGGTGCGCTGCAGGACCGTAGGGCGCAATAAGCGCAGCGCATTGCGCCGCAAGAATAACGGCGCGACGGCCAGCGCTCGCGCCGCAAGCTTGCGGCAAATACGCTCTCATGATGGCACGGCCATGCCGGGCAGAACAGCGATCAGCGTTTCGATCAGGAAG
>NZ_DASYMN010000086.1:0-1818 GCF_036009065.1 Bradyrhizobium sp. | reverse complement strand
ACGACCAGCTCTCCAAGCCTGACCACCCAAGACCTCCCCCGAACCATCAGGGGTGAGGTGGCCTCCTGTCGGGTGCTGGCCCGCAATCGCCGTGCTTAGGCAGGTGCCATCACACCCGCGCGGATCGAAGTGACGGATTTTCAGCCGCCCGATGAGCCTGTTGCGAGATTACCGGCGTGGGTTGACCGAGGGACGAAAAGGAGTGCGGAAGGACGCAGAAAGCCGCTTAAGCGGCTCTCCGTAGCCTTTTTGGGTCCCGTGCTCTGGCCTTTTCCGAGCGGCGGACAGACTCCCGGTGTAGCTTGCGCAGATTGTGTACGGCTGCGTCGAAGAGCCACTCGCCGCGGCAGCGTTCGATCCCACGCATGCTGAACCGGCGAGCGCCCTGGCAATCCTTTATCTGGCCGAACACCGGCTCGACCGAGGCGCCTCGTCGGCGATAGCGGGCGCGCCCGCGCTTGGTGCGCAGCTTGCGCTCCATGCGCTCGCGCGCCGTCATGCTCTTGGGCTTTCGTCCACGCGGCGGCGGCGCGTCACGCAGCGCGGCGCGCTGCTTGTGATCCTTCTGGGTGGCGATGAACAACTCGCACGTTTCGGTCTGCGTCGCCGCGTTGGCTTCCGACCAATAGCCGGCGTCGGCCACCGCCGCCCCAAGCTCGGCATCCTTGCTGACCACCGCTGCGACATTTGCCTGCGCCTGGTCGATCATCGGCGTCAGCTGGCGCACGTCATTGGCCTCGGTGCTCACGTCGGCGGCGAGAATGATCTGCCCGACGGTGACCACGATCTGGGCGTTGTAGCCCTGCAGCCAGCCGTGCCGCGTTTTCATGATGCCGCTGTCCGGATCGGTGACGTTGGCCACCGTGTCGGGGTCGACGGCGGAATCGGCCGGCTTGGGCTTACGGCCGCGCTTGCGCTTGCCGCTGGCCCGCTCCGCCGCAGCCCGGGCGTCGATCTTCTCCTGCTGACGCGAGGCCGCGTCGATCGCCTGGCGCTGCAGCTTCGCCTGACACCGCTGCAACCGCGCCAAGCGATCGGCCGGCCGCGCCAGAGCCTCGGGCAGTTCGTCGCCACGCTGTGCGCCGAACTGGCGGTCCTCCTGCGTGTCCGCCGCCTCGGCCTCCGCCAGCATCTTGCTCACCTGCTCGTCGAGACCGCTCGCGGTGCGGTTGGCGTCCAGCGCCGCGTTGGCGCCCACCTTGGTGCCGTCCAGCGCCACCAGCCCAAGCCGGACCAGGCCCGCTTCGCGGCACAGCCGCAGCACCCCCAAGAACACATCCCGCATGCGCGCGACATGGCGCTGACGGAACCGTGCGATCACGGTGTGGTCGGGGATGGCGTCGCCGACAACGAAGCGGTAACCGGCATCGCGTCCGCACAGCCGCTCGATGACCCGGCTCGAGCGGATGCCGTGCGAATAGGCGTAGAGCAGTAGAGTCAGCAGCACCTGCGGCGCGAACGGCGCCTGCCCCGCGCGGCCAAGCTTGGCATCGGCCTCGAACTCGCTCAGGTCCATCATTGCCACCGCATCAACGATCAGGTGGACGATGTCGCCTTCCGGTAGCCAGTCCATCATGTCGGCCGGAAGAAGCAGCGGCTGTCGTCGCTCCGGTTCGCGGAAGTGATGCGCCATTGCACGGTCCGTGTCGTTGCAGAGCAATGATCGAATCGTGCTCGCCTCGAGCAGTCAACACCAAACCGCGCCCGCAACCCATGAATTATGTTGCGGTATGCGATTGTGCAACAGGCTCCCGGCCGGGTCCGCAATGCGAGCGCTGCCCACGTTGCCATTGACCGTGACCGTACGCTGACCCTGGT
>NZ_DASYMN010000085.1:0-5241 GCF_036009065.1 Bradyrhizobium sp. | reverse complement strand
GGTGCTCGACGACGAGTGCAAGCCGAACGTGGCGGTTCAGGTCGCCACCAAAATGGCGGCCGACAAGGACATCATCGCCGGCGCCACGCATTATTGTTCATCGACGGCGATCGCGACCGTCGACACTTATCACAAGTTCGGGTTTCCGGTGATCGTCTGGGGCGCCGTGCTGCCCGACATCACCTATCGCAACAAATACGCGGAAATTCACCGCGTCAATGGCACGATGATCAACCAGAACGACGCCAACGCGGAATTGATTTCGAATCTCGGCTACAAGACCGTCGCCGTGATTCACGACACCACCGATTACGGCAAAGGACATAACGAATATTTCGGCAAGTCGCTGGCTAAAATCGGCAAGGCGAAGATCGTCGGAACCTTTGGCGTGACAGCCGAACAGCAGGACTTCACCGCCGAGCTCACGCAAATCAAGTCACTCAATCCCGAGGTGATCTATTTCGGCGGGCTGACCCCGATAGGCGTCCGCATCCGCTCGCAAATGGACAAGCTCGGAGTTAAGGCGGTGTTCGACGGGACTTCCGGCATCGTATCCGACGCCTTCATCCAGGGCCTCGGGCCGCTGGCCGAAGGCGCACTTGCCTTCCGCGAAGGCGCGCCGACCGAGAAGTTGCCGGGCGGCAAATTCTTCATG
Source organism: Bradyrhizobium sp. (assembly GCF_036009065.1). Taxonomy (GTDB): domain Bacteria; phylum Pseudomonadota; class Alphaproteobacteria; order Rhizobiales; family Xanthobacteraceae; genus Bradyrhizobium. The sequence continues at coordinate 4,586 of NZ_DASYMN010000085.1, read as the reverse complement.
GAAAAATACAATGCCCAGAAATACGACAACCCGCCCGAGGCCTATGGCGCCTTCGCCTATGCGGCGATGGACATGATCCTGGATACCATCGAGAAGACAGGTCCCGACCGCAAGAAGGTGATAGACGAGCTCGGCAAAGTGAAGGACCGCGATTCGATCGTCGGAAAAATCACCTTCGACGATCACGGCCAGAATACGGTGCCCGTGATCACCAAATACGTGATACAGGATGGCAAGTTCGTCGAGTGGGACGAAAGCGAATACGCCGGCGGCAAACGCAAGTTGCCCGGACAGAAATAGGGTTATGAGCGAGGGTATCGCGATGATGTTCGGCTCACCTCTCCCCGCAGGGGAGAGGTCGCCGCGCATCGTCAGATGCGCGGCGGGTGAGGGGCTTTGCTGCGCGCCCGAGTGCGGGGAGAAGCCCCTCACCCGAAGCCTTCGCTGGCGCTCCGGCTTCGACCTCTCCCCTCCGGGGAGAGGTGAGAAGGAGCCGCTTCAACCTGAATTCATCACGCTTTAGACGACATCATGGATGCGGGGCTGTTCACTCAATACGTCATGAACGGGCTGATGCTCGGCATGATGTATGCGCTGGTCGCCGTCGGCTTCACACTGTTCTTTGGCGTCCTCGACGTTATCAAGTTTTCGCATGGCGATGTGGTCACGGTCGGCGCCTTTGCGGCGCTGGCGAGCTTCGCCGGTCTGAATGCGCTTGGTTTCAAATCCCAGTTAATCGATCTCGTGGTCATGCTCGCGGTTGCGACGCTGGCGATGGCTGGTCTCGGCATGCTGATCGCGCGGTATCTCGTGATGCCGCTGCGCTCGGCGCCGGCGCTCAACACGCTGTTGATCACCCTGATGCTCGGCACGGTGCTGCGCGAATCGGTGCGGCTGTTCTATCCGCAGGGCGCCAATCCGAAACCGTTTCCGGCGCTGCTGCCGCGCAGCTCGATTGACCTCGGCAATTTCAACCTGCGGCTCGACAATGTGCTCATGCTCGCGGCCGGCGCCGGGGTGATCGTCGGCCTGCAATTTCTGCTCAACCGTACCAAGCTTGGACTGGCGATCCGCGCCGTTGCGCAGGATGAGGAGACGGCGCGCACGATGGGCGTCAATTTCACCGCCATCGTGCTCATAACTTTCGCGATCGGTTCCGGCCTTGCCGCCTTCGCAGGCGTGATGAACGGCCTGTATTACAACGAGATCAACTTCGGCATGGGCCTCTATCTCGGCGTGATCGGCTTTTCCGCCGCGATCATCGGCGGGCTCGGCAGCGTCTATGGGGCTATACTCGGCGGCTTTCTGTTCGCCGGATTGCAGACCATAGGCACCGTGCTCTTGCCCTTCGCCAGCGCCTATAAGGACGTGTTCGCCTTTGCGGTCGTCATCGCCATCATGGCCTGGCGCCCAACCGGGCTGATCCGGGAAAAGATCAGTGAGCGGGTGTGAGCCGATGGCCGGCAAGGCGGAAAAGACCGATGCGGCGCTGTGGCCCGGCCTGATCGCGCTGGCAGCCGCGACCTTGTATCTGATCGCACTGCTCGCCGCTGAAAATCAGGCGCTGATCATTTCGCTGCTTGCGGCAGGCATTGCCGCCGTTATTGCCGCGGCATGGTCGCGGCTGCTCGATCACGCCGGCCGTTCCTTCGAGGATCACGAGGATGTGCTTGGCGGCTTTGCAATCCTGGCGGCTTTCGCGGTCGCCGTCGTCTTTCACGAGGACCATTTTGTCCTGCTGCTGGTCACCACGGTGCTGCTCACCACCGTGGCGACGCTCGGCTTGAACATTCAGTTCGGCTATGCCGGCGTGTTGAATTTCGCCGGCGCGTCGTTTTTCGGCATCGGCGCCTACACCTCGGCCGTTCTCAACGCCCATACGGCACTGCCTCACCTTGTCGTTCTGGCGATCGGTGGCGTGCTCGCCGCTTTGATCGGCTCGTTGCTGCTGCTGCCGGTGTTGCGCACGCGGGGACATTACGCCGCCGTCGTCACGATCGCCTTTGCCCTGCTGTTCAAGACCTTTCTCGAGGTCAACGACGTTCTCGGCGGGCCGCAGGGCTTGCAGGTGCCGGGCATGAAAATTCTCGGCTGGACCTTCAACGACAATGTGTCGATCGGAAAGGTCTCGCTGTCATTCTACATGAACTATCTTGTGGTCAGCCTGCTGCTGCTGATTGCTGCGTTCATCCTGGTGCGGCGGCTCGAACGATCCTGGGTCGGGCTCAACCTCGATGCGCTGCGGCTGGACGAGACCGCCGCGAGCTGTTTCGGCCTCGATATCGTACGCTGGAAGATCACGGCGTTTCTGATCGGAAATTTTCTCATCGGCATTGCCGGCGCGCTGTTCGGCATGGTCGGAAGCTTTGTTGCGCCGAACAACTATACCTTCGCCGACTCGCTCATCCTGGTCTCAATCCTCCTGCTCGGGGGCATTGGAAATCCCTGGGGACTCATCGTCGCGACCTTGATTGTCGTGATCGTTCCCGAAAAATTGCAGACGATCCAGGAATATCGCTTTTTGCTCTACGCGCTGCTGGTGATCGGTGTGCTGCTGTTCCGGCCGCAAGGCCTGCTGCCGCGTCCGGTACGCCGCTATTTTCCGGGATGGCGGCCATGACGAACCTGCTGGACGCCCATGGCCTGTCCAGGCGGTTCGGTGGCGTGCTGGCGCTCGACAGTCTCGATCTCAGCGTTGCGCCGAACGAAATCGTCGGCCTGATCGGCCCGAACGGTTCGGGCAAGACGACGTTTTTCAACGTGATCACGGGTATTTACGGTGCGGATGCCGGACGCGTGACCTTTGATGGCGTCGACATCACCAATGCGAGTTCGCGTGCGGTCTATCAGGCCGGAATGTCGCGAACCTTTCAGCGTTCGCGCCTGTCGTTGTCGTTGTCGATCTTCGACAACATCATGATCGGCAACCACAAGCGCCTCAATCAGGGGCTTTGGTTCAATCTGGTCAGGCGCGGCAAGTTCAAGCTTGAATTCGAGGCGAGCTATCTGGCTGCGCGCGCGCTGGTCGAGGTGTTCGAGCCGGCGCTTGCCGGCCGCATGCTGGAGCCGGTCGCCGGCCTGCCGATGATCGACCGCCGCCGCATCGAGATCTGCCGCGCCCTGATCAGCGAGCCAAAATTGCTGCTGCTCGATGAGCCGTCCGCCGGCATGACGCACGACGAGACGGCGGAACTGATGAATGACATTCTCCTCGTCCGGGAGCGCAACAAAGAGCTGACGATCATCATCGTCGAGCACGAAATGGGAGTGATCGAGCGCATCACCGATCGTTGCGTCGTGCTCAATTTCGGCCGCAAGATCGCCGAAGGCCGGTATCGCGAGGTCGCCGCCGATGCGCAGGTGCAGGAAGCCTATCTCGGGGTGGCATGATGTCCGATATGCTTGAGATCGACGGCGTCTACACCGCCTATGACAAGGCCGATGTGCTGCAAGGCGTCTCGCTCGCGGTGAAATCCGGCAGCATTACCTGCCTGCTCGGCTCCAACGGTTCCGGCAAGACCACGCTGGTCCGCTCGATTCTGGGCCTTACGCCGGCGCGCGCTGGACGCATCGTTTTCGACGGCGCCGACATTACGCGAATTCCCACCCACAGGATCATAGCGGCCGGCATCGCCTGCATCCCGGAGGGGCGCAAGGTGTTTCCTAAGCTTACGGTCGAGGAAAATCTGCGTGTTGGCGCCTATCAGGAGACTTCGGAAAAGGTCACGCAGGCGCGCATGGCCGATATCTTTCGCATTTATCCGCGCCTTGCGGAGCGGCGGACGCAGCTGGCGGGCACCATGTCGGGCGGCGAGCAGGCGATGGTGTCGATCGGGCGCGGGCTGATGCGAGCGCCAAAGCTTCTGTTGATCGACGAGCCCTCGCTCGGGCTGTCGCCCCGGCTGGTGAAGGAGAACTTCGATATCATCCGCCGGATCAACGAGCGCGGCATTACCGTGCTCCTGGTCGAGCAAAACGTGCACCAGACACTCGCCATCTCGCATCATGGTTTTGTACTGTCAAAAGGCCGCGTGGCGACCAGCGGAACACCTTCGGAACTCGCGGTCCGCAAGGAGGTGCGCGATGCTTATTTCGCGTGAATTCGCTTCAATTCAGGAAGCCGCCGCCAGCGTCTCGCGCGCGTCGGTGCGAATGCGCTCGACCATGGCGCGCAGGCCGTTGGAACGCTGCGGCGTCAGGTGCTCGCGGAACCCGAATTCGTCGAACACCGCAATCGCGTCGGTCGACAGGATTTCCTGCGGAGTCCGGCCCGAATAAAGCGTCAGCAGGATCGCGATCAGGCCGCGGACGATATGCGCGTCGCTGTCGCCGAGGTAGCTCAGCAGCGGTTTGCCTGTGCCGCTGCGGACAAGCTTGCGCGAGAGCCAGACCTGGCTGGCGCAGCCCTGCACCTTGTTGGCGGCGGAATGCTCGGCCTCCGGCATCGGGTCGAGCGTGCGGCCGAGTTCGATGACGTACCGGTAGCGGTCGTCCCAGTCGTCCAGCAGCGCAAAATTGTCCCTGATTTCGTCGATCGTCGTCATCGCGGCCCGGATGTCTCCTTGTGGGACATATATAGGACCGCG
>NZ_DASYMN010000084.1:0-1893 GCF_036009065.1 Bradyrhizobium sp. | reverse complement strand
ATCACGATCATCGTCATCGAGCATCTGATGCGTGTGGTGGCTGCCTTGGCGCAGCGCGCGGTCGTCTTGCATCATGGTGCCGTCGTAAGCGAAGGCCCGACGGACCAGGTCTTCCGCGATCAGCGCGTCATCGAAGCCTATCTTGGTAACAAGTTCGCCAAACGCTTCGCTGCCGCAGGTGCGACCGCGCCGATTTAAGGCAAGCGGGCGATCGGCAAGTCGCCGGTATTCAATCGAAAGGTGTAGAAGAAATGGCAATGACGATGAAGGGCGAAGTCGCCCTATCGGCCGATCGTGCAACGGTCTGGGAAAAACTGAACGACCCGGAGATACTCAAGGCATCCATTCCCGGATGCAAGGATTTGGAAAAGCTGGGTGACAGCGCGTTTCGGGCTACCGTGAAGATCAAGGTTGGCCCCGTCAGCGCGTTGTTCAAGGGATCAGTAGAGCTTACCGACATAGATCCGCCGAATGGCTATCGGATCGTCGGACAGGGCGAAGGCGGCATTGCCGGCTTCGCCAAAGGCGGCGCGCGGGTCGATCTCAGCGACGCCCCAGATGCAGCCGGAGGATGCCTGCTGCGATACGAGGTGGAGGCGGATGTCGGTGGAAAGATCGCCCAGCTGGGAAGCCGCCTCATCAACGGAGTCGCCAGCAAGACTGCTGAGCAGTTCTTCGCCAACTTTGCGGTGGCGGTCAGCAAATGAACGTGCGGCAAGGTCGCATTACGAGATGATGCCCTGCGGTAGCGCGGCGCAATGGCGTGCTATTTCGCCCGGGCTCGTCACCCAAACTTCGGCGAAGCGCGGGTGGCTGACGATGGATTCGATCGCCTTCCGAATCTGCCGCAGGCGAAAAGGCTGTCCCGCCACAAATGTATGCAGCGAGATGCCAAACACGAGCGACTGCTTCTGCGACAGTTCAAGCATTTCTTCAAATTGATCGAGGATCATTTGATGGAAATCGGTCGCGGGCTGATGGCGACTGAGCATTGTCGGGCTGTCATTGATCTCGATCGGATAGGGGATCGATAGAATTCGACCGCCGCGGGTGCGCATCCAGAACGGCTGGTCATCCGCGGGCCAATCCATGACGAACGTGTAACCCGCTTCTTTGAGAAGGTCCGGTGTCACGCCGGTCTCAGCGATCCATGGGCCCATCCACCCGAACGGTCGTTGCCCGCAATGCTGGGCAAGAATCTCGGTGGCGTGCCGGATCATCGCGGATTCAGTCGCTTCATCCATGTCCGATTGCCGCTCGGAATTGGTGTAGCCATGGCCGATCACTTCGTCGCCGCGTGCGCGAATCCGGGCCGGAATCTGAGGCATCGTTTCGCAGACCGAAGCATTCAAAAGGTGGCACATCGGCAAGCCGAGTTCGTCCATCATATCAAAGATGCGCCATATCCCGACGCGTAGTCCGTAATCTCGCCAGCCGAAGTTACGGGTGTCGGGCGGTGGCCCCAGCGCTGTCGGGGTATGCCCAAGGCCTTCGCCGAAGCTGAAATTCTCCACGTTCAGCGCAATGTACAGCGCCAACCGCTTGCCATCCTGCCACTCAAATTGCGGGCGTTGATGGATCGGCCGATAATCATAGCGGTCATGTTGCTTGATGCGCATCGGGAACGCCCCTTGGTTACTGCGGTAAAGGAACAATATCGACGATGTCAGGGATCAATGTCCGGCGAGATCTCGCCTTTCTTTTGCGTATCTGACGAGTGAAAGGAAGCGATAGAAGCCATGTACGAATTTGCCGTAAGGCATGGTGATGAAGAGCGCGAAAACGACCCCGATGTGCAATGCGAGCAGCAGGCCCATCGCGGGGGTGGCGCGCAGCACGAGGAGTGCCAGACCGGTGAGACTGGTCAAGAACAGCATCGCGAGGAAGGCGACA
>NZ_DASYMN010000083.1:0-4607 GCF_036009065.1 Bradyrhizobium sp. | reverse complement strand
TCGGCAAAGGACAAGGCGACCGGCAAGGAGCAGCAGATCCGCATCCAGGCGTCCGGCGGTCTGTCCGAAGCTGATATTCAGAAGATGGTCAAGGACGCCGAGGCCAACGCCGCGGAGGACAAGAAGCGCCGCGAGGCGGTGGACGCCAAGAACCACGCCGATTCGCTGGTGCATTCAACCGAGAAGGCGCTGGCCGAACATGGCTCCAAGGTCGAGGAGAGCGAGCGCCGCGCCATCGAGGACGCCGTCAGCGATTTGAAGGAAGCGCTGAAGGGTGACGATGCCGAAGCGATAAAGGCCAAGACCAACACGCTGGCGCAGGCTTCCATGAAGCTTGGGGAGGCGATGTACAAGCAGCAGGCCGAGAGCGATGCCGCCAAGGATGCTGCGAAGGACGACGTTGTCGACGCGGAGTTCACCGAAGTCGACGACGACAAGAACAACAAGAAGTCGGCATAAGCGGCGAGGATTGCCATGGCCCCCGTCCTGAAGAGCGCGCAGCGCGTCTCGGAGGATGGGGGTCATTTTTCGTTAAGCGGGGGGCTGCATCTTGATGGCGCGTTCCTTGAATGCCCTACGGGATGACGACGAACTTCGGGCGGATTTGACGGATGTCCACCAAGCGCTGCTACTACGAAACCCTTGAGGTCGAGCGGACCGCGGACGATTCCAAGCTCAAGGCGGCCTTTCGAAAGCTCGCCATGAAATGGCACCCGGACAAGAATCCCGGCGACGCCACCAGCGAAATGCGCTTCAAGGAAATCAACGAAGCCTACGAAGTCCTCAAGGACGGCGACAAGCGCGCCGCCTATGACCGGTTCGGTCACGCGGCGTTCGAGCAGGGCGGCGCCGGCGGCCCCGGCTTCGGCGCCGGTTTTGCCTCCTCATTTTCCGACATTTTCGAGGATTTGTTCGGCATGGCCGGGCAGCGCGGCCGCGGCAGCGGGCGCGAGCGCGGCGCAGATCTGCGCTACAATATGGAAATCACGCTCGAGGAAGCCTTTTTGGGCAAGACCGCGCAGATCGAAATCCCGGTTTCGGTCACCTGCGACTCCTGCTCCGGCACCGGCGCCAAGGCCGGCACCAAGCCGAAGACCTGCTCGGTGTGCAGCGGCGCCGGCCGGGTGCGTCAGGCACAGGGATTTTTCACGCTGGAGCGGACCTGCCCCGGTTGCCAGGGCCGCGGCCAGATGATCGAAGACCCGTGTCCTTCCTGCTCGGGCTCCGGACGTGTGACCCGCGATCGGACATTGTCGGTCAATATTCCGCAAGGCGTGGAGGACGGCACCCGGATCCGGCTTGCCGGCGAAGGCGAGGCCGGGGTCCGCGGCGGACCGCCCGGCGACCTCTATATTTTCCTGTCGCTGGCGAGCCACCAGTTCTTCCAGCGCGATGGCGCTGACCTGCATTGCCGGGTGCCGATCTCGATGGTGGCCGCGGCCTTGGGCGGCGAATTCGAGGTCCCGACCATCGACAAGGGCAAGACCAAGGTGAAAATACCGTCCGGAACCCAGTCCGGCCGGCGCTTTCGCATTGCATCAAAAGGCATGCCGGTGCTCCGCTCGCGCCAGACCGGCGACATGTACGTGCAGGTTGTGGTCGAAACGCCGCAGAATCTGACCAGAAAGCAGCAGGAGCTTCTGGCCGAATTCGAAAAATTATCCTCCGGTGCAACCCAGCCCGAGGCCGTGGGTTTCTTCACTAAGGTCAAGGACTTCTTCGGGACCCGCGCCAATACATAGCGCGGTCAGCAAAAGTGGGTCCGGTTTTGCGTTCGACCGCGCTAAAATCCAAGGAAGCGCATAGTCTTATCGCCAAACCGCTCACACTTTGGCGGACCATGCGCGGGACCGTTCGGCTTGACCCGTTCGGCTGCTGCCTATACCTCTTTATGACTAATTTCTGACACTCCGCGTAAACTGCGGTCCCGCCTGGTAGCGACATGCCTCTGCAATCCTCCGTGCGCGCGTTGAAAAAGCCTCTCCGTCTCGACGACGAGGTTCGTTTTCTCCGCTCATGGATCGAAAAGCCGCTTCACGTGGGCGCGGTGATGCCCTCGGGCCGCGTGCTGGCGCGCACCATGGCGCAGTATGTCGACGTTCATTCCGATGCGCCGGTCATCGAACTCGGGCCTGGTACCGGCGCGATCACCAATGCGCTGATTGCGCAAGGTGTCGATCAGAAGCGCCTCGTGCTCGTCGAATACAATCCGGGCTTCTGTGCGCTGCTGCGCGACCGCTATCCACAAGCTACGGTAGTGCAGGGTGACGCCTACACGCTGCGGGATTCGCTATGGAACGTGCTGAGCGCGCCCGCATCCGCCGTCGTCTCCGGCCTGCCTCTTGTCACCAAGCCGATGCTGACCCGCCTCAAACTGATCCGCGAGGCCTTTGTCGCGATGTCCCCGGGATCGCCGTTTGTGCAGTTTACCTATTCGGTCGCGCCGCCAATTCCAAGATCACTGCCGGGCGTCTCCACGGAAGCTTCCGAACGGATATGGATGAACCTTCCGCCCGCACGCGTCTGGGTGTATCGCAAGGGCTGATCGTCCGGCGCCGTCGCGGCGCGCCGGGCTCGTCCTGAACGCGATTGAAATCATGCCCGCGCTGAAAATCCTTGTTATCCCCGGCTCGCTCCGCACCGGTTCGCTCAATGCCAAGCTGGCGGCCGCCGCCGCGCAGGAATTCGTCCGGGCCGGTGTTGAAGTGACCCGCATTTCGCTCGGCGATTTTCCATTGCCTATTTACGACGGCGACCTGCAGACCAAATCCGGCGTGCCGAAGAATGCGGTCAATCTCAAGCGCATGATCGGCGCCCACCATGGCATTCTCATCGTTTCGCCGGAATACAATTCGTCGCTGCCGCCGCTGCTCAAGAATGCCATCGACTGGGTGAGCCGCGTGCAGGACGCCCATGAGACCCGCGGCCAGGTGTTTCGCGAGCGCGCCTTTGCGATTGCGGCGGCGTCGGGAGGCCGGCTTGGCGGCACGCGGTGTCTGGCGGCGCTGCGACTGATCCTGTCGGCCTGCCACGCCACCGTGATCCCCAACCAGCTCGCGCTCTCGTTCGCCGATCAGGCTTATGACGATATGGACAGGCTGAAACATCCCGGCGATATCGACGCGCTCGACGCGGTGGTACGGCAATTGATCGACGTCTCCCAGCGCATGATGTGAGGTGACATGCACCCCGTGACCATTGCCCCCCGCGATCGCCTGATCGTGCCGCTGGATCTGCCCTCGCTCGCCGCGGCGGACGCCATGATCGCGCGGCTCGGCGACAGCGTGACGTTCTACAAGATCGGCTATCAGCTTGCTTATGCCGGCGGATTGCCACTGGTGCGTCAACTCGTGGGCGCCGGCAAAAAGGTTTTCGCCGATCTCAAACTGCACGATATCGGCAACACGGTCGCCCGCGGCGTTGAAAGCGTCGCCGCCCTCGGCGCAACCTTCCTGACCGTGCACGCCTATCCGCAAACCATGAAGGCGGCGGTCGAAGGGCGCGCCGGATCAAGCCTGAAGATTCTCGCCGTCACCGTGCTGACGTCCTATGACGACGGCGATCTTCACGCGGCGGGTTACCGTCTCGGCGTATCCGATCTGGTGGAAGCCCGCGCGCAGCAGGCGCAGGTGCTCGGCGTCGACGGTCTGGTGTGCTCGCCGGAAGAGGCCGCCGCCTTGCGCAAGGTCGTGGGCCATCAGATGAATCTGGTGACGCCCGGCATTCGCCCTGCGGGAGCCGCCACCGGTGATCAGAAGCGCATCATGACGCCGGCTCGTGCGATCGCGGCCGGCGCGGACTATCTGGTGGTCGGCCGGCCGATCCTGGAAGCGCCCGATCCGAAAGCTGCGGCGGATGCCATCGCGGCCGAGATCGCGCAGGCGGTTAAATAAGACCAAAGGGAGAGTGCAAATGGCAAAAGGTTACTGGATCGCACGCGTCGATGTGCATAACCCGGACGGCTACAAGCCCTACGTCGAACAGAACGGTGCCGTCTTCAACAAATACGGCGCGAAGTTTTTGGTGCGCGGGGGCAAGCACGAATCCAAGGAAGGCACCGCCCGTTCGCGCAACGTGGTCCTCGAATTCAAGGACTATGAGACCGCGCTCGCCTGCTACAATTCGCCGGAATACGCCCGGCTGGTCGCGATCCGCAGCCCGCACGCCGATGCCGATATTCTGATCGTCGAGGGTTATGACGGCGAGCAGCCATGAGATGCCTCATGTCCCGTAGGGCGGATTAGCCGGCCGAGAGCACGGCTGTTCCAACAGGCGAAGGCGGTAGGCGTAATCCGCCGCCGTGCAAGCGGAGCGGCGGATTACGCTCCCGCCTTCATCGAGTTGAGCTGTCGCGGCCGGGGGTCGCTAATCCGCCCTACGAACCTGTAAACGCTGGCAAAAAAAATTTTTCACATCCCTTATCCCCGCCCCTCAAACCTCGCTTATCCTGCTGGCGTCCTGTCCGATGAGGGAGCGCGTTCTAGACGCGATCCTTCGGCGGACAGAGCGAGAGCTGGCCGGACCGGGGCGCCCCGGAACGGCCGACAGGCTGGTGGCCAAGGTGGAGCGCCGGGAGGTGCCGCGCCCTACGTCACTGGGCGCGCGCG
>NZ_DASYMN010000082.1:0-16621 GCF_036009065.1 Bradyrhizobium sp. | reverse complement strand
TGTGCTGGAAATCGGCCGCGTCGTCATGAACGACAGTTGCGAGCGGCTGATGCATTCCAAGGACATCCAGGAGTTCTACCTGGGCGCAAAGGAAGCAGGCGCGCGGGGCGAACGGCGCTGGAAAAAGAAGAAGACTTGGCGGTAAGATACGAGCTTGCTTGGGCTCAAACAATGCTCAGGCCGGAGCGCTTTCACCTCTCCCTGCGGGAGAGGTGAAGAAAGAGACCGGCTTAAGCCGGCATATGCAGGGCATAGACGGAGGGAACAAGCTAATGGCCGGACCCGCAGTGCTGACTGTGGCGGACACGATCGCTGGGAGTTTTCTGCTCGCCGTGAAAACGCGCGGCGATCGGCCGGCAATTCGTGCCAAGAAGTTCGGCATCTGGCAGCCGACCAGCTGGCGGCAGTGGCTGCAGATCTCCAGGGAAATCGCCTACGCCCTGCACGCGACAGGCTTCCGGCCCGGCGACGTCGCCTCGATCATCGCCAACGCCGTGCCGGAATGGGTGTTTGCCGACATGGGCGTCCTGTGCGCCGGCGGCGTCTCGTCCGGCATCTATCCGACCGATTCGGCGGCGCAGGTCGAATACCTCGTCAACGATTCCCGCACCCGGGTGATCTTCGTCGAGGATGAGGAGCAACTCGACAAGGTCCTGAGCTGCAGGAAGGCCTGCCCGACGCTTGAAAAGATCGTCGTCTTCGACATGGAGGGCTTGAGCTCGTTCAGCGATCCCATGGTGATGTCGCTGGCCGAATTCGTGGCGATGGGGCGCAATCACATGGGCGATCGCGAGGCGCTGTGGGACGAGATGACCGCGAGCCGCTCGGCTGACGATCTCGCCATTCTGGTCTACACCTCCGGCACCACAGGGCCGCCGAAGGGCGCCATGCATTCCAACCGCGGCGTCACCCATCAGATGCGCCACGCCAAGGACCTGTTTCCCTTCACCGCCGACGATGAGGAGCGCCTGGTATTCCTGCCGCTCTGCCATGTCGCCGAGCGGGTCGGCGGTTACTACCTATCCTTGGCGCTGGGCTCGGTGATGAATTTCGCCGAAAGCCCGGAGACCGTGCCCGACAATCTGCGCGAGGTGCAGCCTACCGCGTTCCTGGCGGTGCCGCGGGTCTGGGAGAAGTTCTATTCCGGCGTCACCATCGCGCTGAAGGACGCCACCCCGTTCCAGAACTGGATGTATCGCCGCGCGCTTGCGGCGGGCTACCGCCTGACCGATTGCAAGCTTGAGGGCGACACGCCGTCGCTGTCGCTGCGTCTCGCCAACAAGGCGGCGTACTGGCTGGTGTTCCGTAACATCAGGCGCATGCTCGGGCTGGACCGCTGCCGGCTGGCGTTCACGGGCGCCGCGCCGATCGCGCCGGATCTGATCCGCTGGTATCTGGCTCTGGGCATCGACATGCGCGAGGTGTACGGGCAGACCGAAAATTGCGGCGTCGCCACCGTGATGCCGGGCGACCGCATCAAGCTCGGCTCAGTCGGCAAAGCCGCGCCCTGGGGTGAGGTGCAAATTTCCCCCGAGGGCGAAATCCTGATCCGGGGCGACTACCTGTTCATGGGCTATCTCAACCAGCCGGAACGCACCGCGGAGGCCATCGACGCCAAGGGATGGCTGCATACTGGCGACGTCGGCTCGATCGACAATGAGGGCTACGTCAAGATCACCGACCGGATGAAGGACATCATCATCACCTCGGGCGGCAAGAACGTCACGCCGTCGGAGATCGAGAACCAGCTGAAATTCTCGCCCTACATTTCGGACACCGTCGTGGTCGGCGACAAGCGCGCTTACCTCACCTGTCTGGTCATGATCGATCAGGAAAACGTCGAGAAGTTCGCGCAGGACCATGACATCCCGTTCACGAATTATGCCAGCCTGTGCCGCGCGGCGGAGATCCAGGATCTGATCCAGCGCGAGATCGAGGCGGTCAACGCCAACCTCGCGCGGGTCGAGACCATCAAGAAATTCTTTCTGATCGAGCGGCAATTGACCCCCGAGGATGAAGAGTTGACGCCGACCATGAAACTGAAGCGCAATTTCGTCAACAAGCGCTACGCCAGCGAGATCGATGCCATGTACAACGACAAGGCAGTGGCATAGCGCGCGGCAGCTTTCGGAAATGGCGAGGGACTGAAACGGCCTTAACCTTCGCTTCATAAGGGCCAACGGAGAGGAGATTGACATGGCGAAATCTTATCGGGCGCTCGGCCTGGCGGTGGGGGCTCTGGCGCTGACCCATTTGCCGGCCGCGGCGCAAACCAAGGTCACCAATGAAGGCATCTCGGCCACCGAGATCGTGATCGGCACCCACCAGGATTTGTCCGGCCCGATCAAGGTGTGGGGCGTGCCGGTTTCCAACGGCATGAAGATGGCGGTGGAGGAAATCAACGCCGCCGGCGGCATCAACGGCCGCAAGCTGCGGATGATTCTCGAGGATAACGGCTACGATCCGAAGCGCGCGGTGCTCGCCTCGCAGAAGATGATCGAGCGCGACAAGATTTTCGCTATGATCGGACCGATGGGGTCGCCGACGGTGCTTGCGGCGCAGGACATCCTGTTCGACGCCGGGGTGCTGCAGCTGTTTCCGCTGACCGCGGCGGAATTCACCTTCAAGTTCGACCCGGCCAAGCCGCAGGAGCGGCTGAAGTTCAACAATATCCTGCCTTATGTGGAGAGCACGCGCGCGGCGCTGAAATACATGATGGAGGCAAAGAACTTCAAAAAGCCCTGCCTGATGCATCAGGATGATGAGTACGGCAAAAGCGTGCTCGACGGCTTCACGCAGCAACTTGACGTGATGAAGGTGCCGGCGGCCTCGGTCACCAGCTTCAAGCGCGGCGCATCCGACTTCTCGGCGCAGGTCGCCAAGATGAAATCCGACGGCTGCGATCTCGTCATGCTCGGCACGGTGATCCGCGAGACCATCGGCGCGATGGGCGAAGCCAAGAAGCTCGGCTGGGACGTCACCTTCCTCGGCGCCTCGCCGACCAACGTGCTCGAAGTCCCGGCGCTCGGCAAGGAAACGGTCGAAGGCCTCTACGCCGCCGCCGCGTTCGAGATTCCGTACGAGGACACCGCCAAGGGAAAGGTCAAGGATTGGCTGGTCAACTACAAAAAGATGTTCGGGGCGGACGCCAACACCCAGGCCATCATCGGCTACAACGCCATCACCACGTTCGCTCATTATGTGAACAAGGCCGGCAAGGATCTCACCGGGCAGAAAGTGCTGGACTCGCTGGAGTCAGGCGACCCGTTCCAGGACATCTTCGCCTCGCCGCCGACCAAGTTCTCAAAGACCAACCATCTCGCTAGCACCGTGACGCAGGTCCAGCAGATCAAGAACGGCCGCTGGGTGTTGATGAAGGACAGCCTGTCGTTCTGAAATTACCGTCATGCCCGGCTTGTGCCGGGCATCCAGGTCTTTAAGCCGCAGCAATAAAGACGTGGATGGCCGGGACAAGCCCGGCCATGACGAGCCGCGTGAAGAGTCAGGGTGGATAGGTAAGTTGGCGATGATGTGCTAACAGTCGGCCGACCAGGAGGCGCAATGCCCCTCGCTCCGACCAAATTCAAATCAATCAGAACCGGAAAGGTCCGCGGTCGCTCATGAAAGATTTTGCCGGAAAGATCGCCGTCATCACCGGCGGCGGCACGGGCATGGGCCGCGAGCTGGCGCGCCAGCTGGTCGCCGAAGGCTGCAACGTCGCCATGTGCGACATCTCCGCCAGCGCGATGGCGGAGACCAAGCGGCTTTGTGAGGTGGAAAAGCTGCCGCAGGGCCTGCGCATCACCACGCACATCGCCGATGTGTCGGTCGAGGACCAACTGCTGCGCTTCCGCGACGAGATCGCCGAACAGCAGGCCACCGACAAGATTCATTTGCTGTTCAACAATGCCGGCATCGGCGGCGGCGGCAGTCTGTTCACCAATTCGCGCGAACAATGGGAGAGGACGTTCGGCATCTGCTGGGGCGGGGTCTATCTCGGCGTCCGCACCTTCCTGCCGATGCTGATGAGGGCCGACGAGGGCCATATCGTCAATACGTCCAGCGTCAACGGATTCTGGGCGTCGGTCGGCATGTTGCGGTCGCATACTGCCTACAGCGCGGCGAAATTCGCGGTGAAGGGATTTACCGAAGCGCTGATCGGCGATCTCCGGCTCAACGCGCCGCACATAAAATGCTCGGTGGTGATGCCCGGACATATCGGCACCTCGATCATGTCCAATTCGCGCAAGATTCAGAGTGGCACCGATTCCGAGCGGCTCACGGATGACGAAATTGCGCTGGCGCGGGTGCGCCTTGGCATGGCCGGCATCACTGAGGCCGCAAAGATGTCGGATGAGCAGGTGCAGGCCTACGCGGCCGAGCAGGCGCGGACCTTTCGTGAGGAGGCGCCGACATCGGCGGCCGAGGCGGCGACGATCATTCTCGATGGTGTCAAGGCCGAGCGCTGGCGCATCCTGGTCGGCACCGACGCGCGGCGCCTCGACGAACGCGTGCGCGGGACGCCGGAGCAGGCCTACGATCTGGAGTTTTACCAGAGCTTCGTCGCCGAGGTCGGCTGGCGGCTGGGATGATCCCGTCATTCCGGGGCACGCGTCTTCGCATGAACCCGGAATCCAGAGCTGTTCTGGATTCCGGCTTCGTTCGCTTCGCTCACGCCCCGGAATGACGAACTGTCACTCACCCATGCACCACCGCCTTTGCGATCATGCAGTGAATGCCCTTGGAGCCGTTCACCGTCTGCGTCACGCGCAGGTCCGCGGCGAGGCTGCAGAGCGTGTAGGCATCTTCGCGCGACAGGTTGCGCTTTTCCCCGAGCAGCACGATCATGTCGCGCAACGCCCGGATCACGCACTGGTCGAGGTCGGGATCCATCGCCATGGTCATGTAATGATCTGGTGTTTCCGCGCGCGGATAATCCAGCCGCAAATCCTTGCGCAGCGTCAGCCTGAAGCGGCCCTGCAGCGCGGTCTCGATGGCGGTGACGCAGACCTCGCCGTCGCCCTGCACGCCGTGGCCGTCGCCGCAGGAAAACAGCGCGCCGGGCACGAACACCGGCAGATAGAGCTTGGCGCTGGGCACCAGCTCCTTGTTGTCGAGATTGCCGCCCATCGCGCGCGGGATCAGCGAGGTGATGCGGCCCCAAGCCGGCGGCGGCGCCGTGCCCATCACGCCGAAAAACGGTCTTAGCGGCAAGTCCAGCCCCCAGGGCAGCCGCCCGACCATCCGCGTCGCGTCGAGCGGAATGTTCAACAGCCGCGTTTCGTGGAAATCGTCGGGCAGGGTGCCGGCGAGCGGACGGATCAGGTTGTAGCCCCAGTCCTGCCGGAGTTTTACGTCGAGGATCTCAACTTCAAGGACGTCGCCGGGCGCGGCGCCCTCGATCGCAACAGGCCCGGTCAGGATATGGCCGGGCACCATGCGTTCGTTCCTGGCATGGACCTCGTCAAGTTCGGGCGGGACGTGAAACTTGGCTCGGTCCGGCACCACGTCCGGGCCGCCGCTGATGGTGTCGATGGTGACTTCGTCGCCGCTGGCTACCGTGAGGACGGGTTTCAGTTTGGCTTCGAAGAACCCCCAATGGCAGGTCTCGGGGCTGGCGTGCAGGTGGTGATGCGTCATGGGAGGCTCATTTTGCGTCATTGCCGGGCTTGTCCGTACTCTATGCACACATCCTGTCGTCATTGTCGCGCTTGACCCGCCTGCACGGCCGAAGCCGCTTCGCCGATGAAGACGTCGTCCCCGCCAACGGGTCCGGCTTCGCCGGCCCGATGAGGGGCGGTTCAACAGGATACTGGCGTCAACCAGAGCATCGGCGACACGGCATATGGGTTCCCGCCTGCCAAGGCTGTGTGAAGTTTTCACACAGCCTGCTGCGCGGGGACGACGCAGAATGTGCGTTGGCGTCTTGTCCAAAATTTCTGATTCAAATTTCAAACGGCCACGCTTCCGCATTCTCGCGGCGCACTGCGTCCGAGGTTTGCCAGAAACTCCTCCACCAGCGAACCGCGCTGGTGCGATGGAGCGGCGGGAGGCGCCAGGGCACCAACGGGCACCCTTAGAGGCGGGATTAACGTACCCACCTCGCGCGGCAAGGCACCGCGCGCGCCCAAGGCTAGGCGCAGCGCCTCCCGGCGCTCCACCGGCCACCAGACCATCGACCGTTCCGGGGCGCCCCGGTCCGGCCAGCTTTCGCTCCGTCCGCTAAAAGGAACGCTTCTAGAAAGCGCTCCCTCATCGAACAGGACCCGAGCAGGATAAGGCAGGTTTTGGGGTGTTGGATAGGCATACATTCACAAGTTCGTGAACGGCGATCTTTTCATTTTCGTGCCCCGGACGCAGCAGCGCGTAGCTCCCGCGAAGCGGTGCGCTGCAGAGCCGGGGCCGCAACGAGCCGGCGTCGGGGGAGACCCCGGTTCTGCGAAGCAGCGCTTCGCAAGCGCTCCGCGCTGCATCGCGCCCGGGACAGGAGGAGCGCCGTCTCACACTTGAGCTTGAGAGCGGCGGTCATCTAAGCCATTTGATCCTGACTCCAATTTTTGAGATGTGTGAATCTAGTAGGGCTTGACCCGGCAATCCATCCTCTTTGGAAGATCGTTTTGCTAAGAGTGATGGATACGCGGGCCTACGCCTCGCCGAAGGGGCTTCGGCCCCGCAGGCGGGTCAAGCCCGCGTATGACGCAGAACGTGAAGTAGAGGATTACGCGTTGTTCTTTTTCTTGTCCAAAACGCTCGGCGTCATCCTGCTGCCGTCGAATTTTCTGATTGGGCTGGGCCTGGTCGGGTTGGTCCTGCTGTTCACGCGCTTTGCGGCGCGTGGCCGCAACCTGGTCGCCGCCAGCGTCGTGCTGCTCGCCATTTGCGGCTTCTCGCCGCTGGCAAACATGCTGCTGTATCCGCTGGAGCAGCGATTTCCGCCATGGGACGACACCCACGGCGCGCCCGACGGCATTGTGGTGCTGGGCGGCCCGATTGATCCCGAGCATTCGGCCGCCCGTGGCCGGCCGGTGTTCAGGGGAGCGGTCGATCGCCTGATCGTGACGGCAGCGCTCGCGCACCGATATCCGCAGGCGCGTATCATCTATTCGGGGGGTAACGCCAACCTCGTTGCAGACGATGCCGCGAGGGAGGCGGACTATGCCGCATCGGTTTTTGAAAGCCTCGGCATTCCCAAACAGCGGCTGACGATGGAACGGCGCTCGCGCAATACCGAGGAAAACGCCGAATTTTCCAAAGCGCTTGCCTCCCCGAAGCCCGGCGAGCGATGGTTGCTGGTGACGTCGGCCTACCACATGCCGAGGTCGGTCGGGGTGTTTCGAAAAGCCGGTTTCGTGGTCGAGCCCTATCCCGCGGATTGGCGGACCGGATCGGGTGAGATCCTGCTGGCGCCGTCGATCATCGCGAGCGACGGGCTGGAGCGCCTCGATACCGCCATTCGCGAGTGGATGGGCCTTGCGGCCTATCGCATTTCAGGCAAAACCAGCGAGCTTCTTCCGGGTCCGGTTCAGGATTGAACGAGCCGGATCGGGTGGAGGCAAACCCGCGAAATTTGCGACGATGGAGTGTCAGGTCATGCAGCAGGAAGCCATGCAGCCGGAAACGTTCGATTTGGCCGCCATGGTGGCCGACCTCAACAGCCTGCTGCGCCTGAAGACCACCGTGATCGGCATGAAGATGTTCGCGCGGGTGGACGAGATGGCGGCGATCCCGAAAATCCGGCGCCCGAGTGCCGTGCACACCACCGATCAGATCGTCAGCATGGCCTCGCGATTGGGCTGGACCGTCGGGATCACCGCCGACGACCTCGTGGGCGCGCAGTGCCGGGCCGTGATCGGCCTTGCGCCGCAGGACGACAAGTGGCTGGCCGGCCAGTCGTATGTCGGGGTCTGGCACGAGAACGCCGAAGACGCGCGCAAGCGCCAGCAAGCGCTTGATGTCGTGCCGCACGGCCGTTATGAGGCGCTGGTGGTGAGCCCGCTTGCGAGCGGGCGGCTCAATCCGCCGGATATCTGTCTGGTCTATGCCACGCCGGGACAAATGATCATTCTCATCAACGGCCTGCAGTGGACCGGCTACAAGAAATTCGAATGGGGCGTCGTTGGCGAAACCGCCTGCGCCGACTCCTGGGGCCGGGCGCTCAAGACCGGCGAGCCCAGCCTGTCGCTGCCATGCTACGCCGAGCGCCGCTACGGCGGCGTGCCCGACGAGGAGATGCTGATGGCGCTAAAACCTTCGCATCTGGCTAAGGCCATCATCGGCATGAAGGCGCTGGCCAAGAATGGCCTGCGTTATCCGATCGCGCCCTATGGCATCCAGAGCGACGTGCGCGCCGGCATGGGCGTCTCCTACGCGAAGAAATAGGCTACAGCCCGCCGGACCGTCATTTCACCTCAAGGAATCGAGCATGAAGCCATCGTCGAAATTCGACATCGTCGTCTATGGCGCCAGCGGGTTTACCGGCCAGCTTGTGGCTGAATATCTGGCATCGCGCTATCGCGGCGAGGGCGATCTGAAATGGGCGATGGCCGGGCGCAACCTCGACAAGCTCGCCGGCGTGCGCGACGCCATCGCCGCGCCGTCGAACACTCCGCTGATTGCGGCTGATGCCGGCGATCCCGCATCGCTAAGGGCCATGCTCGAGCAGACCAGATCGGTGATCAGCACCGTCGGCCCGTATCAGTTCTATGGCTCCGAGCTGGTTGCGGCCTGCGCGGCGACAGGCACCGATTATCTCGATCTCTGCGGCGAGCCGCTCTGGATGCGGAAGATGATTGATGCGCACGAAGCCGCCGCGAAATCCAGCGGCGCGCGGATCGTGTTCTCCTGCGGCTTTGATTCGCTGCCATTTGAACTCGGCGTTTTCTTCCTGCAGAAGACCGCGAAGGAAAAACTTGGCGCGCCGGTCAGCCGCGTCAAGGGCCGCGTGCGCGTGATAAAGGGTCCACCTTCCGGCGGTACCGCGGCGAGCATCAAGGCGACGTTCATGGCTGCTGCGAAAGACCTCAGCCTGGTGACGTCGCTCAGGGACCCGTTCGTGCTGACGCCGGGATTTGACGGTCCTACCCAGCCGCCCGGCAACAAGCCGAAATTCGATCCGGATCTCGACGCCTGGACCGCGCCGTTCCCGATGGCGACCATCAATACCCGCAACGTGCACCGCTCCAACCTGCTGATGGGCTTTCCCTACGGCAAGGACTTCGTTTACGACGAGATGATGCTGACCGGACCCGGAGAGCAGGGCGAAGCCAGCGCCAGACGTCTGGTCGCCGCGATGAACGCAGAGAGGATGGGCGGCTCGGGCGGCCCGAAGCCGGGTGAGGGTCCCTCGAAGGAGGAACGCGAGTCCGGCCTCTATGATCTGCTGTTTGTCGGCCTTGCGCCGGACGGACGCCAGGTCCGCATCGCGGTGAAGGGCGATCGCGACCCCGGCTACGGGTCGACCTCGAAAATGATCTCCGAATGCGCGATCTGCCTGCTGCGCGACACGCCGAAGGTTCCAGGCGGCATCTGGACCCCCGGGGCTGCGATGGGCGATCGTCTGATCAAGCGGCTGGTCGACAACGCCGGCCTGACGTTTGAGGTCGAGGTGTAAGAGTCCGCGGCAGGCGCGCGAGAATCGTCAAAAACTGCGGGTAATCGTAGGCGCTGTAATAACGCTAAAAGTGCAACGGCGTTGCCGTGGATCGCCGCGGCGGCACAATGATGTCCATCGCAGGGCTCCGCTCAATTGCTGCGAGCCCGATTGAATCCCACCCGAGGGATCTAGGCCATGTATTTCGTTGCGTTCGTGTTGGCGATCGCCGCCGGTGCGTTCTACGTTGCAGGGACGGAAGGCATATGGGCCGATCCGCTCTGCCGCTACGGCGGCACGTTCTGCCAGCATCCGGCGTGGGTCGCCGCTGCCGCCGTTCTCGCACTGGTCTGGGCCAAGATGGTGAACGTCTAGGCCTTGAAGGCGTTTTCGATGCGCCGAATCATCGAGACAATCGAGGCAGCGGCCCACCGCTTACGATATAGACTCCTGCCGAAATCAGACTTATCGCCATCCAGTCAATCGGCTTCGGCCACTCGCCGAGGATCGGGATTGCCAACAACGCTGTCATCGCGGGGCACAGTGCGGCGAAGGCTGCGCCGCTCGAAGCGCCTAGGATCGCTACAGCGCGGCCATACAGCAGCAGCGAGACGATCGCGGTGAGCACGCCCTGGACGAAAGCCTGCAATCCCAAATCGCTCCAGGAGGCGCCGGCGAGTGATGCTCCCGGCATCAAAGCAAAGATCGGCAGATAGAGTAGCATGGATCCGGCAGCGCAAAGTGCTGCTGCATGCAAGCCGTCGAGGCGAGCCTTCCGCATCGCGACCGTGTAGAAGGCCCACGCCAGGGCGGCACTCAGAAAGAGCCCATGCCCGACATTCTGCCATGATCCCAACTCGCTGCCCGAGCCCCAAACGACGGCAAGCACGCCGGCTAAGATGGTGGCGAAACCAAGCTTCTTCGCAGGTGTGAATTCCTCCCGCAAAAGCGCTGCCGCGAGAAGCGCCACCATCAACGGCACTACCCCGGGAAACAGCGCGCCGGCATGCGCCGCAGGCGCGAACAGCAACCCCGAATTAGTAAAGAAAACCGGTGCCGCTCCGCCACACACGATAGCTGCCAGTCCGGCCCAGCCGAGGCGGTCGAACGCAAGTCCTTTGTTGAACAGGTATGGCAACAGTATCAGTCCGGCGACGCCGAAGCGCAGCGCCGCGATATCCCAGGGGTCGAGGCTTGTCCGAAGCCCCAGTCGCGCAACAACGATCCATCCTGACCAGACGCCCGCAGCCGCAAGACCGTAAAACGAGCCGCGCCAGTATTGTAACCCATCGCGGTCGTTTGACATGGCTGCGGCCTCGTGAAATACGTAACCGTTATAACTGGGATTATAGGTTACAACAGAAGCAGCAAGCAAGGTCGAGAAATGGCTGGACGTGCAAACCCGTTTGACTGGAGTGGAGGGAATCCCGCTTTGGACTTCGTAAACACGCTGGACGAACGGACCTCCGACGCGGCGGTCGAGAACCTTGCGACCTACGGGGATCTCGTGCGTTTTGCCGGGTTGGCAGGGCTCATCGGGGCGTCCGCATCGCACCGCTTGGGCTCGCTCGAGGGGCCGAGTTCCTTGCGCATTGCAAGGCGTGCGCGCGAGCTGAGGGAACACCTGCACGCGGTCCTGGCCGCCGCCCACTCCGGCAAGAGCGTGCCCAAAACCTCGCTGGATGCAATCACATCGGAAGTGCGACGGGCTCACGCTGCGCGCGTGCTTGTCGCAACGGCGACGTCAAACGCGGTCAGGCACAGTTGGATTTCGCCATCCTCGCCGGAAATTCCGCTGCACGCCTGCGCGCTCGCAATCGAATCCTTGCTTGTCATGGCCGATCACAGTCGTATCCGAAAGTGCGGCGCATCCGACTGCGAGGTTTATTTCATCGATACAAGCAAGGCGCATCGACGGCAGTGGTGCAGCATGCAGAACTGCGGCAATCGTGAAAAACAAAGGCGTTGGCGTTCGGGTGCGGATTGAGAAGGTTACTCGCGCCCAGACGCGCCAATCGGCGCGTCGAGGAATGACGGATAGGGCTACTCCGCGGACTCCGGCGCCGCGACCGGTCGATGCGTGGCGACATACTGATGCGCAGCGGCGAACATCCCCCACATCGCGCCCAGCATCATCCAGAAGTGCCGCCAGTGGTCGGTGTCGATAATAAAACTTTCGCCGACCGTGCCCAGAAACGCCGCGAAGATCGCGAGATAAGTGCGCTGCCAGGGCACGCGGATGAAGACGTGCCGAAACCCCAGGATGACGGTGATCAGAACCAGCGCCGGATAGCAGATGCCGGAAATCCATCCCCCCGACATGAAGGCGTTGAGATAGGAATTGTGGGTGTCCTCCGGAAAGAACTTTGTGAACTGCAGCGGTCCGATGCCGAACGGCAGGTCCAGCGCCATCTGGGCGCCGAGGATATGCCGCCCGAATCGTCCGAAGCGGCCTTCGTCATAGCTTTGATCGAAGCTGGCGCGCTGCCTGAACATGTCGGCGATGCTATCGAGCGACAACAGCACGACCAGCAGCAGCGCCACGATGACGGCGGCCCCCAGCGCCATCGCGATGATGCGCGAGCGCTGCGCCCGCGACTGGCTGGTCAGCACCATCAGCGTCAGCATGAAGGCCGATGTCATCGCCAGCTGTCCCCAGGCCGCGCGCGAGAACGCCAGCAGGATCGCCAGCGACATGATGCCGAAGGCGATGGCGCTGCGGAACGATTTGCCGAAGCGGTCGGACACCACGCTTTGCAGGGCGAACAGCATCGGCAGCACCAGGAAAGCGCCGAGCACGTTCGGATCCTTGAAGGTGCCGCGCGCGCGCTCGTACAGCGTCAGCAGGTCGTATCCGCCGGGCACCAGGTTGAAATAGCCGGCGATCCCAGCGAGCGCCGCGATCAAGCCGCCGGTGACCAGGCCGCGGCGCAGCAGATCGAGGCGCGCGGCGGTATCTTCGGACACCACCATGGCAAAAAAGATCACCGTGGCTGCCAGGTACCATGAGGTCAGGATCCAGTTGGCGATCTCGGACTTGTCCATCAGATTGGCGGCGCCGATGGTGTAGCCGATATTGACCAGGAACAGCAGCACCAGCAGCGGAATGAACGCCAGCCGCAGCCGCAAGCCGGTCGCAAGGAAGATGATGATCGCGGCAAGGGTGAGGAATTCGTAAGGGCTGGGCTCGATGAAAACGATCGCGCCGGAAGCCCCGACCGACCACAGCAGCGCGCGCTGCAGCGACGCGATCGGCGGCGCAACCGTCAACGCGGGTAGGGAACTGTCGGCCGCCGCCGTATACGCCATCGGATACTCTACCCAGGCTTACGCAACACTACTCAATCGCAACGAACCATGACGCGCACGCCGCGATCCGGCTTCGAACTCAATACGCGTTCTCGCTGTTGGTCATCAGCGCCAGCGGCGTCTTGAGCAGAATGTAGACATCGAACAGCACCGACCAGTTCTCGATGTAATAGAGGTCGAACTCGACGCGCTTCTGGATCTTCTCTTCATTGTCGATCTCGCCGCGCCAGCCGTTGATCTGCGCCCAGCCGGTGATGCCGGGTTTTACGCGATGGCGAGCGAAATAGCCGTCGACGGCCTCGTCGAACAACTGCGTCTTCAACTTGCCCTGAACGGCGTGCGGGCGCGGGCCGACCAGCGACAGATTGCGTTCGAACACCACGTTGAACAGCTGCGGCAATTCATCCAGGCTGGTCTTGCGGATGAAGCGGCCGACCCGGGTGACGCGCGGATCGTTCTTGGTCACGACCTTGGTTGCGAGCGGGTCGGCCTGGTGGTGGTACATCGAGCGAAACTTGAAAACGTCGATGCGCTCGTTGTTGAAGCCGAAGCGCTTTTGCCGGAACAGGGCCGGGCCCGGACTGTCGAGCCTGACCGCAAGCGCGACCAGCGCCATCACCGGCGCCAGCATCACCAGCAGCAGCGCGCCGACCACGCGATCGAACAGCGACTTCATCACCTGATCCCAGTCGGTGATCGGCGCCTCGAACACGTCCAGCGTCGGGACCTTGCCGAGATAGGAATAGGAGCGGGGGCGGAAGCGCAGCTTGTTGGTGTGCGCCGACAGGCGGATGTCCACCGGCAGCACCCACAGCTTCTTCAGCATTTCGAGAATGCGGGTCTCCGCCGATATCGGCAGCGCGAACAGCACGAGATCGACGCGCGTGCGCCTTGCGAATTCGACGATGTCGTCGGCCTTGCCGAGCTTGGGACTGCCGGCACAGGTCTCGAGCGCGCGGGTATCGTTGCGGTCGTCGAACACGCCCAATATGTCGAGGTCGGAATCGTCCTGCACCTTGAGCGCCTCGATCAGCTTCTCGCCGTTCTGGTCGGACCCGACCACGATGGTGCGGCGGTCGAGCCGTCCTTCGCGCGCCCATCGCCGGACCATGCCGCGCAGGATCATGCGCTCGGCAATCAACGCGGCGAGGCCGACGAAGAAGAACGCCGAGAGCCAGAGCCGCGATACCTCGCCGCCGAGCTTGGCGAAGAACGAGGCGCCGATGAACAGCAGGAACACGAACGCCCAGGACGAGATCATCCGCGTCATCTGCCGAAGCTGGCCGCGGAACACCTGCACTTCGTAGATATCGGCGGCCTGGAAGCACATCACGGCAGCCGCGGCCATGGCGAAAATCGCCGCGATGTATTGCCAGTTGAAGCCGGAGAGGCGCGCGACATATCCGAAATAGATCGCGATACCGACCAGGCTGAGGAGAATGAAGTCGGCGACGCGCACCGCGCCTGCGATCACGATCGGCGAATAGGCGGCGCGCACTTTCTGGTTGGTCACCGCGAGCGCTGCCTGCGAGAGGCGCCGCCGGCGCTCGACTGGCCGGTCGGCGGTTGTGTCCGCCGCGGCGGCATTGATCATGGAGCGTGCGTTGATCGATTCCACTGTCGCTCAATCCCTATCTGCGCGCAGGAAGAGAGGTGCGCACCGGGTAAATGCTTAAACCAAGGGATTAAAGGACAAATCGGAAGAAACAGTTACGTCGTTAACTAGGGTTAACGTTCGGTTAACAGCCCGTAGGGCGGATTTCTGTCGTCATTGCCGGGCTTGACCCGGCAATCCATCTTCGTCGAAAGAGTCTTGCGAAGATAGATGGATACGCGGGTCAAGCCCGCGTATGACGCAGCAATGGATATGCCGGCGGGCGCGAACAGCCTTAACGATTCGCAAATGCGTCGCGGTAGCCGGCCATGATGCCCTCGACCATCGCCTTCTGCGAGAAATGCAGGAAGATGCGCTCGCGAAGCAGTCTGGCGCGCTTGGCCGCGGCTTCCGGATCGTCGAGCGCGGTTTCGATGGCGTCCGCCATCGCGCCGACGATGTTCGGGGCGAACAGCGCCTCGGTATGCTCGCCGAAAATCTCGGGGATGCCACCGACATTGGCGGCCATCATGGGAATTCCCGCGGCGGCGGCCTCGATCACCACATAAGGCATCGAATCCCCGCGAGAGGGCACCACTAATACCCGGCCTTTGGAAAAACCGTCGCGCGCCTTGACATGGCCGATGAAGCGCACCGCCTCGGTTAAGGCCAGCCGTGCGACCTGCGCTTTCAGCGCCTCCAGTTCCTCGCCATCGCCGGCAAGCGTCAGCGTCACCGGCTTGCCGTCGGCGTGCAGCCGCGCCACCGCGTCGATCAGGATATCGGCGCCCTTGATATGCCGGAACTCGCCGACATAGACGACGTCGGTGGCATCATCCGCTGTCGCGATAGGGTCGAATTCATTGGCGGTGACGCCATTGAACACGCAGCGCACGAGGCCATCAGGTCTTCCGATGGTGCGCTGATAAGTGTCACGCGCAAACGCGCTCTCGAACAGGAACAGGTCGGTGCGGTTCATCAGCGCGCGTTCCAGCCGGCTGTAGATCGCGCCCTTCAGCGTATTCAGCGGGTAATGCAGCGAACCGCCATGCGGCGTGTAGACGCGAATGGTGTTGTCGGAGCGGCCCTTGAGGCGGATGAAGGCGCCGGCCTTGGCGCCGTGTCCGTGCAGGACGTCCGGCGTCAGCTTCCGGATCAGGCGCATGAAGTGCGCCCATACCACCGCGTCGATCGGAACCGGCTCGCGCCGGATCGCGAGGCGATGGACGCCGAGTTTCAATCGCGGCGCGATGGCTGCGAGTGCCGCCTCGGCGCGTTCGCCGCCGGTCATGCTGTCGGCAATGATTCCGACGTGATGGCCGCGATCGGCCTGTCCGTTGGCGAGATCGAGGATATGGCGAAAGATGCCGCCAACCGGGGCGCGAACCGCGTGCAGGATCCGAAGCGGCCGATCTGGAACGCCAGCCATGTCAGAACCAGCGTTCGCCGACGAGGACGGTATCGCCGGGGCTGATCGGGGTGCCGAGCGGCACGACCGTGCGGATGGAGCCGCCGGCATCGGTATGGGTCAATGTGACGCGATCGCGTTTGGCGCGCGGCGAGAAACCGCCGGCAATGGCCACCGCGCTCTCCACGCTCATGTTCGGCACATAAGGATACTGGCCGGGGGCCGCGACCTCGCCGAGGATGAAGAACGGCCGGTAGGCCTCGATCTCGACCGCCACCGATGGTTCGCGGATGTAGCCGTTGCGCAATTTGCCGCTGATCTCGGCGGCAAGACCCGCAGGCGTCAGCCCCCGCGCGCGTACCGCGCCGATCAGCGGCATGGTGATGGAGCCGCCGGCATCGATGGCGTAGGTGTTGGTGAGGCCTTCCTGGCCGTAGACCATGATGCGAAGCCTGTCGCCGGCGTCGAGCCGATACGCCGCGTCATACGCCACCGGGATCGGCACGGGCATCGGCGCCGCATAGACCGCCGGCGCGTATGCGCGCCGAGGCGCCGCGGCGAAACCGGCACGCAGCGCGCCGATGGCGCCGCCGGAAGGGGCGAGGTTCGTTGAAGACGCATAAAGGCTGCGCGGCGGAGAATTATGGGTCCGGCCATAGGCGAGGGAATCCAGATCGCCCCGCGCCTGGACAACGGCGACAGGCGCGGACCTGCGCATGCA
>NZ_DASYMN010000081.1:0-7858 GCF_036009065.1 Bradyrhizobium sp. | reverse complement strand
TTGCCCTCGGCCAACGAAAAGGGCAACTGGGTCTATTATTATTTCCGCGGCATCTGCGAGGAGCGCTCCAAGCAGTGGAGCAAGGCCGAAGCCGACATGCGCAAGGCGCTCGAGCTGCAGCCCGAGCAGCCGCATGTGCTGAACTATCTCGGCTACTCCTGGATCGATCAGGGCATCAATCTCGACGACGGCATGAAGATGATCAAGCGCGCGGTCGAGCAGCGCCCCGACGACGGCTACATCGTGGACTCGCTGGGCTGGGCCTATTACCGGATCGGCAATTTCGAGGACGCGGTGAAGAATCTCGAACGCGCCATCGACCTCAAGCCGGAAGACCCCACCATCAATGACCATCTCGGCGACGCCTACTGGCGCGTCGGCCGCACCCTGGAAGCAAAATTCCAGTGGGCGCATGCCCGCGATTTGAAGCCGGAGCCGGAAGAACTGCCGAAGATCGAAGCCAAGATCGAGAACGGCCTGCCGGAGGACACCTCCTCGGCGGCCTCGGCGGACAAGAAAAAAGAAGACGGCAAAGGCGGCTGAGCGAAGGGTCCCAATGCCGGCGCCGACGGATGAGGCACGCGCGAAGGTCAACCTGACGCTTCGGGTGATCGGTCGCCGCGTCGATGGCTATCACGACCTTGAAAGCGTGGTGGCGTTTTGCGATTGCGCCGACCGGCTGACGCTGGACCCCGGAACCGAACTTAATCTAGTGACCACCGGTCCGCGCGCTGGAGATTGCGGCGAAGCGTCCGATAATCTCGTGCTCAAGGCGGCGCGGCTGCTGGGCGAACGCGTGGACGGTCTTGAGGCCGGCGAGTTCATGCTCGACAAGGTGCTGCCGGTCGCCGCCGGTATCGGTGGCGGCTCGGCGGATGCCGCAGCTGCGCTGCGGTTGCTGGCGCGGGCAAACAAACTTGAGCTGGACGATCCGCGCCTGATCGAAGTCGCGCGACTGACCGGCGCCGATGTTCCAGTTTGCCTTTCATCGCGCGCATGCGTGATGACCGGCGTCGGCGAAACGCTGCTGCCGCTCGCTTTACCGAAAATGCCGTGCGTGCTGGTCAATCCCTGCGTTGCCGTCGCGACCAGCGAGGTATTCAAGGCGCTGGGCCTGCGGCATGGCCAATTGCTGGTCGGCGCCACCGACGTGCTCCTCTATGATCCGAGTTGGCCCGAAGCCGGCGCGTCAATCGATGCATGGATCAGGATCCTTGCCGGCATCGGCAACGACCTCGAGAAACCGGCGACGCGGATCCAGCCGGTGATCGGCGAGGTGCTGGCCGCGCTTGGCAGCGCCGAGGGCGTAATGCTGGCGCGGATGTCGGGCTCGGGCGCGACCTGTTTTGCGATTTTCAATGACGACGCCGATGCGCAGCGCGCGGCGCAGGCGATCCGGCGCGAGCACCCGCAATGGTGGGTGCATGCGGGGACGTTGAGCTAGGCCATACGTGTCCCGGGCGCGATGCAGCGTTCTTCACGCTGCTTCGCAGAACCGGGACCGTATCAAACGCAGAACCGTAATTGCCGGGCTTGACCCGGCAATCCATCTTCTTCGAAAAATTCGTGCGAAGAGGATGGATGCGCGGGTCGAGCCCGCGCATGACGAAGTCTTATTTCGTTACGGCCCCGGCTCTGCAGCGCACCGCTCCGCGAAGAGCTACGCGCTGCGCTGCGTCCGGGGCACGATAAACTAATGCGACCGTGCCAGGCAGAACGCCACCACCTGCCCCAGCGCGGTCTTCATCGCCGAGGCGGGAAACAGCGCCAGCGCGTCGACCGCCATCGCGCCGTAGTGCTGGGCGCGGTTGAGGGTGTCTTCCAGCGCGCGGTGCTTGGTCATCAGCCCGATGGCATGATCGAGATCGCTGTCGCCGATCTCGGCGCGTTCCAGCGCGCGCACCCAGAAGGCGCGCTCGACGGCGTTGCCGCGGCGGAACGCCAGCACCACCGGCAGCGTGATCTTGCCCTCGCGAAAATCGTCGCCGACGTTCTTGCCGAGTTTTGCGGCCTTGCCGCCGTAATCCAGCACGTCGTCGACCAATTGGAACGCGATGCCGAGATTCATGCCGACCGAGCGGCACGCGGTCTGTTCGGCCTTCGGGCGGTTGGCGATCACGGGGCCGACCTCGCAGGCGGCGGCGAACAGTTCGGCGGTCTTGCCGCGGATCACCGCGAGATATTCGTCTTCGGTGGTGGCGGTATTTTTCGCCGCCGCCAGCTGCATCACTTCGCCCTCGGCGATGGTGGCGGCAGCCGATGAGAGGATATCGAGCGCGCGCAGCGAGCCGACCTCGACCATCATGCGAAAGGCCTGGCCGAGCAGGAAGTCGCCGACCAGAACGCTGGCCTCGTTGCCCCACAGCATCCGCGCCGACAATTTGCCGCGGCGCAATTCGCTCTCGTCGACCACGTCGTCATGCAGCAGGGTGGCGGTATGCATGAACTCGACCGAGGCGGCGAGCTTGATATGACCCTCGCCGGAATAGCCGGCAAGGTGCGCCATCGCCAGCGTCAGCATCGGGCGCAGCCTTTTGCCCCCCGAGGAAATCAAGTGGTTGGCGACTTCGGGGATCATGGTGACCTCGGAGCCGGTCCGCGACAGGATGGTGGCGTTGACGCGTTCCATGTCGGCGGCGACCAGGGCGACCAGCTGATCGATCGAAGCTGCCGAGGGGCTCTCAAAGGGAACAATTACCGCCACACAACTCTCCACATTTGCGCAATCCACGCGATCCTCGGCTATAACAATAGAAAGTGCGGAGTGACGCGGCAAGGGTATCGAGCGGTTGACACGCGCCGCACAGCCATCAAGCAGGGTCCGGCCCAAGGAGAGCCTTAAGTTGCGGGAATTGGTACGAACCAACGATATCGTGCTGGTGTCGGCGATCGGCGCATTGCTCGACGGCGCCAATATCCATCATCTGGTGCTGGACCAGAACATGAGCGTGATCGAGGGCTCGCTCGGCGTGCTGCCGCGCCGGATTCTGGTCCATGAAGACGATGCCCGCGAAGCGCGTCAGATTCTCACCGACGCCGGGCTTGCCCATGAACTGCGGCCCGATGACTGAACTAGCAGACGAATTCACCGAGGACGCGTTTCTCGGCGGACGCCTACGATTGCGCCAGCCGAAATCCGGCCACCGCGCCGGTCATGACGCCGTGCTGCTGGCGGCGGCGACAGCGGCGCGAGCGGGCGACCGGGTGGTCGATTTCGGCGCCGGCGTCGGCGCCGCGGGATTGGCGCTCGCGACCCACATAGCGGGGATCGAGATCGTCCTGGTCGAGATCGACAAGCGCTTGGTGGAACTCGCGCGCGGCAACGCCGCGCTGAATCGAATCGAGGCCAGAATCATCGCGATGGACCTCGCATCCGGCACGGAGGCGTTTGCCGGTGCGGGTCTTGCGCCCGACAGCGTCGACGTCGTGCTGATGAATCCGCCGTTCAACGACCCTTCGCGGCATCGCTCGTCACCGGACCAGCGCCGCAAGATCGCGCATCTGGCTGACGCCGCCACGCTGCAGAGCTGGCTCCGCGCAGCGCGCCGTATTCTCAAATCCGGCGGCGTGCTGACGTTGATCTGGCGCGCCGACGGACTCGCCGAGGTCTTGGCGGCGCTCGATCGCGGCTTTGGCAGCCTGGCGATTCTGCCGGTTCATGGCAGTGCGGCCACACCCGCGATTCGCGTGCTGGTCCGCGCGATCAAGGGGGGCCGCGCGCCGACGGCGCTTTATCCGGGCCTGATGCTCAATGATGAGTCAGGGCTGCCTAATAAACAGGTTCAGGAGATACTGGCCGGCAGAGGCAATTTGCCGCTGGCCGTGCTTTGAAACGGCGGGCCTGACTGATAAAAGCCGGCTGCGTCCCTGGTTATTGAGGCAACGTTTCCCGGCGCTTCTCGGGAGCGGACGTGAAGTGGACAGCAGTCAAAAGCGCGCCGATAAGCAGCATCAGCAGATAGATCTTCATGTCCTTCTCCGCTGCCTCATTGCAACCTGACAACGATTGCAATGCAAATGACGTTCCAATGATCCGAAATAACACTGACGTGATAGAGCATAAGAAATGGTAAATTTTGAGGAAACGACATGAGTGAGCAGATCGGGGATCGCCGCGAAACTCCATGGTCGATGGACCGGCTGATGGACCTCGTTCCGGCGCGCTGGCGGCGCGGCGCAGTCATCGTGCCGGTGGTGCGGCTCTCGGGGCTGATCGGCGCGGTGACGCCGCTGCGGCCGGGCATGACGCTGGCCGGCGTCGCCAAGATGCTGGAGCGCGCCTTCGCCACCCGCAATGCAAAGGCGGTCGCATTGGTGATCAATTCGCCGGGCGGCTCGCCGGTGCAGTCGCGCCAGATTTATCTGCGCATCCGCCAGCTCGCCGCGGAAAAGAAACTGCCGGTGCTGGTGTTCGTGGAGGATGTCGCGGCGTCCGGCGGTTACATGATTGCGTGCGCCGGCGACGAGATTTTCTGCGATCCATCGTCGATCCTGGGTTCGATCGGCGTGGTCGGCGGCTCCTTCGGCTTCCAGGAACTGATCAAGAAGATCGGCGTGGAGCGGCGGCTCTACACCGCCGGCGAGCACAAGGCGATGCTCGATCCATTCCTTCCCGAGGATCCCGATGACGTCGCCCGGATAAAGGCGCTTCAGCGCGAGATCCACGCCATCTTCATCGCGCTGGTGAAGAGAAGCCGGGGGACCCGGTTGACGGGCGCCGACGATGTGCTGTTCTCCGGCGAATACTGGGCCGGGGAAACCTCGGTGTCGCTCGGTCTCGCCGACGCCATCGGCGATCTCAGGTCGACGCTGCGGGCGCGCTACGGCGACAAGGTGCAGACCCCGGTGGTCGCCCCGCCGACCGGGCTGTTGTCCGGGCTGATGGGCCGCAAATCGGGCGCCGGAACCGCGGTTGCGCTGGAGGGCCTCGCCGGACTGCCGGACGAGCTGATCTCCGCACTGGAGACCCGGGCGATCTGGGCTAAATTCGGGTTTTGAGCCGCGCCAAATAGCCTCGCAAAGAGGTGATTGCGGGCAGAGCCGGGTTGGGAGACAATGCGAACCAAGGGGCGCGTGACCGATGAACGACAAGGATCGACCGATGCCGCCGCTAGTCGCATTTGCAGGCGCCCTGGGTGGGCTGGCCGTGGTCCGCTGGGCCTACCGGACGGCCAAAAGGGTCAACCAGGAACTGGCAGAGGCGCGCGCCGCACGGCTCGCCGAAGCCAGCCCGCCGGGCGACATTCCGACGCTGCGGCGCGACCCCAATACCGGCGCGTACCGGCCGGGCTGACCGCCATCGTGTCCCGGACGCGGTGCGGCATTCTTCATGCCGCTCCGCAGAGCCGGACCGTACCAAACACCGTCTTCGTTACGGCCCCGGCTCTGCAGCGCACCGCTTCGCAAGGGCTACGCGCTGCACTGCGTCCGGGGAACGTCGAGGGCTTCCCAAAATACTTGCGCCGGCCTTAAGGGTGGGGCACCACCCTTCAAGACCGGCGAGCAAGCTTGGAGGCATTAGTCTCAGCGTCGTTTTAGCAAATGCTGCGATCTCTGGGTGTCACAATTCAGAGAGATCGCGATTTTCAGGAAGCTAATCGTCTCAGGACCTCGAAGTTCCGCATCGATCTCCGCAATCGCGCCGGTGAGCACGCCCATTCCCTCCGGACATTGCCTTGATTCCCTGGGTTCCCGCCGATACGGTCCCGCGCGCTTAAAACCTCCCCGAATCAGAAACCTGTGATGGATTCGCTGCCTCCGCATATGCGCCCGGAACGCTCGTTCCAGGGACTGATCCTGGCGCTGCAGCGCTTCTGGGCGGACCAGGGCTGCGTGATCCTGCAGCCCTATGACATGGAAGTCGGCGCCGGCACCTTTCACCCCGCGACCACGCTGCGTGCGCTCGGCCCGAAGCGCTGGAACGCGGCCTATGTGCAGCCATCGCGCCGTCCCAAGGATGGCCGCTACGGCGAAAACCCCAACCGGCTGCAGCATTACTACCAGTTTCAGGTGATCCTGAAGCCGTCGCCGCCGGACATCCAGGAGCTCTATCTGAAATCGCTGGCCGCGATCGGTGTCGACTCAGGCCTGCACGACATCCGCTTTGTCGAGGATGACTGGGAGAGCCCGACGCTGGGCGCGTGGGGGCTCGGCTGGGAGTGCTGGTGCGACGGCATGGAGGTGTCGCAGTTCACCTACTTCCAGCAGGTCGCCGGCGTCGAATGCGCGCCGGTGGCAGGCGAACTCACCTACGGGCTGGAGCGGCTCGCGATGTATGTGCAGGGCGTCGACCGCGTCTACGACCTCAACTTCAACGGCCGCGAGGGCGCCGACAGAGTGAGCTATGGCGATGTTTTTTTGCAGGCCGAGCAGGAATATTCGCGGCACAATTTCGAACATTCCGACGCCGACATGCTGTTCAAGCAATTTTCGATGGCCGAGGAGGCCTGCAAAAAGTATCTCGACGCCGGCTGGCAACACGGCAAGCGCGAAGCGCATCTGATGGCGCTGCCGGCCTACGACCAGTGCATCAAGGCCAGCCACGTCTTCAATTTGCTCGACGCCCGCGGCGTGATCTCGGTGACCGAGCGGCAGAGCTACATCATGCGCGTGCGCGAACTGGCGAAAGCCTGCGGCGAAGCCTGGGTGCACACCGAAGCGGGCGGGGTTTTACCCTCCCCTTGAGGGGGAGGGTCGCTCGCCCAACCTTTGGGCGAGCGGGGTGGGGTGAAAGAGTAGCGATATGGCAAAGAGGCCAATCAGCGACTTCAAGCGCAAAACAGCGAACAGGCTGCGCGCAAATACAACAGCCGCCGAGCAAATTCTCTGGCGGCATTTGCGAAGATTGGATGTGAGGGGAAGTCATTTCAGAAGGCAGGTGGTCATCGGACCATACATTGCCGATTTTGCTTGCCTGGCAAAGCGATTGATCGTCGAGGTCGATGGATCGCAGCATGAGGGGCTTCGCCGCGACGACGTTCGGACGCGCTGGCTGCCATCGGAAGGCTACAGAGTGATACGATTTTGGAATAACGATGTGATGAGCAGGACCGATGCTGTGCTTGAGGCCATCCACGACATGAGCGCTGTCACCCCACCCCGCCTGCCTGCGGCAGGCGACCCTCCCCCTCAAGGGGAGGGTAAGTAAGTGCCCGATCTCCTGCTCGAATTGTTCTCCGAGGAAATCCCCGCGCGGATGCAGGCGAAGGCGGCCGAAGACCTGCGCCGCATGGTGACCGACAAGCTCGTCGCCGAGGGCCTCGTCTATGAAGGCGCAAAAGCCTTCGCGACGCCGCGGCGGCTGACGCTGACGGTGCACGGCATCCCCGCGCGGCAATCCGACCTCAAGGAAGAACGCAAGGGCCCGCGCGTCGGCGGGCCGGAGGCCGCGATTGCGGGATTCCTGAAAGCCACCGGCCTCGCCTCGCTGGAGGAGGCAAAAATCCAGCGCGATCCGAAGAAGGGCGATTTTTATATCGCGCTGATCGAAAAGCCGGGCCGCGCCACGCTCGACGTGCTCGCGGACATGCTGCCGGTGATCGTGCGCACCTTCCCGTGGCCGAAGTCGATGCGCTGGGGCGAACGCTCGGCACGACCGGGCGCGCTGAGCTGGGTGCGGCCGCTGCATTCCATCGTCGCGACGTTCGGGATGGAGACCGAAGAGCCGGAGGTGGTGAAATTCGCCATCGACGGCATCGAGGCGGGGCAAACCACCCATGGCCACCGCTTCATGGCGCCGGCGGCGATTTCGGTACGCCGCTTCGAGGATTATGAGGCAAAACTTGCGGCGGCGAAGGTCGTGCTCGATCCGGCGCGGCGCAAGGACGTTATCCTCGCCGATGCGAAGCAACTTGCATTC
>NZ_DASYMN010000080.1:0-3057 GCF_036009065.1 Bradyrhizobium sp. | reverse complement strand
CGTCATGATGCGTTGGAGCAACGATCGGTGGATTTCGAGCCTCCATCGGGTCGTCAACCCGACGAGCCCGGAGGCATGGAAGAAGAACCGCATCTCGATGCCGTACTTTATCCATCCCAATCCGGACGTGACGATCGAGTGCCTTCCGACATGCATGAGCGCCGACCGACCGGCGTTGTACAAGCCGATCATGGCAGCCGAGCACCGCATGCTGCAGCTTCAGCAGGCTACGCAGCAGACGTGGGCAGGGCCGATTGCCTAGGCGCAGCGGCCGACGAGCCAGCGCGGCACGTACTTACAGCGAGCCGCGCTAGCACCGCGCCTATTGACCGGGCCGCTCTGCGGGCGCGCCGCCTGAGCGGGCCTCGGCGTATTTCATTCAAACTCGGCCGCAGCGCAGCAGGCGACGCCGATCGCAGGGAGGTAACGGCATTGCGCGAGTGTCTCAAGTTCTACATCGGTGGCGAATGGCTAGACCCCGCGGGGTCCAGCACCCTCGAGGTGATCAATCCTGCCACCGAAACACCTGCAGGGCGGGTCGCTCTCGGGACGCCCAAGGATGTAGACCGGGCCGTGAAAGCAGCGCGTGACGCCTTCGCAGACTGGTCGACGACGAGTGTTGCCACCCGAATAGGTCTCCTCGAGCGCATCCTCGTCGAATACCAGAAGCGGTACGACGATATGGCCGACGCCATCAGCACGGAGATGGGAGCTCCGCTCGACCTCGCCAAGCGTTCGCAGGCCCGTCTCGCGCTCGAGCATCTGCGGGCGGCGGTACGGGTTCTTGGCTCCTATCGCTTCTGCGAGCCGCGCGGAACGACGATGGTGGTGAGAGAGCCGATCGGCGTCTGCGGGCTAATCACGCCCTGGAACTGGCCGATGAACCAGATCGGCTGCAAGGTCGCGCCAGCGCTGGCGACGGGCTGTACAATCGTCCTAAAGCCCTCCGAGATCGCACCGTTCTCGGCATATATCTTTGCAGAGATCATGCATTCGGCGGGCGTGCCGGCGGGGGTTTTCAATCTGGTGAACGGTGACGGGCCCACCGTCGGCGCGGCGATCTCGGGTCATCGCGAGGTTGACATGGTTTCCTTCACGGGCTCGACCCGCGCGGGCATCGAGGTGACGCGGAACGCCGCTCCCACCGTCAAGCGGGTTCATCTTGAGCTCGGTGGGAAGAGCCCGAATATCATTCTAGAGGATGCCGATTTTGAGTCCGCCGTTACCGCGGGTGTGCTTGCCGTAATGCGCAACTCTGGCCAGTCATGCAACGCGCCGACTCGGATGCTCGTGCCCCGCGCACGGATGGGTCAGGTCATCGCCACGGCGCGGGCGACGGTGGAGAAGACGGTGGTCGGTGATCCCCGCACTGAGGTCGACGTGGGACCCGTGGCCTCCAAGGCGCAGTGGACCAAAATCCAGGCCTTGATAGAGAAGGGTGTTCTTGAGGGTGCGACGATCGTGGCGGGCGGGCCGGGCCGGCCAGCTGGGCTGCCGAAGGGCTACTTCGTTCGGCCGACCGTGTTCGCGAACGTCACCCCGGAGATGGTCATCGCCCGCGAGGAGATCTTCGGCCCGGTCCTTTCAATCATGGCGTACGAAACCGTCGAGCACGCGATCGAGCTGGCGAATGGAACGGAGTATGGATTGGCGGCCTATATATGGGGCGCCGATCTCGTCCAGGTACGTGCCGTCGCCTCTCGCCTGCGCGCCGGCCAAGTTATCCTGAACGGTGCGCCTCCCGATTTTATGGCGCCGTTCGGAGGCTACAAGCAATCCGGAAACGGGCGCGAGTGGGGAGACCACGCCTTCGCTGAGTTTCTCGAGACGAAGGCAGTGGTCGGCTTTGCGTCTCCGATTGCGGCCGAGCAGCAATGCAGCGAGAACTCCTACCAACCCCGTCGGCAGCTTACACCAGGAGATATCTCCAATGAAGTGGTTACGTGACCCCATTGAAACGCCCCGCCACGCTTCAAAGCAACGACGTGGTGAAAAAAATCGCAGATCAGCGATGATACAGCTGTCAGCGCTGATTGCAAAGCAGGCGATGGTTGCGCCAACCTCATACCCTAGCTCGCAGGAAATACCGTGTCTCGACAAATCATCAACACCGTGAACGCACCGCAACCAAAAGCGCCACTCTCTCAAGCCGTTCGCAGTGGCAATCTTGTTTTTGTATCCGGAATGACTCCCTTTACGACGGACTCGAAATTGTCGAAGGGAGATTTCGATTCTCAAATGAGACAGACCATGGAAAACTTGGGAGCAGTACTGGAGGCGTCGGCAACTGGTTTTGACCGTGTTCTCAAATGCACGGTGATCCTCGCGCGCATAGAGGACTGGCAAAGGATGAACGAGATTTATTCAGAATCTTGGCCTAACGGAAGCTTTCCGGCGCGCACGGCATTCAGCGCCCCGCTTCCGCATCCGGATTTCCTTGTTGAAGTTGAATGCGTTGCCGAAACGGGATGACACCCGCTTATAGACACCGTTTAGCGAACTACATAAATCAACGCCGAAAGGTTATCGCGACTCACTGCCGAGCCGCATCGGTTTATTACCGGTGGCGGCCAACCGAACAAAGCAGCTAACTGCCTTGCTTAAATCAAGGGCATCAATCCCAAAGGCCGCAAGCGCTATCCCAGCAAAAAGGGGAGAGTTTTACCCTCGCTTCCGCGATTGTTGCGAGGGCGGGGCGCCCGCTCGCAGAGCGAAACCTGACCTCTCATTGCGACCAGCTCGCTCACACCGGAAGCGGTTGACCACCGGTCAGCCCGGCTGCGCACCCAGCGATCGCTCGATATCCGCAGCACAGACTTTTAGGCGATCGACAATCGACTTGACCCGCGGCGCCTGCATCCGCCGGGCAATTGCGGTCACCGTCAAGGTCGCCAGTGCCTCGCCATCGCGATTGCCGAAGGCGATCGAGACCGCGCGCGTCCCTGGAACGATGCCGCGCTCCCGAAAGGCGTATCCGAGCTTTCTTGCCTTGGCCGTGGCGAGGATGGCGCTTTCGACAGTGGCGCCGTTAGCGCGAAGGTGCACGCGGTTTTGCAC
>NZ_DASYMN010000079.1:0-1904 GCF_036009065.1 Bradyrhizobium sp. | reverse complement strand
GGCCTGGTCGCGCAGAAAATCAGCCAGCGTCGTCCGCGGATCGACCGTGGTCTTCAACCTCTCGCCATTGATGGTTAGTTCGATGGCTTGCATCAGATGCTCTCCGGTTCGATAGCTTCGACGCCGAAGCTCATCTGCACGGACCGCAGCAGGCATGTGCGCGATTGCCAAATCCGGACGTCGGTCAGTTCGCGACCGGTCGCACTGAGGTCGGCATCCATCGCCTCCGTTAGTACTTTCGCCTGCGCCGCCTGCCAGCCCCGCAGACTCCCAATCACTTGCTCGGTGTGCGGCAGCCGAATCGGCGCACCGTCGGTAGCACCAAGGAACGCGCGCGATGCCTTCGGCGCGCGGATCACCATGGCCATGGCATGGGCGAATTCTCCGGTCTTGCGGCAGATCTTGTAGGTGCCCCACTTCGCGTCCGGGTCGAGGCGCGGAATCCGGATGCCGGTGAGCAGATCGGACACGCCGAGCTGCGTGGTATACGCGGCGACAATGAACTCTTCGGCGGGAGAGCTGCCGGGCCCGTCGGGCCCCTGCCATTCGATCGTGGCACCCAGCGCCGCCGTGGTTGTCACCCAGTCGGCCGACGGATCGGCGAGCGCCAGGCTGCCGCCGATGGTGCCGCGGTTGCGGACGGCCTGATAGGCAATGGCTGCAGCCACTTTCTGCATCAGGCCATTGGAAGGATCGGCGATCTCGCCGAGCTGAATCTGTTCGTGCGTGATGCACGCGCCGATTCGGAC
The DNA here is from genome assembly GCF_036009065.1 of Bradyrhizobium sp. Taxonomy (GTDB): domain Bacteria; phylum Pseudomonadota; class Alphaproteobacteria; order Rhizobiales; family Xanthobacteraceae; genus Bradyrhizobium. The sequence continues at coordinate 1,155 of NZ_DASYMN010000079.1, read as the reverse complement.
TTCCTTGCTGTCGGCCGACCAAGCCTTCAAAGTTGGCACCGCGCTGATATCGACGAGCCGCTCCGCCGCGACCATTCGCAGGTTCAGCATCGGCACCAGCGACTGGCCGCCCGCCAGCACCTTCGCATCCATGCCGCCTTCGAGCAGCAGATCGACCGCCTGCGGCACCGAGTCGGCGCGGAAATATGCAAGGGCTCCGGGCTTCATGCCCCCACCTTTCCTGCGTCGGCGTCGATTAGTGCGCGGATGATTCGATCCGGCGTCATCGGCGTTTCATTGACCGAGGCGCCGAGCCGCCGTAGCGCGTCGTTGACGGCATTGCAGATCGACGCCGGCGGCGGAATGGCGCCGCCTTCACCCATGCCCTTGATGCCGTAACGCGTGATCGGCGACGGCAGCGAAAAGTGCTCGATTTTCGTCTTCGGCATTTCCGAAGCGCCGGGTACCAAGTAGTCCATGAAGGTGGATGCCAGCGGCTGCCCGTCGGAATTGTACGGCATCTCCTCGTACAGCGCAGTCCCGATGCCTTGCGCGAGCCCGCCCATCATCTGCCCGTCAACGATCATGGGATTAACGATGGTGCCGCAATCGTGAGCAATAACGTAGTCGAGAATTTTGACGAGGCCGGTGCCCTTGTCGACGGCGACCAGCGCTGCGTGGGTACCATAGGACCAGGCGCCAGTGTCCTTCGACGTCCGGTACGATGCGATCACCGACAGACCGGGATCGACGCCGTCCGGGAGGCGCTCAGGCCGCAGAAAGGCGGCCACCGCGACTTCGGTCAGTGAAATCTTGGCGCCGCCAGGCGCGTTGACGACGACAAAACCGCCTTCGAGGCGAACGGCATCGATCGACACCTGCAGCAGATGCGCGCCGATCTTGCTGATCTTTTCGGCCAGCAGGGCGCTCGCGCACCCAACCGCTCCGCCGGACATCACCATCGAACGCGACGCGAACGTACCCATGCCGTAGGGCGCGAGGCTGGTATCGCCGTGGCGCACCACGACATGCGCGGGATCGATACCGAGTTCTTCACTGGCGACCTGGGCGAGCGTCGTCTCCAACCCCTGGCCGTGATTCTGGATCGGCACGTCGATGATGAGCATGCCGTCAGGCGTCATCTGCAATGCCGCCTGTTCGTAGCCGAACACCACA
>NZ_DASYMN010000078.1:0-11891 GCF_036009065.1 Bradyrhizobium sp. | reverse complement strand
AAGGGCTTGATGACGCCGCCCGGCCTCGGCTTCGTCGCCGCCAACGATCGCGCGCGCGAGGTGCACAAGACGGCCAACCTGCGCACGCCCTACTGGGACTGGAGCGAGCGCGAAGGCCCCGAGCATTACCGCAAATACGCCGGCACGGCGCCGGTGCATCTGCTGTTTGCGCTGCGTCAGGCCATCGACATGCTCTACGACGAGCAGCTCGAGAATGTGTTCTTGCGCCATCGCCTGCTCGGCGAAGCGGTCCGCCGCGCCGTCGGCGTGTGGTCGGAGGGCCAGGTGCTCGGCTTCAATATCGCCGAACCCGGCGAACGCTCGGACACGGTGACCACCGTGATGATGTCGAACAGCTACGATCCGACGGCGCTGCACGAGTACTGCAAGCAGAAATGCGGCGTCGTGCTCGGTATCGGCATCGGCGAACTCGCAGGGCAAGCCTTCCGGATCGCCCATATGGGGCACATCAACGCGCCGATGATTCTGGGCACCCTCGGCGTCATCGAGGTCGGCCTCAATGCGCTCGATATTCCGCATGGCAAGGGCGGCACCGAGGCCGCGATCGAGTGGTTGGGCGAAAGTGTAAGCGCCTGAGCGTCCGCGAAGCCTTTTCGGCGCCCCTTCGTTCGTGCTTAGGTCGATCCAACGATGAATAAGATGCCGCCAGCAATGCGGATAGGGAGATCTTAATTGGCGTCCGTTGAATTGCGCGGCCTGACCAAGCGGTTTGGTGAGCTTGCGGTGGTGGACAAGGTCTCGCTGCGGATCGACCACGGTCAGCTGGTCTGCCTGCTCGGCCCTTCCGGCTGCGGCAAGACCACGACGCTGCGGTTGATCGCGGGTTTCCTGGAACCGACTGAGGGTGAAATCCATGTCGGCGGCCGGCTGGTGTCGTCGAAGGCGCGGACCTTGCCGCCCGAGCAGCGCAAGATGTCGATGATCTTCCAGAGCTACGCGCTGTGGCCGCACATGACGGTGGCGGAGAATATCATCTATGGCTTGAAGTTGCGGAAACTCGATCGTGAGACCATCGCGAAGAAGCTCAAGGCCATCCTGGAAACGACAAAACTCGAAGTATTGGCGCAGCGCTATCCCGGCGAATTATCGGGGGGACAGCAGCAACGCGTGGCGCTGGCGCGGGCGCTGATCGTCGAGCCGGAAACGCTGCTGCTCGACGAGCCGCTGTCGAACCTCGACGCCAATCTGCGCGAGGAAATGCGGTTCGAGATACGTCGTCTGCACGACGAGTACCGCTACACCACGGTATACGTGACCCACGACCAGTCCGAAGCGATGACTACCGCCGATCTGATCGCGGTGATGAACGCGGGCGTGATCGACCAGCTCGGCACACCCGAGGATATTTACGACCGGCCGCAATCGGAATTCGTCGCCCGCTTCATCGGCGCCAGCAATGTCATCAAGGGCAGCGCAATTGACGGCAATCATGTCGCGTTTGCCGACGCGACCTTGCAGGTGACCGGCGCGAACCTTAACCCCGGCCAGAATGCCGCGGTCGCAATACGCCAGCACGACATCCAGCTTTCGACCGACGTGCCGCAAGCTTCGCAGAACGTGGTCAAGGCCACCGTGACGCGCCAGGTGTTTCTCGGCAGCAGCCGCGACTACATGGTCGAAACCTCGGACGGCACCACGTTGCGGGTCATCACCGGGACCGACAACGCCGTTCCCAAGGGCGCCGAGGTCTGGCTGACGCTGCCGCCGGAGCGCTGCCGCGCGCTGAGCCGATAATAAAAAGGAGATCGCGATGAAAAACAAAATCAACAGGCGCGACGTTCTGAAAGGCTCGACCGCGCTGGCGCTCGGAACAATGTTCGCCTCGCGCGTCCTAGCGCAAGCGCCGCCGGCCGAAGCCATCACGCCGCAGCTGATCGAGGCCGCGAAAAAAGAAGGCAAGGTGGTCTGGTACACCTCGATCGATCTGTCGGTTTCGGAGAAAATCGCAGCCTCGTTCAAGGAGAAGTTCGGCGGCATCGAAGTGCGGGTCGAGCGCACCGGCGCCGAGCGGGTGTTCCAACGCATCGGCCAGGAATATGCCAGCAACGTCCATGCCGTCGATGTCGCGAATTCGTCGGACGCCGCGCATCTCCTGGCGTGGAAGAGGCAGGGCATCCTGCAAGCTTACGTGCCCGAAGACGTCGCGAAATACTTCAAGCCCGAGCACCGCGACGCCGACGGCACCTATGCCGGTTTTCGCGCCACGCTCTCGCCGATCGCCTACAACACCAAGCTGGTGAAGCCGGAAGACGCGCCCAAAAGCTTCAAGGACCTGCTCGATCCGAAATGGAAGGGCAAGATCGTCAAGGCGCATCCCGGCTATAGCGGAACCATCCTCACCGCGACGTTCGAGATGGTGCGCGACATCGGCTGGGATTATTACGAGGCGCTGGCCAAGCAGAACGTCATGCAGGTGCAATCGGCGACCGATCCGCCAAAGAAATTGTCGCTCGGCGAGCGCAGCGTGATGGCCGACGGCACCGAATACAATATCTTCCTGCTGAAGGAATCCGGCCAGCCGGTGGAGGCGGTCTATCCGACCGAGGGCACGCCGTTCATCGTGGGGCCGAACGGCATCTTCAAGGCGGCGCCCAACCCCAATGCGGCAAAGCTGTTCCAGAACTACTGCTTCACGCCGGACGCGCAGCAGATCATCATCGACGCCGGCGGCCTGCGTTCGCTGCACGCGCAGGTCAAGGAACATTCAGGGCGCAAGCCGCTCGCCGACATCAAGCTGATGAAGGAAGACGCCGAGGGCGCCGAGAAGGCGAGCGAAGAGATCAAGGCGCGCTACCAGAAACTGTTCCGGGTCTGACGCAGGAGGCGGTACCGATGCGAAAGAGATTGTCCCGGCGCGATATCATCAAAGGATCGGCGGCGCTTGGCTTGGGCGTATGGGCGACGCGCGTGATGGCGGCTGCGCCGGCGGCGGTATCGATCACGCCCGCTCTCGTCGGGGCCGCGAAAAAAGAAGGCAAGGTGATCCTGTATTCGTCGATGGACCTTCCCGTCGGCGAAAAACTCGGCAAGGCGTTTGAGGCGCAATATCCGGGCATTACCGTGCAGATCGAGCGCTCCGGCTCGGAGCGGCTGTTCCAACGGGTCGATCAGGAATTCGCCAGCAATATCCGCGCGGTCGATGTGATCAACACTTCCGACGCCTCGCACATCATCACCTGGAAAAGGAACGGCTGGCTGGCGCCGTTCGTCACCGAGGACATCGCGCAGCATTTCCTGCCCGAATATCGCGATCCCGACGGCATGAGCGCGACCTCGCGGATCTACCTTTCGTCGATCGCCTACAACACCAAGCTGGTGAAGGGCGAAGACGCGCCCAAAAGCTGGGCCGATCTGCTCGATCCGAAATGGGCCGGCAAAATGGTAAAAGGCCATCCCGCCTATAGCGGCACCATCATGACCGCTACCTTCCAGCTGGTCCGCGAGCTCGGATGGGACTATCTGGAAAGGCTGTCGAAGCAGCGCGTGATGCAGGTGCAGTCCTCGACCGATCCGCCGAAGAAGCTGGCGCTCGGCGAGCGCTCGGTGATGGCCGACGGCAACGAATATGGCGTCGTGCTGCTGAAGGAGGCGGGACAACCGGTCGAGCCGGTGTATCCGACGGAAGGGACGCCGACCGTTTCGGGACCGACCGCCATCTTCGCCACCGCGCCGCATCCCAATGCGGCGCGGTTGTTCCAGGCGTGGTTGCATACCCGCGAGACGCAGCAGTTCTTCGCCGACTATACCGCGCAGTATTCGGCGCATGCGCAGGTGCAGTCGAAGCCGGGGCGGCGGAAGATTTCGGACCTCAAGCTGATGAAGGAAGACGCGGCCGGTGTCGAGGCCGCTGCCGAAGACATCAAAACGCGCTATGCGAAACTGTTCCGGGTTTAACCCTCCATGTCGCCGATTCACTTTATCATCGTCATTCCGGGATGCGCCTCTTGGCGCAGGCCCGGAATCCATACTCACGATCGTGGTTATGGATTCCGGGCTCGCTCGCTTCGCTCGCGCCCCGGAATGACGAAGAAGAAATAGACCGATGACCATCACAACCACCACCGACACCCTCCACGCCAGAATCGACTGGACCAAACCGGTGCTGTGGCTGTTCGCGGCGTTTCTGGTGGTGCTGATCGTAATGCCGCTGTCGTGGCTTGCGGTCTACAGCCTGACCGACCGCGACCGGCACCTCACGCTGCAGAATTTCGTAAAACTGTTCACCGACCCGGATTTTCTCGACCCGCTGCTGACCACGGCGATCATCGCAACGACGTCGGCGATGTTCTGCTGTGTCGTCGCGGCCCCGATGGGGTGGCTGGTGTCGCGCACGGATATGCCGGGGCGGCAGTTCATCCGCGCATTGGTGACTGCCTCGTTCGTTACGCCGCCGTTTTTGGGCGCGGTGGCCTGGGAGTTGCTGGCGGCGCCGAACTCGGGACTGCTCAATCAACTGTATCGCCTGGTCACCGGGGCGGAAGCCGACTCGCATCTGTTCAACATCTATTCGCTGACCGGGCTCATCTTCGTGATCTCCTGCTACACCTTCCCGTTTGTGTTTGTGCTGGTCGCCAACGCGCTGGACAACATGCCAGGCGAACTCGAGGATGCCTCCGCCATCCTCGGCGGCAAGGCCTGGACCACGGCGCGGCGCGTCACGATTCCGCTGGCGCTGCCGGCCCTCGTCGCCGGCGCGCTGGTCGCGTTCCTGCAGGCCATGACGCTGTTCGGCTCGCCGGCCATCCTGGCGCTGCCCGCCGGCTTCCACACCATGACGACGAAAATCTGGAGCCTGTTCCAGTACCCGCCAAAACTCGAACTCGCCGCCGCCGCCGCAGTCCCTCTATTGCTACTCACCATCGTGCTGCTGCAGGCCCAAAAGTTCATTCTCGGCCGGCGCGGCTATTCGGTGGTCGGCGGCAAATACGGCGCGCCACGCCGCGTCGAAATGAAGGCGTGGCGCTGGGCCGCGCTGGCGTTCTGCCTCCTGATCCTGCTCAATCCGGTATTCCTGCCGTATTTCGCGCTGTTCAACGCCGCGTTCTCGCCCAACGCGACGACCCTGGTGACGCCGGGCACCTTCACGCTGCACAACATCGTGTTCGTGTTCACCGAATTGTCGTCGACCCAGCTTGCGTTGAAGAACACCGTGATTCTAGGCGCGGCGACCGCAACCATCGGCACCATTCTGGCGCTTGTGATCGCCTATGTGACGACGCGGCGCGTGGTCGCGGGCTCGCGCGCGCTCGGGTTTCTCGCTACCGCACCGATCGCGGTGCCCGGCATCGTGCTCGGCGTCGGCCTGTTCCTCAGCTATACGCGGCCGCCCTTCGTGCTCTATGGCACATTGTGGATTCTGCTGATAGCGTTCCTCACCATCAGCCTGCCGTCGGCCTATCAGCAACTTCAGGCGGCCTTTGCCACCATCCATCCCGAACTCGAGGATGCCAGCCGGATCCTCGGCGCGACGCGGCTGCAATCGTTGCGCCACATCACCGCGCCGCTGCTGCGCACCGGCGTGATCGCGACCTGGTGTTTCATCTTCATCGGGGTGATGCGCGAATTGTCGGCGGCGATCGTTTTGTTCACGTCGCAGACAAAGGTGCTGTCGGTGCTGATCTATGACCTCAATGAAAGCGGCGATCTTGCCGCGATCTCGGTGCTGGGGCTGGCGATGCTGGTGATCACCTTCGCGGTGGTGCTTGCCGTCAACCGGATTCCGGTATTCGGCGCCGGCGCCGGCGCGCGACTGCGCAACGGCTGACGTTCAACGTAGTGCGTCATACGCGGGCTTGACCCGCGTATCCATCTTCTTCGCAAAGAGTCTTTCGAAGAAGATGGATTGCCGGGTCAAGCCCGGCAATGACGAGGGAGTGAGTTGCGTACCTCTGGCAATCAAGGCGACGACGCGTATATGGCATGAGGCCGCACTCCGCGGACATTTCGCGAAAGAAACCTTAAGTGAACCGACAAAACGCCAAAAGCAGTCCGCCGCTAGCCGCGCCCATCGCATCGCGGCGGCCGCATTCGTTCACGACTCATGGCGTCACGATTACGGACGATTATGCGTGGCTGAAGGACCCCAACTGGCAGGAAGTGTTGCGCGACCCATCGGTGCTCGACCCGGATATCCGCAGCTATCTTGAGGCCGAGAACGACTACACCGAAAGCCTGCTCGGCCACGCCGCCGGCCTGCAGAAGACGCTGGTTAAGGAGATGCGCGGCCGCATCAAGGAAGATGATTCCAGCGTGCCGGCGCCGGACGGTCCCTTCGCCTATATGGGAAAATTCCGCGAAGGCGGCCAGCACGAACTGTTCGGCCGCATGCCGCGCAGCGGCGGCGACGTCGAAATCATTCTCGACGGCGACGCGCTCGCGGCCGGCCATCACTACTTCAAGTTCGGCGGCGCGCGGCACTCGCCTGATCACAGGCTCGAGGCCTGGAGCGCTGATGTCAAAGGCTCGGAATATTTTGCGATTCAAGTGCGCGACTGGGCCGATGGCAAGGACCGCGCTGATGTCGTCGAGGAAACCGATGGCGGCGTGGTGTGGACGGCGGATTCCAAAGCCTTCTTCTACGTAAAACTCGACGACAATCATCGCCCGATGCAGGTCTGGCGTCATCGCCTCGGCACGCCACAGGCGGAAGACATCCTTGTCTACGAAGAAAAGGATTCCGGCTGGTTCACCCATATCCATGAAAGCGCCAGCGGCCGGTTCTGCGTGATCGCGGGCGGCGACCATGAAACCTCGGAGCAATGGCTGATCGATCTTGCCGATGACACGGCAAAGCCGCGTCTGGTCGCGGCGCGCGAGAACGGCGTGCAGTATTCGGTCGCCGACCGCGGCGGCGAACTGTTCATTCTCACCAATGCCGACGGCGCAATCGACTTCAAGATCGTCACCGCGCCGCTGGCTATGCCCGAACGCGCCAACTGGCGCGACCTGATCCGGTATCGCGAGGGGGTCTACATCCTCGATTTCGATCTCTATGCCGGGCACCTGGTGCGGCTGGAGCGCGCCAACGCGCTGCCGTCCATCGTGATCCGCGATCTTGAGAGCGGCGGCGAGCATGCCATCGCCTTCGACGAAGCTGCCTATTCGCTGAGCACTATCGGCGGCTACGAATTCGACACCACGAATCTGCGCTTTTCCTATTCGTCGATGACCACGCCGTCAGAAATCTACGACTACGACATGACGAGCCGTGAACGTCGCTTACGCAAGCGGCAGGAAATCCCATCCGGCCACAATCCGCACCATTACGTCACCACCCGCATCATGGCGACCTCGCATGACGGCGCGCAGGTGCCGGTGTCGATCCTGCACCGAAAGGAGTTCAAACGCGACGGCAGCGCGCCGCTGCTGCTCTACGGCTACGGCTCCTACGGCCACGCGATGCCGGCATCGTTCGCGGCCAACCGGCTGTCGCTGGTCGATCGCGGTTTCGTCTATGCCATCGCCCATGTCCGCGGCGGCGCCGACAAGGGCTGGGGCTGGTATCTCGACGGCAAGCGCGAGAAGAAGACCAACACATTCGACGATTTCGCCGCCGCCGGCCGCGCGCTGATCGAGGCGAAGTACACGCGCGCAAAGCGCATCGTCGGCCATGGCGGCAGCGCCGGCGGCATGCTGATGGGCGCGGTCGCCAACCGCTCCGGCGAATTGTTCGCCGGCATCGTCGGCGAAGTGCCGTTCGTCGACGTGCTCAACACCATGCTCGACGGCACGCTGCCGCTGACGCCGCCGGAATGGCCGGAATGGGGCAACCCGATCGAGAGCGAAAAGGATTTTCGCACCATCCTGTCCTATTCGCCTTACGACAATGTCGCGGCACAGGACTATCCGGCGATCCTGGCGATGGGCGGCCTCACCGATCCGCGCGTCACCTATTGGGAGCCGGCCAAATGGATCGCGCGGCTGCGCGCCACCATGAGCGGCGGCGGCCCGGTTCTGCTACGCACCAACATGGGCGCCGGCCACGGCGGCGCCTCGGGCCGCTTCGACCGGCTCGACGAAATCGCCATCGTCTATGCGTTCGCGCTGTGGGCGGTGGGGATGGCGGAAGGCGAAGCGTGAATTTCGTGTCCCGGACGCGGTGCGGCATTCTTCATGCCGCTCCGCAGAGCCGGGACCGTCACGAACACTGGGTTTGGTGCGGCCCCGGCTCTGCAGCGCACCACGCCGTGAAGAACGGCGCGCTGCGCCGCGTCCGGGGCACGGCTACCTTTCGTTCGCTTTCCGCCACGCCGCGAAGTCGACCAGCGTCTGCTCGTCCGTCGCGGGATAAAGCCCGAAAATCCCCCGCCCCTTCCGCACCTGCTCGGTAACAAAATCCTCGAACGCCGTCATCTCGAAGGCCTCATTGGCGATCTCGTCAGCGAGATGCGCGGGGATGACGATCACGCCGTCGCTGTCGCCGAGGATCACATCGCCGGGAAACACCGGCGCATCGCCGCAGCCTACGGGGACGTTGATCTCGATCGCCTGATGCAGCGTCAAATTGGTCGGCGCGCTGGGGCGGTGGTGATAGGCCGGAAAGCCGAGTTTTGCGATCTCGGCGGAATCCCTAAAACCGCCATCGGTGATGACGCCGGCGACGCCGCGCTGCATCAACCGCGTCACCAGGATGGCGCCGGCGGACGCGGCGCGGGCATCCTTGCGGCTGTCCATCACCAGCACGGCGCCGGGCGGGCAATCCTCGATCGCCTTGCGCTGCGGATGCGCGCGGTCGCGGAACACGTCGAGCTTGTTGAGATCCTCACGCGCGGGCATGTAGCGCAGCGTAAATGCCTCGCCGACCAGGGTCGGCTGATCGGGGCTGAGCGGATGCACGTCCTGAATGCACTGGCTGCGAAAACCGCGCTTGAACAGCGCGGTCGCCACCGTCGCCGTCGAGATGGTTTTCAATTTGTCGCGAGTGGCGTCGCTGAGCTTGGTCATGGTGTTGCACTCAAGTTTTTCTTGACCGTGTCCCGGACGCGCTGCGGCATTCTTCATGCCGCTGCGCAGAGCCGGGACCGTACCAGACGCTGTGCTTCATTGCGGCCCCGGCTCTGCATCGCACCGCTTCGCGAAGAGCTACGCGCTGCGCTGCGTCCGGGGCACGAGCTAATAAATCGCCGGCTCCTTGACCGGCGCGCCAAAGCTGGTTTCGAGGAAATCGAAGTCGCAGCCTTCGTTGGCCTGTTTGATATGCTTCGTAAACATCCAGCCGTAACCGCGCTCAAAGCGCGTCTCCGGTTGCTTCCATTCGGCCCGGCGTTTTTTAAGCTCCGCTTCGGACACGTCAAGATCGATGGTACGCGCCGCGACATCCAGCGTGATCCGGTCGCCGTTCTGCACCAGCGCCAGCGGCCCGCCGATGTAGGATTCCGGCGAGACGTGCAGGATGCAGGCGCCGTAGCTGGTGCCGCTCATGCGCGCATCGCTCAATCGCACCATGTCGCGCACGCCTTGCTTCACCAGTTTTGTCGGGATTGGCAGCATGCCCCATTCCGGCATGCCGGGGCCTCCTTGCGGGCCCGCATTGCGCAGGATCAGCACATGATCCGCGGTGACATCGAGATCGGGATCGTCGATCGCCTTCTTCATCGACGGATAATCGTCGAACACCAGCGCGGGTCCCGAATGTTTCAGGAAACGCGGCTCGCAGGCGCTGGGTTTTATGACGCAGCCATCCGGCGCGAGGTTTCCCTTCAAGACCGCAAGCGCGCCTTCGGCATAGATCGGATTGGAAATCGTGCGGATCACATCGTCGTTGTAAACTTCGGCATCGGCAATGTTCTCACCGAGCGTCCTGCCGGTGACGGTCATCGCATCGAGATGCAGATGCTCCTTGATCCGGCTCATCAGCCCAGGCAATCCGCCGGCATAGAAAAAATCCTCCATCAGGTATTCGTCGCCGCTCGGCCGGACATTGGCGATCACCGGCACCTTGCGGCTGGCGACCTCGAAATCGTCAAGCCCGATGTCCTGCCCGGCGCGGCGCGCCTGCGCGATCAGGTGAATGATGGCGTTGGTGGAGCAGCCCATCGCCATCGCCACCGTGATGGCGTTCTCGAACGCCTTGCGGGATTGAATCTTCTGCGGCGTCAGGTCTTCCCACACCATCTCGACAATGCGGCGGCCGGATCCGGATGCCATGCGGATGTGGCCCGCGTCCGCCGCGGGAATCGATGACGCGCCCGGCAGCGTCATGCCGATCGATTCGGCGATCGCGGTCATGGTGGAGGCGGTGCCCATGGTCATGCAGGTGCCATAGCTGCGCGCGATGCCGGCCTCGACGTCGACCCAGTCCTTGTCGGAGATTTTTCCCGCGCGCCGCTCGTCCCAGTATTTCCAGGCATCGGAACCGGAACCGAGAGTCTTGCCCTTCCAGTTGCCGCGCAGCATCGGTCCTGCGGGCAGATAGATCGCGGGGATTCCGATGCTGGTGGCGCCGAGCAGCAGCGCCGGCGTGGTCTTGTCGCAGCCGCCCATCAAGACAACGCCATCCACCGGATGCCCGCGCAAAAGTTCCTCGGCGTCCATCGCCAAGAGGTTGCGATAGAGCATGGTGGTCGGCTTCAAAAACGATTCCGACAGCGACAGCGCCGGCAATTCCATCGGAAAGCCGCCCGCCAGCAGGATGCCGCGTTTCACATCGTCGACGCGGGTCTTGAAGTGCATGTGGCAAGGCTGCGCGTCCGACCAGGTATTGAGGATCGCGATCACCGGCCGGCCGGCCCATTCCTCCGGCGCGTAACCCATCTGCATTGCGCGCGAGCGATGGCCGAAGGCGCGCAGATCGTCCGGTGCGAACCAGCGCGCGCTGCGCAGCGAGGCCGGGTCTTTTCGTTTGTCGGTCATTTGCACCTTCGGTGGGTGGGTTGAGCCCTTGCGAAACCCACCATCTTTCCCTTCGCAATGATGGGTTTCGCAAGAGCTCTACCCATCCTACATTCCTGCGTTCAACTGCCGTTGAGATCGGCCGAACTCGGCAGGTAATAATCGGTCCATGCCTTCGGTTTGGTCTTCAGCGTGCCGACCTTGTAGAGGTGGTCGGCGAATTTCATGGTGCCTTGCGGCTGAAGATTCCACTCCATCATGCCGGGCTCCTTGAGCCAGGCCAGCAGGTCTTCCGCGCTGGTCTTGTCGCCGGTGACTTCCTTGTAGATATCGACCGCGGTCTTGGTATCGGACCGGATCAAGTCCTGCGCTTCCTTCGACGCCGCGCGCACGGCTTCGATGATCTTCGGGTTGGCATCGGCGAATTTGGTGGTGGTGAAGAACTGCGCCTGGCTGAGCGGCCCACCCATCACTTCCGTAGAGGTCAGCACCACATGCGCGCCGGGCACGTTCTTCAACTCGATGAAGGTGTAGGGCGGAATGGTGAAATGGTTGTGGATTTCATGGGTCGGGTTCGACATCGCGCCGACCGCGTCGGGATGGCCGAGTTGCACCGTGTTGGAATCGAATTTGGACCACTGGTCGTCGCCATAGAGTTTGGCGGCGGCGATCTGCAGCACGATGGCCTGCGTCGACACTTTTACCGTCGGCACTGCGATCTTGTCGCCCGGGCCAAAATCCTTGATGGTCTTGATGCGCTCGTCGCGGCTGATCAGACTCATCGGCTGCGCGGACGTTGCAACGATGCCCTTGACCCCGCCTTTGGTGCGGTCCCACAGCAGCAACAAATTGCCGGTGCCGGTGCACAGAATGTCGACCGTGCCCGCGAGCAGCGCATCGGTCTGCGCCCCGCCGCCCGACAGCGTCACCCATCTGGTCGTAACGTTGGGCAGGCCCAGCCGCGCGGCATGCTTCTCGATCAGCCTCTGCTTCTCGATGATATGGGTCGGCATATAGAGAATGCCCGGCTGCCGGGAAAC
>NZ_DASYMN010000077.1:0-2138 GCF_036009065.1 Bradyrhizobium sp. | reverse complement strand
CTCAAAAATCTCCTCGGCGCGCTGCCGGACGATGTTGGCGATCGTGGCGCGGGACACGATCTGCGGAACATCGCGATCATTGTCTCCGGCCGATGGCACGGACATCAACTCGCGCGCATCGGACCCGCCGGTCAGCACGGTGCCATATAACGTCTTGATTCGCTCGGCATCCGCAATGCATGCACCAAGTCCGCGGGCAAGATCCATGGTGATGTGCTGCCCGCCGACCGCAAATCCGGATGCGTGCACGAAGCGGCCGCCGGAATAGATCGCCATCGTCGTGGTGCCCGCGCCCATCTCGATCACGGCGGCGCCGAGATCCGCTTCGTCATCGGTCAATACGGACAGACCGGCCACATAGGGGCTGGACGCCATCGCCTCGACATTGAGATGGCATCGTTCCACCACCAGCATCAGGTTCTTGGCGACGGTGGCGTCCGATGTGACGACATTCATGTCGACGCCGAACTGCCGCGCCACCATGCCCCGGGGATCGCGGATGCCCTTGACGCCGTCGAGCGCGTAGCCGACCGGCAGCGCATGCAGCACGGTGCGGCCGACGCCGGTGGCGTGCCGCATCCCGGTCGAGGTGACGCGGGTGACATCGGCTGATGTAACGGCGCCGCCCTTGATATCGGCCGCGGCCTCGATCAACTGGCCCTGCAGCCGCCCGCCGGATACCGACAGCAATACGGATTCGACGCGGACTTTCGCCATCCGCTCGGCCAGCGCCACCGCTTGCCGCACCGCCTGTTCGCATTCGGCAAGATCGACCACCGAGCCTGCCTTGACGCCGCGCGACTGAATCTGGCTGTAGCCGATCAATTCGACGGCATGGCTGCGGCCGCGCAGCGCATCGTTCGGCGGGCACGGTTTGAGCCGCGCGATCATGCAGGCGATCTTGCTGGTGCCGACATCGAGCGAGGCCACCAGCGCGGTGCGCTTCTGCGGCATCGGGCGCGTCTTCGGCGTCTGTTTGCGTTCAAGGCCGCTCATGCGCTGCCGGCCTTTTTCTTCTTGTCCTTGAACAGGTCTTCGCGCGCCTTGGCGGCCTCGTCGGACAGCCGCACCGTGAGCCGGTCCGGCAGCCGCATGTCGATCGCGATGACGTCGCGCGAGAACAGCCGGTCTTCCCTGTCGAGTTTCGACAATGCCGCCAGCGCGTTGCCAACGTCGTTTTCCGGCAGCCGCACGTCGAGGCCATCCTTGAGCCGCAGGTTCCAGCGCCGTTCGCCAACGAACACCGCCGCCTTCATCACCGTGCGCACCTGCGGATAGCGATCGAGCAGCGCGAGGAAATCCCGCGCGCGGGTTTCGGCGCCCTTGCCCACCACCAGCGGCAGGCCTTTGAAGCGGCGCGAAACATAGGGCTCCAGCACCGCGCCGTCATCTGATATGACCGACAAACGGCCGTCCTGCTGCCACAACGCGAATGCCGAACGCTCGGTGATGTCGATCTGCAGCTGGCCGGGATAGAATTTCTGTACGGTCGCCTCGCCGATCCATGGATTGGTCTTCAGCTTGTCGCGCACCACGGCGGCGTCGAGGAACAGCAGCGACGAACGGCCGTTGACGCCGCCGATCGCCAGCACCTCGTCCTGCGTCAATTGCTTGCGGCCATTGATGGCGACGGCGGTGATCTTGAACCCGGCGGAATTCGCCAGCGCGTTGCGGGTGTCGCTGAGCGCGGTGGTCAGTTCCTCGACATGGCCGCCCTTGACGATGCCAAGGCCGGCGCTGCCGAACAGCATCACCACGGTCGCGGTGACGCCGACGCGTTGCGGAATATAGCGCTCGAACCGCGCGATCAGCCGGTGGGGATTTTTCTCGCGCTCGGTCAGCCGTTTGGCGCGGGCGAGTTTGATCGCGGCCAGCCGCTCGCGCAGCGGCGCCAGTTGCGCGCGCAACAAGATCAGCGCGCCTTTGGCGGCAGCCTTCATCAGGTCGGCCTGGGGCCTCAGCGATCGCAGCGACCGATTGAGGCGTCCTGCACCATGCATTGCGCAAAACTCGTCAAATGTTATGCCCGCAAACGCTTCGCGGGCTCCGGCTCACGTGACGTCCTGGTGATGCCGGGCTCAAGTGTTGACCTCAAAGAGCAGATGAGGGTCCCCTCGATGCGGTCGTCGAAGCGGAAA
>NZ_DASYMN010000076.1:0-9723 GCF_036009065.1 Bradyrhizobium sp. | reverse complement strand
TACGCTGCGCTAATCCGCCCTACGGTCTACCCCCGGCAAAGCCGCGTATGTAGGGGGCATGCCGTTCATTGCATCATGCCTGCCGCGATCTTTTCCGCCACCATCAGGGTTGGAAAGTTGGTGTTGGCGCACGGCACCACGGGGAAGATCGAGGCATCGACCACGCGCAGACCCTGGATGCCCTTGACGCGGCCTTGGGCATCGACAACCGCCATTGCATCGTCCGTCCTGCCCATCCGGCATGTGCACGAGGCGTGCCACACGCCGATCGCCGCCTTGCGCACGAAGGCCTCCAGCGCCTCGTCGTCGCGCATCACCTGGTCGAAGGTGAATCCTTCGACAATGAAGTTGTCGATCATGGCGCTGCGCAGCGCCGCCGGCCCGTCCATCAGCGCGGCGGCGATCGCGGTGAGGATGCGGTTTTTGGCGTTGACCACGCCGATCTTGCGCACGCGGTCCGTATACGAGGCCGGGAACGGCTTGTCGGTCACCGCCTGAAGCGGCGCGCTGATCTGCAGCGCCGCCATTTTGCGAAAGCCGCTCATCAGCCGCTCGAGGTCGCGGCGATCCGACAGCAGGTTGAACTCGACGACCGGCTCCGCCGATGGGTCGCGCGAGGCGAGTTTCACCTGCCCGGTTTCCGAATAGGTCTTGTAGACGCAGGTGAGCAGCGAGCCGATCTGCGCGCCGACGGCGTGCCAGGCCGACTTGGAGAGCACGACGACGAACATGTCGCCGCCCGGTACGCCTGACAGCCCCGATGAGTAACGCAGCGCCACCTGGACATGGCGCCTGGTGTGGGCGTTCATGCGCGCGCCGGGGCGGATAAAGGACGACAGCGCGATCGAGGGATGATCCATCAGCCGCTGGCCGACGCCCTCAAGCCCCATCAGAACCGGAATGCCCATCGCCTTCAGCTGGCCGACCGGGCCGATCCCGGCGCGCAAGAGATGCGCCGGCGAATGGATCGCGCCGCAGGACAGCACGACCTCCCGGCCGCGGAAATCTTGTTCGCGGCCGTCGACGCGCGCCTTGACGCCGACGCAGCGCGTGCCCTCGAACAGCAGCTCGCTCACCTGCGTGTTGGTCGAGATCGTCAGGTTGGCGCGCCTGCGGGTTTCAGCATCGAGATAGCCCATCGCCGCCGAGACCCGTTGCTCTGACTGATTGGAATGCGTCACCGGAAAATAGCCGTCGACGAACTCGCCGTTCTGGTCGGGCAGGAAGGCGTAGCCCGCGAGCTTGCAGGCTTCGCCAGCGGCTCGCGCGAGCCCCGTCCAGTGCGCTTGCGGGATGCGCCGCACCGGGATGCGGCCATCCTTGCCGTGCAACGGCCCGTCGAAGTCGAGGTCGCGCTCGACCTTCCTGAAGTAGGGCAGCACGTCGTTCCAGCTCCAGCCCGCAGCGCCCCGCGCCTGCCATTCGTCGTAATCGGTGGGCGCGCCGCGGTTGGCCAGCTGGCCGTTGATCGAGGAGCCGCCGCCGAGCACCCGCGCTTGCTCGTATTTGCGCAGCGGCGGAGGATTCTCTTGCGGATTGTTGTGGCTGACGACCTCGGTTGTGACCTTGAGCCCGGTCCAGTGGAAGCGCGGATCGAAATACGCCGTGCCCGAATAGCTGTCACGAATCTCGGGCGGCTCGTTGCCGGGCGGCGTGTCCGGGCCCGCCTCGCAGAGCAGCACTTTGTTGGCGCTGCCGGCGGAGAGCCGGTGGGCCATGACCGAGCCTGCCGAGCCACCGCCGACGATGATCGTGTCGTACACCTGGGCGTCCCTCTGGTTTATTCGTAGGGCGGATTAGCCGACGGGTCGCGCGAACGCGCGCCCGATGGCGTAATCCGCCGATGCCCGTACACCAAAACGGCGGATTGCGCCTTCCGCATTCGCTCGTTGAACTACAGCGGACGTGGTTGGCTAATCCGCCCTACGAATCGCGATGTGTCAATTCGGCGAACAGCGAAGCTAGTCCGTAGGGCGCAATCGTTTATTGCGCCGCTTCGCGCCGTTGTCTTGACACTTGATTTGCTGGAAACCGCCCGGCGCCGCAATGCGCTGCGCTTATTGCGCCCTACGTGCTACGGGGTCAGATCCCGCACCACGCCGTAGCGGCTGAGGGCGCTGCGCGACAGCAGGGTCCAGCTTGCCTCCCACGAGCTCGAATTGAAGGCGACCTGCGACTTGCACAGCAGCCGCTGCGGTCCGGAGGTCTCGCGAAGGAACAGCGTGAGCCGGCCGTCGGCGTTGTAATCCAGCGTCATCGGGCCGGTCTGGAAAACCGTGGCGAGGATCTGCCAACCCGACCACTGCTGGGTTTCGGTGTCGGCCATGGTGTTGACGCGGACCGTCTTGGCGCCGTCCTCGGCGACCACCACGATGTGCCCGTCGCCGTCGATGCCGTTGGCGATTCCGACCGCCGCCGTGCCGATCTGGAACGGATTTGCCCATGGCGCGAAGCTGTCGCTGTTGGCGGGCACCTGCCGGGTGTGGACGACTTCGCCGCCGGAACCAAGCCCGATCACATTGAGGCTGCCGAGCGGATCGAGCCGCAGCGTCGGGCTTGAGCCGTCGAAATGGCCTTGGGTCATGTCGACCCAGGCAATCCAGTCGCCTGGCGCCTGGGCGGCGGGGGTCATCTGCCGCGTATAGAAGATGTGCTGCGTCGCATCGTCGAAGGCGGTGCCGGCGAGCGCGATGGTGGTGTCGCCGTTGTTGGCCGCGGTCATGACCTCGAGTTTCCGCGCGGCGAGCTGCTGCCACGCGCTCCACGGCGTCAGCGGCGGCGCCGAGACCGGTACGGTGATCGTGATCGGTTTGTCGGTGCCGGGCGGGGTGACCGTGATGGTCTCCTCGACGATACGGTCCGGGTTCTCGTAAATCCACCAGACGTAGCCGGTGTCCCTTGCCAGGCCGAAAACATTGACCTTGCCGTCGCCGCCGCGGGTGGTGACCAGCTGGCTGAAGCCCGGCACGCCCGGCGGCAGACCGAGATCGACCGGACCCAGCCACTTCACCGCCGCGCCACTGCTGTCCGGCGCCTCGACATAGAAATGCACCGCCGACGCAGGCTTCGCCTGTCCCAGCACAACCACGCTGCCGTCGCGCGCCACGCCCGCGACCATGACGTCGTACTGGTTGGCGTTGTTGACCCAGGCCCAGTCGTCCACCCACTGGCCGTTCGGCTTGTCCTGCGCGCGCCAGATCAGGTTGGAATTGGTGGCGTTGATGGCGATCGCCATCAGCCGCGAATTCTCGAAATAGGGCACTTCCCTGCGTGCCGCGTCTTGACCTTGGGTCATCATGCCACTCCCTCAGTTGGGACCGAATTGCTTGAATTCACGCGCACCGCGCACGCGGAAAGCGAAGATGCTGAAAAAGAATAGCGGCGTATGTCGCCTGATAACATATTCTCGCGGTAAAATTTCGGGAGTCAAGCGTTACACGTTTTGCGTTTGTGACATAACAATCCGCAAAGGTTGCGCTGTGCGAGTGCAAGTTAAAGAATCAGACGTCGATGGCTGCGCCTGAACGCGTCCTGAATATGCTGCCCTAGCCGGGGCGCCAGAAGCAGTTCATGCGCGGCGTAATGACCGTGCCGCTGGGCCGGAATTCCTCCACTAAAGTGGCAGTGCAGTCGCGCACGGCGTTGCGGCCGGGAAAGTAGCGCGGATAGACATCGTCGGGGTTGTAGCGCGGGTAGACCCTGATCCGGGTCGGCGGCCGGCGGACCCTGCGGCTCTGCGCGGAAAGCTCAGTGCCGGCGGGCTGCGATGCCTGCACGATCCGCGGCGCGTTCTGCGCCTGCGCGCCGGCCACCGGCAACAGAAATGTACCGGCAACCGCCAGCATGAGTGCCGCACTTCCGATCCGCATTGTCAGCCTCAACTAGAAACCTGCACCGGCACTACGGTCTCCGATTGCCGCGCATCCGTCAACCATACCAAATCCCAACTTTTGCGAAGTCGCGCCCGATCCTCTAAACGGAACCGATGTGGAGCTCCGCAAAAGCGCCTTCGTTGGCCGAGTTGGAAGCCATGGCGCACGACGTATTCGCGCGCCTGCCAAAGGGTTTTCGCGACCTCTGCGAAGGCGTGATCCTCCGCGTCGACGATTTTCCGACCGACGAGGTGCTGGGCGAGATGAAGGCGCAAAGCGAATTCGACCTGCTTGGCCTGTTCCAGGGTGTCGGGCTGCCGTTCCGCAGCAATGACGACGTGGCGCGGCTGCCCAACATGGTGTGGCTGTATCGCCGCCCGATCCTGGATTACTGGGCCGAGCACGACGAGACGCTCGGCCACATCGTCCGTCACGTGCTGATCCACGAAATCGGCCACCATTTCGGCCTCTCGGACGCCGACATGGAAGCGATCGAGGCGCAAGTTGCAGAGTAGCCACGAGTACCGCCGTCATCCTGAGGTGCTCGCCGCTTCTTGCGGCGAGCCTCGAAGGATGGCCACAAGCGCGGCGCCCGCGGCCATCCTTCGAGACGCCGCGCAAGCGCGCGGCTCCTCAGGATGACGGAGGTATGTGTGGCTCGCAGTCAACTGCAGCAATTTGGGGCTTGGACCACCGCCACGATCGGGCTACAACCCCGTCCTCACATCCGGGAACAGTGCCATGGACAAATTCACCACGCTGGAGGGCGTCGCGGCGCCCTTGAAGATCATCAATGTCGATACCGACATGATCATCCCCAAGCAGTACCTGAAGACCATCAAGCGCACCGGTCTCGGCAAGGGCCTGTTCTCGGAGCAGCGCTACAAGGATGACGGCTCGGAAAATCCGGATTTCATCCTCAACAAGCCGGCCTATCGCAACGCCAAGGTGCTGGTCGCCGGCGACAATTTCGGCTGCGGCTCCAGCCGCGAGCACGCGCCATGGGCGCTGCTGGATTTCGGCATCCGCTGCGTGATCTCGACCTCGTTCGGCGATATTTTCTACAACAACTGCTTCAAGAACGGCATCCTGCCGATCCGCGTGACGCAAGACGACCTCGACAAGCTGTTCGACGACGCCGAGCGCGGCGCCAACGCGACGCTGAGCATCGATCTTGCGGCGCAGGAAATCCGCGGCCCCGACGGCGGCACCGTAAAATTCGAGATCGACCCGTTCCGCAAGCACTGCCTGATCAACGGCCTCGACGATATCGGGCTGACGATGGAGAAGAAAGCCTCGATCGACAGCTACGAGGCGAAGGCGAGGCAGGAGCGCGCCTGGGCGTGAGTTGAATGAGTTCGAGTCGAAGCGGTCCTCACCTCTCCCCTTCGGGGAGAGGTGAGCTGAGCCGCATGCTCCCCGACGTCGTCACCTTCTGGCATGGCAAACTCGATCGCTTAAGGCAGCTGTGCCTGCGATCGCAGCTCGCCGCCGGCCATAGCGTCACGGTCTACAGTTTCGAGCCGCTGGCGGAATTGCCGGACGGCGTCGGCAATGCCGAGGCCGAGGCGATCCTGCCGCGCGCGTTTTCCGAGAAATTGCGCCCGCCGAATCCTGACGGAACGTGGCGCGACTGGACCACGCTGCAGTTTTCGGATTTTTTCCGGATGCGGTTGATGGCGCGCAACGAAGGCCTTTGGCTCGACGCCGACGTGCTGCTGCTCAAAGCGGTCGAGATCGATCCGGCAACACCCTTGTTCGCATGGGAACGGCCGCGCCAGCTCGGCAACTCGGTGCTGCATCTGCCGCCCGACGATGCAATCGTCGCGGCGTTCGAAGACCTGATGAGCCAAGACGAATTGACGCCGGACTGGCTGGCGCTGCGCCATCGCCTGACATTCATGCTGCGCAAGCTGCGCGGCGGCTCGCAGCGTCTTTCCGACATTCGCGTCGCGATCTATGGTCCCGCGGCGCTGACCGCGCTGGCGCGCAGAACCGGCGCGCTGCATCATGCCTTGCCGAAGAAATCCTTCTACGCGGTGCACGCCGAGCCGGAACTGTTTTTCGAACGGTCGGATTTTTCCGCGCTGATCGATGATCCGGAAATCATCGGTTTTCACATTTCGCCAAAAGGCCGCGGCGACGAGACGCCTGCGCCGGGCAGCCTGCATGCCTGGGCGGCGGAGCAGTTTGGATAGACCCCGCGCATGTCGGATCTGCTGCTGCCTGCCCCGGACGCAGCGCAGCGCATAGCAGTGCGCTGCAGAGCCGGGGCCCGGCTTGCTTAACCGGGTCCCGGCTCTGCGAAGCGGCATGAAGAATGCCGCACCGCGTCCGGGACACGGTGACTCGTCACTTCCCCATCGCCGCGATCGCGTCGGCGATGGCGATGGTGCGCCTCGCCATGTCGGCGTGAAGCCGCTCCACCATGGCGCCGTCGAGCTGGATCGCGCCGCGCGCGGCATTTTCCGGCCGCTCGAACGCCGCGATGATTTTTCGCGCCTGCGCGACCTCTTCGGCGGGCGGGGTGAAGATGGCGTTGCAGGCCTCGATCTGGCCGGGATGGATCAAGGTCTTGCCGTCGAAACCGAGGTCGCGGCCTTGCGCGCATTCCTGCGCAAAGCCGTCGACATTGCTGAAATCGCTGTAGGGCCCGTCGAGGATTTCAAGCCCGTGCAGCCGCGTGGCGAGAATGCAATGCGTGATCATCGGCAGCATCGCGGCGCGCCCCGGCTGCATCCGGATCCGGGTCTCGCGCGCAATGTCGTTGGGGCCGAACACGAATCCGGCCAGCCGCGTTTCCGAATCGCGCGAGGCCGCGGCCAGTTCCTCGACATGCAGCACCGCGCGCGCGGTCTCGATCATGGCCCAGACCCGGATCGACATGGCGGCGCCGATGTCGCTGAGCCGGTCGGCGATCGCCGTCAAGTCCTTCACACTGGAAATCTTCGGCACCAGGATGCCGTCCGGCCGCGCCTTGCCGGCCATGTTGACGTCCTCGATCCACCACGGCGACTCCAGCGCGTTGACGCGGATCAGCACTTCGCGGTTGCCGAAGCCGCCGGCCGCGACCGCCTCCGCGATCATCCCGCGCGCGGTCGCCTTGGCGTCCGGCGCGACGGAATCCTCGAGGTCGAGGATGATGCCGTCGGCGGGCAGATTGCGGGCTTTCTCCAGCGCCCGCGCGTTCGACCCCGGCATGAACAGCAGGCTGCGGCGCGGACGGATCATGGTTTTGTTCCCTGTCGATCGTGAGACCCCACGCGATAACATTTCAATCCGCGGCCCGAAAGACTTGTTAGCGCCGGCCGCGTGTGGTTAGGCATTGCGATGTCGTCCTTTCCGTCCCATCTGCTCGAGGGCTACCGGGCTTTCACGTCGCAGCGGCTGCCGACCGAGCAATCGCGCTATCGCGAGTTGTCGGTGCGCGGCCAGTCGCCGGAGGTGATGGTGATCGGCTGCTGCGATTCCCGTGTCTCGCCGGAGGTGATTTTCGACGCCGGTCCGGGCGAGCTGTTCGTGGTGCGCAATGTCGCCAACCTGGTGCCGGTCTATCAGCCCGACGGCGGCGCCCATGGCGTGTCGGCGGCGCTGGAATACGCCGTGCAGGTGCTGCGGGTAAAACACATCGTGGTGCTCGGCCACGCGCAATGCGGCGGCATCCGCGCCTTCATCGACAACATCGAACCGCTGACACCAGGCGATTTCATCGGCAGATGGATGTCGATGTTCATCAAGCCCGGCGAGAAGGTCGAGCAGCGCGACCGCGAGACGATGCAGGACTTTGTCACCCGGATCGAGAAGGCCGCGGTGTTCCGCAGCCTGGAAAACCTGATGACGTTTCCGTTTGTGAAGAAGCCGGTCGAGCGAAGCGACCTGCACCTGCACGGCGCCTATTTCGGCGTCGCCGAGGGCTCGCTGTTCGTGCTCGATCAGGAGGCCAAGGAATTTTATGGGGTGCGGGGGGCACAGACTTCATAAGCGTCATACGCGGGCTTGACCCGCGTATCCATCTTCTTCGCAAGAGTCTTTCGGAAAGGATGGATTGCCGGGTCAAGCCCGGCAATGACGATGATTACTCCCCGCCGTGATCGCCGCCGCTCCAGCGGTCGGACAGCGCCAACGTCGCGGCCGAGACCACGAACACCAGATGTACGCCGACCAGCCATGCGAGCTTGCTGGGATCGAAGATGGTGTCGATGTTCATGAATGCCTTCAGCACCTGGATTGCCGAGATCGCGACGATGGAGGCCAGCAGCTTCTGCTTCAGGCCGCCGAAATTGACCCTGGTCATCCAGTCCGGCCAGTCCGGATGGCCGCCGGGGTCGATCTTGGACACGAAATTCTCGTAGCCGGAAAACACCACGATCAGGATCAGGTTGCCGGTCAGCGAGAGGTCGATCAGGCTGAGCACGCCGAGGATGATGTCGGACTCTTTCGATCCCGGCGCGTGGATGATGAACTCCCACAGCACCATGAAGAATTTGAGCATCAGCACCGCGAGGCTGATGATGAGGCCGAAATAAAACGGCGCCATCAGCCAGCGGCTGTTGAACAGCAGGCTTTCGAATCCGGTCTCGACGCGTTTCAGCGTCGAATTGGGCCGATTGGGAGCCGGTTGCTCGGTCATTGGCGGGTACCGCCTCAAGGTTTCGTAGGCGCTCTTACCCTCCCCTGGAGGGGGAGGGTCGGCGAGCATCGAACGAAGTGAGATGCTCGACGGGGTGGGGTGAAGCTGCGGATGAACACGTCACCCCACCCCGCCGCGAATTTCATTCGCGGCGACCCTCCCCCTCCAGGGGAGGGTGAAGTCCACCGCTCCGCTACGGGGTTACGCCGCCGCCTTTTTCTTGGCGCTGATCAGCTTGCGGTTGATCAGGCATTCGGCGATCTGGATCGCGTTCAGCGCGGCGCCCTTGCGCAAATTGTCGGACACGCACCACAGCACGAGGCCGTTCTCCACCGTGGCGTCCTCGCGGATGCGGCTGATGTAGGTGGCGTCCTCGCCGGCGGCCTCGTAGGGCGTGACGTAGCCGCCGGGCTCGCGCTTGTCGATCACCAGGCAGCCCGGCGCGTTGCGCAGGATGTCGCGCGCCTCATCGGCCGAGATCGGATTCTCGAATTCGATGTTGACCGCCTCGGAATGGCCGACGAACACCGGCACCCGCACGCAAGTGGCGGACAGCTTGATTTTGGGATCAAGAATCTTCTTGGTCTCCATCATCATCTTCCACTCTTCCTTGGTGTAGCCGTCCTCCATGAACACGTCGATCTCGGGGATGACGTTGAAGGCGATACGCTTGGGGAATTTCTTGTTGATCAACTCGCTGTTGGTGTAGACCGCCTTGGTCTGCGAAAACAGCTCGTCCATGGCGTCCTTGCCGGCGCCCGACACCGATTGATAGGTCGAGACCACGACGCGCTTGATCACCGCTCTGTCATGCAGCGGCTTCAGCGCCACCACGAGCTGCGCGGTCGAGCAGTTCGGATTGGCGATGATGTTCTTCCGGGCGAAGCCTGAAACGGCATCCGCGTTGACCTCGGGCACGATCAGCGGCACGTCCGGGTCCATGCGCCAGGTCGACGAATTGTCGATCACGACGGCGCTGGCAGCCGCGATCTTCGGCGACCATTCCTTCGACACCGCGCCGCCCGCCGACATCAGGCAGATGTCGACGTCGCTGAAATCGTAATGCTCCAGCGCCTTGCATTTCAGGGTGCGGTCGCCATAGGACACTTCGACGCCCATGCTGCGGCGTGACGCCAGCGCCACCACCTCGTCGGCGGGGAATTTGCGTTCGTCCAGGATGTTGAGCATTTCCCGCCCGACATTGCCGGTCGCTCCGACCAG
>NZ_DASYMN010000075.1:0-1598 GCF_036009065.1 Bradyrhizobium sp. | reverse complement strand
CGGATATGGGCCGAGGCGGCGGCGATTGATCACCTCTCCCGCTCTTCGCGGGAAGAGCGAGGGGTGAGGGGCTGCCTCGGCAAATTACGAACATAGACGCGCGCGCTGACTCCCCCTCACCCGGATTGCACCGGACGATGCGGAGCCTGTCATCGGGCGCGCGTTCGCGCGACCCGTTGGCATCGCCGAGGCAATCCGACTTGTCCCCGCAAGCGGGGCGAGGTGAACAAGGCGCCTGCGCCGATTCCGCTAGAAGCTCTCATGCTCTAGTGGAGTGACTCTAACGTTTGCTTCCCGCGTTTGATAGCGGCGAGGACGCGCTTTGGGTCGGCGGTCCAGACGAAGGGTTTGGGATCGGCGTTTGTCTCGGCGACGAAGCGGTTGATAGCGACTTGCAGGTCGACGACGGATCGGAACACGCCGCGCTTGAGGCGACGGCGCGTGAGCTTGGCGAAGAAGCCTTCGACCGCATTGAGCCAGGATGCGGAGGTCGGGGTGAAGTGGAACGTCCAGCGGGGATGCCGGGCCAGCCATTGGCGCATCTTCGGATGCTTGTGGGTCGCATAGTTGTCGACGATGGCGTGGATCACTTTTCCCACCGGGACCTGCTCCTCGATCGTGTTGAGAAAGCGGATGAACTCCTGATGGCGATGGCGCTGCATGTTGTGGCCGATGACGGTGCCGTCGAGGATGTTGAGGGCTGCGAACAGCGTGGTGGTGCCGTGACGTTTGTAGTCGTGCGTCATCGTCCCGGCACGGCCCGGCTTCATCGGCAAACCCGGCTGGGTGCGGTCGAGCGCCTGGATTTGGCTCTTCTCGTCGACCGAGAGGACGACCGCATGGGCGGGTGGATCGACGTAGAGGCCGACGACGTCTTTGAGTTTCTCGGCGAACTTCGGGTCGTTCGACAGCTTGAACGTGCGGATGCGATGCGGCGCGAGTTGGTGGGCCTCGAGGATACGTTGCACCGAACGCAGGCTCACCCCTGCGGCCTTCGCCAGCATCCGGCCGGTCCAGTGCGTTGCTTCTCCGGGCGGCGGCCCGAGCGCCAGGTCGACCACTCTCTGCACGGTGCCGGTCGGCAGCGGTTGCTTGCCGGGCTTGCGCGTCTTGTCGCGCGTCAGCCCTTCGACGCCCTCCGCCATGAACCGCGCCTGCCATCTCCACACCACAGGCTTCGATTTGCCCGAGCGGCGCATGATCTCGGCGGTGCCGCAGCCTTCGGCAGTGGCCAGAATGATGTTGGCCCGCCACACGTGCTTTTGCGGCGCGCTGCGATCCGAGACGATCGCCTCAAGTCGATGGCGATCCGCTCGGGTGACGTTCACGATAATTCCTGCTCTCATGCCGAGAGCTTGAACTGCTTCGGTCGATTTGGGAATCGTCCGAATGAATCAGACCACTAGTGGGGTGATTTTATATAGTTCCAGGGCTTCTGAGGGGATCTCAGGTAGAGGTCGTGTTACGGATGAAGAAACTGCTAGGCAATGGGCGCGGATACAGGAGGGACTTCTGAATTTGGAGGAATATGCGGCAGCTCTTGAACGGTTGATGGACCGCAATCCAACCGCCGTTATAAATCCAGATCGTAGGGCAAT
>NZ_DASYMN010000074.1:0-6845 GCF_036009065.1 Bradyrhizobium sp. | reverse complement strand
GAACTGGATTTCGGAAAGCCGGTTTCTGCACGCGCTGAACTACTGCATGCTGCTGCCGGGGCCGGAGGCGCAGCAGCTTGCGACCTATATCGGCTGGCTGCTGCACCGGACCGCCGGCGGCATCATGGCCGGCGGGCTGTTTATCCTGCCCGGCGTCATTTCCATCATGGCGCTGAGCTACATCTATGCTGGCTATGGCAATGTCAGTTTTGTCGAGGCGCTGTTTTTCGGATTGAAGGCTGCAGTGCTCGCCATCGTGATTCAGGCCGTGGTCCGCGTCGGCAAACGCGCGTTGCGCAACCGGATCATGATTGCGCTCGCCGGCGCGGCCTTCATCGCGATCTTCTTTTTCAACGTGCCGTTTCCGATCATCATCATTGCCGCAGGCGTAATCGGATACATCGGCGCAAGAACCGGACGGCCGGAATTTGCCGCCGTGGAGCACGGTGGGGCTAAGAACGCCGCGGCCATCGACAGCATGCTCGGTGACGAATTGCCCGACCATGTCCGTCCAACTGTTCCGCGCGCGCTAAGAGTGAGCGCAGTCTGGCTGCTGCTGTGGCTGGTGCCGGTCTTTGCGCTGCTGATCGCGTTCGGACAGGCCAATGTGTTCAGCCAGATCGCAATTTTCTTCAGCAAGATGGCGATGGTGACGTTCGGCGGCGCCTATGCGGTGCTGGCCTATGTCGCGCAGCAGGCGGTGGAGCATTATCACTGGGTGGACCCACGCGAAATGCTCGACGGCCTCGGCATGGCCGAGACCACGCCGGGTCCGCTGATCATGGTGCTGCAATTCGTCGGCTTCATGGCCGCGTTTCGCGATCCCGGCGCGCTGTCGCCAATGGTGGCGGGCACGCTCGGCGGATTGCTGGCGACCTGGGTGACGTTCACGCCCTGCTTCCTGTGGATCTTCCTCGGCGCGCCGTTCATCGAGACCATGCGGGGCAACAAGGGGCTCGCCGGCGCGCTGTCGGCGATCACCGCGGCCGTGGTCGGCGTGATACTCAACCTGTCGATCTGGTTCGCTTTGCACACCGTGTTCAAGGAAACCGTGCCGGTGCGGTCTTTCGGGCTGTCGTTCGACGCGCCGGTCTGGTCGAGCATCGATGTCGCGGCGCTGGTGCTGGCCATAGCAGCCGCCACGGCGATCTTCCGCTTCAATGCCGGGATGCTGACGGTTCTTGCAGGGTCATGCGCCGCAGGCGTGGCGTTCAGGCTGTTGGGGGTGATCTGACCGCTGGCACAGGGCGTAGGGCGGATTAGCGACAGCGTAATCCGCCGACAGCTCTAACAAGGTGGCGGATTACGGCTTCGCCTAATCCGTCCTACTCCACTACTCCACGCCCCGTCCGAACTTGTTCGACTTCGGCAATCCATGCGCGAGACGGCCCGCATCGGCCCGGTTGCCGCGCCAGTCCGTCAATTCCTTCCAGCTCATGCTCTGGTCGCGGCCCGCCGAATCCTTCCAGGTCAGGCCAGCCCTGGAATCGAAGGTCGCGACATCCGACAACCCGCCGCCCTTGTATTTCTGCAGCCGCACGCCGCGGCCACGCGCCATCTCCGGCACCTGATCGATCGGGAAAATCACCATCTTGTGGTTGGTGCCGATCACGGCGACGGTGTCGCCGACGACTTTCGCAACCGCCTTGGCTTCGTTCGGCATCTCGACATTGAGCACCTGCTTGCCCTTGCGGGTGTTGCCGACGCAATCGTCCTCGGCGACGACAAACCCCTGGCCCTCATAGCTCGCCACCAGGAATTTGCGGCCACCGGTGTTGACGAACAGCGACACGATCGCGGCGTCCTGCTCCATGTCGATGAACATCCGGATCGGCTCGCCATGGCCGCGCCCGCCCGGCAGCTTTGCGACGTCGAGCGAATAGAATTTTCCGTTGGTGGCAAACAGCAGCAGTTTCGAGGTGGTCTCGGCGAAAAACGCCTTGTCGAGCTTGTCGTCGGTCTTGAAGGTCAGCCCCGAAAGATCGGCGACGTGGCCCTTCAGCGTCCGCACCCAGCCCTTGTCGGAGACCACCACGGTGACCGGTTCGCGCTCGACAAAGGCTTCCTCGATCGCGGCGAGATCGTGCTCCGGCGCATCCGCGAACAAAGTGCGGCGCTTGCCGAGCGGCGTCTTCGGCCCAAAAATGTCGCGCACTTTTCGGACCTGGTCGCCGACCTTGGCCCACTGCTCGGCTTCGGAGCCGAGGATGCCTTTGATGCCCTTCAGCTCGCTGCGGAGGTTCTTGTCTTCGGTGCGGATCTCGAATTCCTCGAGCTTGCGCAACGACCGCAGGCGCATGTTGAGGATGGCGTCGGCCTGGACATCCGAAAGCTTGAACGCCTTGATCAGCGCCGGCTTCGGCTCGTCCTCGGCGCGGATGATTTTTATCACCTTGTCGATGTTGAGGTAGGCGATGAGATAGCCGCCGAGCACCTCGAGCCGATGCTCGATCTGCTCCTTGCGGTAGTTGGAGCGGCGCAGCAGCACGTCGCGCAGATGGTCGAGCCATTCTTTCAGGCATTCGGCAAGCCCGAGGACCTTGGGAATGCGGCCCTTCACCAGCACGTTGAGGTTCAGCGGAATCCGGCTTTCCAGTTCGGTCAGCCGGAACAGCGATTCCATCAGCAGTTCGGGATCGACCGCGCGCGACTTCGGCTCGATGACAATCCGAACGTCTTCGGCCGATTCGTCGCGGACGTCGCCGACCAGCGGCAGCTTCTTCTCGTTGAGCAGTTCGGCGATCTTTTCGATGAGCCGCGATTTCTGCACCAGCCAGGGAATCTCGGTGATGACCACGACCCATGTGCCCCGCGCGCCCTCCTCCTGGCTCCATCTGGCGCGGGTGCGGAACGAGCCGCGCCCGGTCATATAGGCCTCGGCGATGCTCTCCTTGGAGTCGACGATGATGCCGCCGGTCGGGAAATCCGGCCCCTTGACGAAACGCAGCAGCGTTTTCGACTTGGCGTCCGGCTTGTCGATCAGGTGCAGCGCCGCGTCGCAGAGCTCGGCGGCATTGTGAGGCGGAATCGCCGTCGCCATGCCGACCGCGATGCCCTGCGCGCCGTTGGCCAGCAGGTTGGGAAACCCGCCGGGCAGCACGATCGGCTCTTTGGACTGACCGTCGTAATTGGCGCGGAACTCGACGCCGTCCTCGTCGATGCCGTCGAGCAGCAGCCGCGCGACCTCGGTCATGCGCGCTTCGGTGTAGCGATAGGCGGCGGGATTATCGCCGTCGATGTTGCCGAAATTGCCCTGCCCGTCCACCAGCGGGTAGCGCGAGGAAAAGTCCTGCGCCAGCCGCACCAGCGCGTCGTAGATCGACTGGTCGCCATGCGGATGGAACGAGCCCATCACGTCGCCGACGATTTTGGCGGACTTCTTGAATGGCGTGCCGGGATCGAGCCGCAACAGCCGCATGCCGTAGAGGATGCGGCGGTGCACGGGCTTGAGGCCGTCGCGCGCATCGGGGAGCGCGCGGTGCATGATGGTCGAGAGCGCGTAGGCGAGATAGCGCTCTTCCAGCGCCTCGCGTAGCTGAACCTCGTGAATCTCCGCCGGCTCCGGCGGAATCAGTGTTTTTCCCATAGGGAGCAGTTAAGCTTTTGAGGTGAATCGGGCAAGCTGCGAATCGGTGACCATCAAGAAACCGCCACACTGGCCCGATGCTTTACCACCGCATTGATAAAGCCCTCGCGGGCATCGGAATGGCGCTGGCCGCGCGGCTCCAGCACGTGACGCAGCAGGAAACGCCCGGTCAACTCAAAACCATCCCTTAGGTCCTCATCCGACCAGCCGTTGCGGCCGTCATCGCTCTTGCGCAGAAACGGCGGCAACCGCAACAGCTTGTCGCGCCAGGGATCGCCGGCCTGCCGCGATACCGCGCCGCCGGATTTGGGCGAGACGTAGATCAGCTCGGTGGTCGCCCCGGTCGCGGCGCAGGTTTCGAGGTCAAGCCCAAACCCGAGTTCGGCCAGCATCGCCAGTTCGAATTTCACCAGATACACCGCGGCCTCGCCGATATCGTCGAAATCGTTCAGGGTGCGGTCGAGCATGTCGTAGATGTCTTCATGCGGGTCGCGCTCCGGCAGCAGCCGCGCCAATGACGCCAGATGCGTCACGCCATACACCGCGTGGCTCGACGCCAGCACCGTGGCCGCGCGCAGCCGCGTGCCCTCGATCAGGTAATAGCCCAGGTGCTCGTCGAGCCGCGCCCGCCACACCGCGCGCACGCTGTTTCCAGGCTGCAGCAACGGCCGCATCCGCGAACCGGAACCGCCGCGCACCAGGCCAAGGTGGCGACCGTGGCCGCGCGTCAAGAGTTCGACAATGGCGGAGGATTCGCCATGCCGCCGCACGCCAAGCACGATGCCTTCGTCGGTCCATTCCATGGGGCAAATTTAGCATGGTGAGTGGGCAAAGCGAAGCGTGCCCATCATGCCGGCAAACAAATGCTTTTGATTCTCTGGTGGGCGCGGCGCGAAGAGCGCGCCTTTGCCCACCCTACGTCTGCACCTCACGCATTGAACCAGCCCTTGGCGTCGCCGGTGAAGGAAGCATACAGCCCGGCTGCGGTCAGGGCGCAGGAGACAACCTCGATCGCGCTGTCGAGCTGCAATCCGCTGGCGCCGATCACCTGCAGCAGCGAGATTACCGAAAACGCCAGCGCCGCGGTCAGGACCCAGCGGGGCCAGTTCTTGCGCCGATGCGCGGCGAGCCAGACCAGGTACCTGAACAGCAAGATCATGCAGGCCGCGATCACATTGGCGGCCAGGATCGTGGTCTCCGTGATCGCGGCCGTGGGCGTGCGGTCCTGGAATGCCACCGACAGCGCATCGAGCACCAGCGACAGATACAATAAAACCTGAAACCACAACACGTGCCTGGGAATGGTCATCAGGGCTGCCAGCCTATTCCTTCGGGAACTCAAGGCCCATTTCGCGATAGCGATTGGGATCGTCGCCCCAATTCTCGCGCACCTTGACGAACAAAAACAGATGCACGGGCACACCCACGATCTCGGCGATCTCTTTTCGCGAATCCGCGCCGATCGACTTGATGGTGGCGCCACCCCTGCCGAGCACGATCTTGCGCTGGCTTTCGCGCTCGACAAAAATCGTCTGCTCGATCCGCACCGACTTGTCCTTGCGTTCGGTCCAGCTGTCGGTTTCGACGGTGGATTGATACGGCAATTCCTGATGCAGCTGGCGGAAGATTTTTTCCCGGGTGATTTCGGCCGCGAGATGCCGCATCGGCGCGTCCGACATCTGGTCTTCGGGATAATGGAACGGCCCCGCCGGCACCATCGCCGCAAGGGTCCGGCGCAAATCATCGACGCCGTCGCCCGACAGCGCCGACACCATGAAGGTCTTTTCGAATTGCAAGCGCTCATTGGCGGCCTTGGTCAGCGCCAGCAGTTTTTCGCGCGGGACCAGATCGATCTTATTCAGCACCAGGATTTTGTGGTGCCGCACCGTCGCGAGTTTTGTCAGGATGGCGTCGGCCTCCTCGTCGATCCCTTCGCGCGCATCGAGCAGCGCGCAGACCAGGTCGGCGTCATGCGCCCCGCTCCACGCCGTCGACACCATGGCGCGGTCGAGCCGCCGCTTCGGCATGAAAATTCCCGGCGTGTCGACCAGGATGACCTGGGCATTGTTCTCGATGACGATGCCGCGGATCAGCGCGCGCGTGGTCTGCACCTTGCGCGAAACGATGGTCACCTTGGAGCCGACCAGCGCATTGACCAGGGTGGACTTGCCGACATTGGGCGCGCCGATCAGCGCGACGAAGCCGCAGCGCGTCGGCGCCGGCGCCGCAGCGGCGGGCGTGTCATCGCTCATTATTTGACGCCTTCGCGCGCGATCATCGCGGAGGCCGCGACCTTCTCGGCGGCGCGCTTGCTGCCGCCGATGCCTTCGGCGGGCGCCAATCCCGGCAAATCTACCGCGATGCGGAACTGCGGATCGTGATGCGGCCCGGTGCGTTCCACTTCGCGATAGACCGGCGTCGGCAAGCCTTTGCCCTGCGCCCATTCCTGCAGCACGGTCTTGGGATCGCGCAACGGCCGCTTCAATGTGCGCATCCTCTCTTCCCAGTTGCGCTCGACGAACTGCGCCGCCGCGGGATAACCGCCATCGAGATACACTGCGCCGATCACCGCTTCGCAGATGTCGCCGATCACGGATTTGCGTAAGCGCGCTCCGGCGCCGGCGCCGACCGCGCCGAGCTTGATGCCTTCGAGCAGGCCTAGCGACTTCGCCACGTCGGCGCAGGTTTCCTTGCGCACGAGATCGGCAAGCCGCTTTGACAGTTCGCCCTCGTTGGCTTTCGGGAACGTTCGATAGAGCATGTCGGACACGATCAGCCCGAGCACGTGATCGCCCAGGAATTCAAGCCGCTGGTAGCTGTCGCCGCGGCTGCGCGCCGATTTCAATGCCGAGACGTGGGTGAACGCGGTCGCCAGCAGCGACGGATCGGTGAATTTGTGGCCAATTCGCGCCTCGATTGCGGCGGCCTCGGCCTTGGCGGCCGCCTTGCTGCGCCTTTTTTTGGCCGCCGGAAGTTCGCCGGCGGCGGGGGCTTCCGGGCTCGCGCCGTCTGCGGTCGATGAGGTCTGGATGTCAGGTGATTCGTCGTTCATCGCACGATGGAGAATATGCGATTCCAGCGCACCGCGGTGGGCCAGCGCCAGATCTCCCAGGCATGTTCGCCCTCGGCGATCGAGAAAAAGATCATCTGGGCCCGCCCGACGATGTTCTCGAACGGCACGTAGCCGACCGCCGACAGCACCCGGCTGTCGGTCGAATTGTCCCGGTTGTCGCCCATCATGAAGAAGTGACTGGCCGGC
>NZ_DASYMN010000073.1:0-1782 GCF_036009065.1 Bradyrhizobium sp. | reverse complement strand
CCGCACTGCGTTCACCGCAAACTCGATCGTGCCAAGCCTCGATTTTGCATCCGGGAGCTATGCGGGAACTTGGGTGACGCCGGGATTAGAGCATTTTCCCTGCGGCTCGAATCGCTTTGGGGATTCCGAAACGGGCGCGTCATGTGATCCATAGGACTCCGGTTTCGAGCCGGAGGCGGTGATGACGTGGCGGCAGGGTTTGCCTTATGGGCAGGATTTGCGCGATCGGGTGCTGGCGGCGCGTGACGCAGGGCAGTCCGTGCGCGCTGTGGCGGAACGGTTTTCTGTCAGCCCGTCCTACGTGGCGAAAGCCGACCGGCGCCGGCGCCGCAGCGGGGAACGGCGCGTACGACGCAGCAGCGGGCGTCCACCGCCGAAAATCGTGGCGCATCTCCCAGCCCTGACTGAGCGAGTGGCTGCGCAGCCGGACGCGACACTGACCGAGCTGCGCGGCTGGCTGCTTGCTGAATGTGGCATCTCGGTCGGGCTGGTAACGGTGTGGCGCGCGCTCAAGCGGCTCGGGGTGACTCTAAAAAAAAGCAAATCCGGGCGGCCGAGCAGGACCGCCCCGACGTAGCCGCGGCGCGCGCCGCCTGGCGAGCGATGCAGCGCAGTCTCGACCCGGCCAAGCTGGTGTTCATCGACGAAACTTCCGCCGCGACCAACATGGCCCGTCGCTACGGTCGGGCCCGGCGCGGCGAACGGGTTGTTGCGGCGGTCCCCTATGGTCATCGCAAGACCACCACCTTCGTCGCCGGACTGCGCGAGGATGGTCTGATCGCGCCGCTGGTGCTGGACGGGGCGATGAACGGCGAGAGTTTCCTCGCCTATGTCCGCCAGTTTCTCGTTCCCTGCCTGCGCCGCGGCGACATCGTGATCATGGATAATCTCAGCAGCCATAAGAGCCGTGGCGTACGCGACGCCATCGAGGCTGCGGGCGCAACGCTGCTGTATCTCCCGCCGTATTCGCCCGATTTCAATCCGATCGAGCAGGCGTTCGCAAAACTGAAAGCGCTTCTGCGCAAGGCGGCTGCGCGCACCGTAGAGGCCTTGTGGGACATCATCGGCGTCCTCATGCAGGCGTTTCGGGCCGACGAACCGGCCAACTATTTTGCCAACTCAGGATACGGACAGCCGTAGGGAAAATGCTCTAAATGCCCCATGTGAGCCATCTCGATCGCGGTCCGCCTCGCCCGCGCGGGTTGCCCGACTTGGCGATGCCCTGGTCGCGCCTGATCCCGCGCTCTGCCACGGGCTGGGCGCCTGCGCGTCGATTGCGGAAGTCGCGGAAGAACACCTCGTTGCCCAGCACCGTGGCGAACGTGAGCCCGATGCCGCGCAGCTGCGCCAGCCGGGCGGCGGGGCCGTCCTCCGCTTCCGCAACGGCCTTCTGCTCGGCCTCCCCTTCGGCGATCATCTCCATCACCAGCCAGAGCCGTCGGCACTCGCGCAATAACTCGGCTCGCAAGCCGGGAGCGAGCGGCAGGCCGTCGGGCGTGCGCAAGGCCTCAAACCGCGCCGGCCAATCCCGCCGGGTCGGCTCGAAGTCGCGAATGCCCTGGGTCATCAGCAGCCCCCACATGGGCATTTCGGAGTCAATTTCATGATTACGGCATCATGGATACATCCTTCGGCGGCTCTTCGGGATCCAAGGTCCGAGCCCTTTGCATGACCTGGCCCGGCTCCGGCACTAGGTCAAACTCACATTCGGTCGCTGCGCGGAGCAGCTGCACCACTATCCCGCTTGCGTCGGGTGAGGGCTCAGGAGGACGAGACCATTCT
>NZ_DASYMN010000072.1:0-45675 GCF_036009065.1 Bradyrhizobium sp. | reverse complement strand
TTCACCATCATCATCTTCAACGCGTTATCGACGGTGACCTGAATGCCCGGCCGAAAGCCCATCTTCGATGGCGACTGCGAGGCCGCGGCAGGCGACACCGTCAGCACGGTGTCGAGCGAGATGCGCCCCTCCTTGACCGCCTTGAGCGTCACATAGGTCGTCATCAGCTTGGTGACCGATGCCGGATACCAGGGATAGGTGGCGTTCTCGGCCTGCAGCACCCTGCCGGTGTCAGCTTCGACGACCAGCAGCGCCTCGGCTTGCGCTGCACGCGGCGAGGTGGCCGTGATCGCAAGCGCAGCGGCGAGGGCCAACCAGATCAACGACGGCTTGCGAGGCGGCTTGGAAAAAAGATGCACGATCGATTCCGGTCCTTCGAGACCCGCCTTCTGCAAGGGGCCTTGGCATGTAACGTTCGGGTTTCAAGCGTGTCCGGCGGCGAACCCGAACCTATACCGGCTTGCAGGCCCGGAACAGGGCCCGCACGATTAAATCGTGGATGAAAGGGGCCGAATTTCGACGATATCTAGATCTCGACAGCGGCGGTGTCGGCCTCGGGCGAAGCCAGGCTGGCCCGCGAATTCTCCTGAACCATGAACTGGGCCCGCGCGAGTTCCGCAAAACGGCCGCCTTGGGCGACGAGTTCATCGAAAGTTCCGCTTTCGATCACCCGCCCGTTATCGAACACAAGGATTTTCGTGGCGTTGCGGATGGTGGAGAGCCGGTGTGCGATCACGAAGGTAGTGCGTCCCTTCATCACTTCGTCGAGAGCCGCGTTAACCTTCGCCTCGGTTACGGCGTCGAGCGCACTGGTGGCTTCGTCGAGGATCAGGATCGGCGGATTCTTCAGCAGCGCGCGCGCGATCGACAGCCGCTGCCGCTCGCCGCCGGACAGCATCCGGCCGCGCTCGCCGGCATTGGTCTCGAACTTGTGCTCGCCGCGTTCGATGAATTCCAGCGCCTGCGCGCGCCCCGCGGCGATCCGCATTTCCTCTTCGGTGGCGTCCGGCTTGCCGACGCGCAGATTGTCCGCGATCGAGCGGTTGAACAGCAACGCCTCCTGGAACACCACGCCGATGTTTCGCCGCAGCGCCGTCAGCTTGATGCTGCGGATATCCATGCCGTCGATCTTGATAACGCCGGACTGCGGATCGAAGGCGCGATGCAGCAGTGCAATCGCCGTGGATTTGCCGGCCCCGGTCGGGCCGACCAGCGCAATGGTCTGGCCCGGAAGCGCGGTGAAGGACATATCCTCCACGGCGGGTCGCTTGCCGTCATACGAAAACGACGCGTCGATGAACTCGACCAAACCTTGCAGCCGGCCGGGATCGATGGCGCCGGGCCGGTCGCGCACCGCCGGCACGGCGTCCAGTACGTTGAAGAATTCCTGCAGCCGCGGCGCTTCCATGAACACGCTGTTGATGAAACTGACCACCTGTTCGAGTTTCTGAATCAGCATGGTGGCAAAGCTGACGAACATCACGATCTCGCCGACGGTGGTGAGGCCCTGTTCGTGCAGCACGATGCCGACGGTGAAGATCGCCAGCACGGTGATGGTGGTCGAGGCGCGCGTGATCACGGTGACCAGCGCCCACCAGGACAGTACCGGCATCTGCACCGCCAGCAGCTTGTCGGCGACGAAACGCAGGCCTTGCACCTCGGCGTCGATGCGCACGAAGCTTTGCACCAGCGCGACATTGCCGAGCGCGTCGGAGGCGCGCGCGGACAGATCGCTGTAATGCGCCTCGACCTCGCTCTGCATGCCATAGGTCTTGCGCACCACCAGCGTCGTCAGCACGGTGAATACCACGCACAGAACGAACAGCAGCACCGCAAGCCGCCAGTTGATATAAAACGCCAGCGGCAGCAGCACGAGCAGCGACATGATGGCGGCAAAATGCTCGCGGAAAAATCCCAGCCATAGCCGCCACAGCGAATCGGTGCCGTTCAGCATCACCTTCATCAGCCGGCCGGAATGGGTGCCGGTGTGGAAGGTCAGCGGCAGCTGCATGATATGTTCGAAATAGTCGGTCAGCACGGCCTGGCGCTGGCGGTGCGCCAGCTTGTCCGCGTTGAGCGCGACGGCGGCGCCGCATCCGATCGTGAACAGGCCGAACGCGACCCAGGCCGCCAGCAGCGGCCACGCCGACGAGGACGCGAGCGGGCCGGTGGCGGGCTTGCCCGACAATACGTCGACGATCTTGCCGAACAGCACCGGTTCGGCGAATTGCGCGCCGGCCAGCAGCAGGTTGGCGCCGGCAAGGATCCAGCCCAGCCGCCCCTCTGTTCCCAGCAACTGCAGGACGCGGGTGTAGAGGCGAAAGAGAGACATGCAGTGTGGGCTCGTTGGTCAGGGGCGAAGGATTGTTCAAGCATGATCCAGAAAAGCGGGTGTCACAAGTTGACAAACCGATGCCTGCAGGGGATCAGGCCACTTTCAGCGTCGGAATCTTGCTGACATCAACGTTACGCTCCGCATGCCATGTGTCGTAGGCGCCCTGCATCCGAACCCAGGCGCCAGGACCGCCGCCGAATAGCTTGCCCACACGCACCGCCACTTCCGGCGACAATGGCTTTTTCTCCTCCAGGATGTCATGCAGGTGCTGCCGCGAGATGCCGAGCAGGCGGGCGATTTCGGTCTTGGTCTTTCCAGTCGCAGGGATCACGACCTCGCGGAGTAATGCTCCCGGATGAGAAGGGCAGCGATTCGGATTTCGCTTGGCAATATATTCGGCCATCTTTCATTCTCCGCAGGGCTGAGCCACGTTCGGCTCGGCTTCAGTGGTACTGTTCGTAATCGACGCGCCAGGCGTCGCCCCCGTAAAATTCGAAAGTGAGACACCACGGCCCGTTGACATGGACCGAGTATCGCAGAGGCTTGCCTCGCAGCGGGTGAAAGTTGAAGCCTGGAAGGTTCATTTCCTCCGGTGCGTTAACAATATTGAGGCGATCAAGTCGCAGCAAAATGCGCTCATGCATCTTTACGTCGATCTTCGACGTTTTGCCGTTCAACCATAGCTCGCCAAGCGGCTTATTTTTGAACGTCCTGATCACGCCGCTGAACCGCTTTGCGATGTCGTCGAGGTGTAAGCTATTTGCTTACGAATGTCAAGCGGACGGCTGCGACAGGCTCACGCTCAATGGATCAAACGCCCGCTGGATTCCGGCAGGAACGTGCCGTCGAAAATATCGGCCGACGTCGGTTTGGCGCGGAATTTGACATCCTCTGCCAGTTGATCGACCGATCGCGCAAAGCGGGCCGGGTCAATGCCGCCGATGCCGCTGCGTTTCACTTCGTCGGTCAAGATATTGTCGCTGATGACGGCGCGCAGGCGCGCCAGTTCCAGATCGCGTGATCCGCCTTCCATCAGGGTCAGGACGTCATCCACCGCCCGCGCCGGATCCTTGATGGCGAGTCGGGTGCCGCCGATGACGGCGCGCAAAAATCCCTTCACCGCTTCCGGCTTGCCGGCGGCGAAGGCGGGATTGACGATCAATGCAAAGCCGTAGGCCTCACAGCCATAATCGGCGTAGCGAAGCACGGTGAGGTCATCCGCGGGCACGCCGCGGTCCCTCAAATTGACTCCTGCCAAATAGGAAAATCCGTTGACGGCATCGACCTGGCCCGCCGACAGCATCGGCTCGCGCACCGCGGGGCTGAATTTGGCCAGCTTCACGCTGGCGAGCTTGATTCCGTTTTGATGCGCCAGCGCCGGCCAGAACCAGATCGAGAAGTCACCGTCGGCGACGCCGAGGGTCTTGCCCTCGATGTCGGAGAGCGCGCGAATGCCGCGGCTCCTGCGCGCGATGATCGCATAGGGCGCCTTGTTGAACAGCATGAACACCGCCTTGACCGGCGCCGCGTCGGCCTTGTCGCGAAAGCGGACCAGTACATTGATATCGACCAACGCCAGGTCGCTGCTGCCGGAAGCGACGCGCGCAATCGCATCCGCGGGTCCGCTGGCAATTTTGGTCCCGACCGCCAGACCTTCGGCGCGGAACAGGCCGTGGCTGGATGCCAGCACAAACGGCGCATTGCTCGCATCGAGCGGACGATCGAGGGTGAACTGGATGGCGGTCGGCGGCGCGGGCTCGTCCGCGGCTCGGCCGGTTTGCGCGCCGATCCAGGCAAGGTTCAGCGCCGTGATGGCCCAAATCGAAAATCGGGTCGGAAGTCGCTTGAGTGCGGTGGAAGATGCTACGCGCATGAAAGGCACAACTGAAAAGCCGAAGGGCAGTTGCCGCGCCCGGTATGTTTGTTTCATGTCCATCCGGACCGTACAGGGACAATGCCTGATCAAACCTGAACAGCAAGTGACTGCCTTTATTCCGCCACCGATCGTTCAGGTCCCATTCGTATACGGGAACTCATACTTCGCTCAGGGGTTAACTGGAGAAGGCCTGTCAGGCCAGATTACCCACCGGAGGACATCGAGATGTTCACGCGAAAAGCTTTGGTTACTTCATTCGGGCGCGCCGCCGCGCTGACGACAGTCGCGGCACTGGCGCTGACGGCATTCGAGCCGTCGGCGGCTCAAGCCGGTACGTCAACGCCTGCCAAGGTCTGGTCTGCGGCGTCCGGTACAAGTGACGCTACCGACATCAGCGCTCGCCGGCGGTATTATCGCGGCGGTGGCGGAGCGGCCGCTGCAGCGGCATTCGCAGGTATCGTCGGCACGGGGCTCGCCATCGCCGCGTCCCAGGACCGCGGCTATTACGGCGGCCCTGCCTATTATGGTGGCGGTCCCTATGAATCCTACGGCTACTACGGCGGTCCGCCGGCCTATTACGGCGGCGGCGGATACTATGGCGGCGGCTACGGCTATCGCAATTCCGGCGTCCCCCGCTATCACGGCCATCCGCTCGCCGGCTGGTAGTATCCGATCTCCCCGCCTGATCGCCGGTCGCTTCAAAGCGGCCGGCGATTTTCTTATGCGAGGGCGGCCTGGAAACCCGGCGTTAACACGCTTGCCATGGCTTTGGATTAAGTTCGAGGAATGAGTGATTCGCTCGAACGGCTCTATCAGGCGGTGATCGCGGCCAAGGATCTCAATCCGGCGACGTCGCGAACCGCGCGGCTGTTTCAGCGCGGGCCGGCCAAAATGGCCAAGAAGCTCGCCGAAGAAGCCATCGAAGTCGTGATCGACGCCGTCAACGGCAAGACCGAGGCGGTGGTCCGCGAGAGCGCCGACCTTCTCTATAATCTCACCGTATTGTGGGCTTCGGCCGGTGTCAGCCCCGCAGACGTCTGGCGCGAGATGGAGCGGCGCGAGCACCTGCTCGGCATCGCCGAGAAACTGCCCAAATCGGCCATGAAAATGCCAAAAGCAGCCCCGCCCCGCGCCCCGCGGCGACCAATTGTCGCGCTGGCAGCCCGCGCCCGCAAACGTCATTAGCCTTCACACCAATCCTGCATTAACCGGCATGGACAAATCCGCCGGACGGTGGTTCATCGCGCCATGCTGAGACGAATCTACGACTGGTGCATCGACGCCGCGCACAAACCATACGCGCTCTGGATCATGGGAGCCGTTTCGTTCGCGGAGAGTTCGTTCTTTCCGGTGCCGCCGGATGTGATGCTGATTCCGATGTCGCTGGCCCGGCCGGAGCGGGCGTGGTTCTACGCCGCGGTATGCACCGCGACCTCGGTGCTGGGCGGCGTCGTTGGTTATGCCATCGGTGCGCTGCTCTATGATTCAATCGGACACTGGCTGATCGAGTTTTATGGTCTCGGCGGCAAGGTCGAAGCCTTCCGGGCTTCCTATGCCGAATGGGGTGCATGGATCATCATCGGCAAGGGGCTGACGCCGATCCCCTACAAGCTCGTGACCATCACGTCCGGCTTTGCGGGTTACAACATCTGGCTGTTCATCCTGTGCTCGATGATCGCCCGCGGCGGCCGTTTTTTCGTCGTCGCGATACTGCTCAACCGGTATGGCGACACGATCCGCGCGCAGATCGAGAAGCGGCTCGGCCTCTGGGTAGCGCTCGGCACCGTCGTCCTCGTGCTCGGCTTCATCGTTGCGGCTCGATTGATCTAGCGACGCGCTTTTCCGCTCGGTGTCGACGGGATACGCTCATCATCATGTCGGATCGAATCGGCAATCTGATCGCGCGGATTCAACAGCCTGTCGCCATCGCCATGGTGGTGTTGCCGATGATGGCGATGTCGGATTTGGCATGGGCACAGGCCACACCCCAGCCGGCGCCGTCCCCGCAAGGCCCGCCGGCACAGTCCGCGCCGCAACGGAGCGAACCTGCGCCGAAGGAGAATTCGGGTCTCATCAACGAAATCGGAAAATTGCTCGAGAAACCGGCGGCGTTGCTGCCGACGCTGAAGGGCCCTAAGGAAACCATCGACGACGCGGCCGGTGCGCTGTCGCGATTGACGACATCTCCGGGCGTCAGAGGCCGTGCCGCGTGTCCGGTAGCCGCCAACGGCGCGCCCGACTGCAAAGCTGCCGCCGACAAACTTTGCCAAAGCAAGGGATTCAAGGAAGGCAAGAGCCTCGATGTCGATACGGCGCGCAACTGCTCGGCCAAAGCGCTGCTGTCCGGCCGCAAGCCCGAGGAAAGCGAATG
Source organism: Bradyrhizobium sp. (assembly GCF_036009065.1). Taxonomy (GTDB): domain Bacteria; phylum Pseudomonadota; class Alphaproteobacteria; order Rhizobiales; family Xanthobacteraceae; genus Bradyrhizobium. Next base: position 39,093 of record NZ_DASYMN010000072.1, on the reverse strand, counting down.
CCGGACCGAGACCTATGTGACACGCGCGGTGTGCCAATAGCCCGATTTCTTGGCCTCCCCGCCTTGCGCGCCGTCGCTGCGCTTGCTTTGGTGCCCTCGCATCAAAGGTCAACCATCATGCATAACGCCAAAGAGGAATCCTGAATGTCCATGCCTGCTCTGTTCAAGGGCCGTCTGTCGATTCCGGTGATCGGTGCGCCGCTGTTCATTATTTCCGTGCCCGATCTGGTGATCGCGCAATGCAAGGCGGGCATCGTCGGATCGTTTCCGGCGCTGAACGCCCGGCCGCCGGCGCTGCTGGACGAGTGGCTTGCGCGGATCAGGCAAGACCTCGCCACGCATGACAGGGCGCATCCCGAGCGGCCCGCGGCGCCGTTTGCGGTGAACCAGATCGTGCATCGCTCCAACAACCGTCTCGATCAGGACCTGGCGCTGTGCGAAAAGCACAAGGTGCCGATGATCATCACCTCGCTCGGCGCGCGCGAGGAGCTCAATCAGGCCGCGCACCGCTGGGGCGGCATCGTGTTCCACGATGTGATCAACCAGAAATTCGCGCACAAGGCGATCGAGAAGGGCGCCGACGGGCTGATCCTGGTGTCGGCCGGCGCCGGCGGTCACGCCGGCGAAATCTCGCCATTCGCGTTCGTGGCCGAGACCCGGCAATGGTTCGACGGCCCGATCGCGCTGTCGGGCGCGATCGGCAACGGCCGTGCGATCCGCGCGGTGCGGATGCTCGGCGCCGACTTCGCCTATATCGGCTCGGCCTTCATCGCCACCACCGAAGCCAACGCGGTGGAGGGCTACAAGCAGATGATCACGACCTCGACGGCGGAAGACATCGTGTATTCGAATCTCTTCACCGGCGTGCACGGCAATTACCTGAAACCCTCGATCGTCGCCGCCGGCATGGACCCCGACAACCTTCCGGAGTCCGATGCCTCGAAAATGAGTTTCGGCACCGACGCGTCAGGCGAGCGCGCCAGGCCGAAGGCCTGGAAGGAAATCTGGGGCAGCGGCCAGGGCGTCGGCAGCGTCGGCAAGATTCTGCCGGCCGCCGAACTGATCGCACGGTTCAAGCAGGAATATGCCGAGGCTGTCGATCCGGCGCTGTGACCGCCCGTCACGGTGATCGCCGCCGCCGGAATTTCTTTTCAAATGTCTGCGGATCGTGCAATTCGTTTCGCGCCATTGCCGTTGACGGCTGTATTTTGGCGAACGTTCAGTTCGGATATCGCTGCATTCCGCGCCAGCGGAACCGACAGCCGGCAAATGAGACCTTCGGAGCGCCAGTCGAATTCGGCTTTGCCTCCGAGTTGCGATTCGATGCTGGCTATCACGCTTCTCGTTCCAAATCCCCGTGATATCGGCGTCTGAACCAGAGGTCCGCCTCTCTCTTCCCACGCCAGCACGAGAACATCGGCTTGAACCTCCCACTTGATGGAGAGACGGCCCGACAGCATCGACAGCGCACCATATTTGGCCGAATTGGTGACCAGCTCGTGCAGGGCGAGAGCCAGCGTTTGCGCGGTTGCGGGCTGCAGCTGAACCTCGGAACCGCAAAATACCGTCTGATCGCCCACCGAATAGGGCGCGAGTTCTTCATCGACCAGCCGTCCTATTTCCGCGCCCTGCCAGCTCGACAATGAAAGGATGGTATGAACCCGTGCAAGCGCGCTGATCCGCCCTTCCACCGCTTGAATGTAGGTTTTGACGTTTTCGCCTCGCGTCAATCGAACAATGGATTGCGCCAGCGCCAATGCATTCTTGGCCCGATGATCGACTTCCCGGGTCAACAGATTTTGACGTTCTTCGGCATGTTTACGGTCGGTGATATCGATGGTGACGCCGCTGACGCGCACCACGCGGCCGCCGCTGTCGAGCGTCGCGGCGGCCGTTCCGACACACCAGCGCACCTCGCCGTCCGGCCGGTTGATGCGAAACTCCGCCTCGTAGGATTTTGTACCCTTGGCGAACTGGGCCATGGCGTTGCCGAGTTGGTCGATATCGTCCGGATGAAGCAACGCCTGGACATTTGCCGGCGTCACTTCAAACGTCTGCGGATCAACTCCAAAGATATGAAATTGCCCGTCGTCCCACATCCAGTCTCCGTTGATCCAGTCCCAATCCCAAGACCCCATTTTGCCGGCTGCGATCGCCAGGTTACGGCGCTGCTCGCTTTCGAGGAGTCGTGCGTTGGTTTCCTGCAGCTCCGCGGTGCGGGCGCGAACGCGATCTTCGAGCTCGGCATTGAACCGCTCCAGCGCTCGGGTCTTGCGATACAGCTCGGCAAACACCTTGACCTTGGCGCGCAACACCTCCGGAATAACCGGCACCGGAACGTAGTCGACCGCGCCCATCTCGTAACCGCGCAGCCGGTCGATGTCGCTGACCTGGATTGCCGAGATAAAGATCATCGCCGTCTTCTGGAAGCGTGGATGCTCGCGGATCATGCCGGCAAGCTCGAAACCATCGAGCTCCGGCATGCAAACATCGACCAGAATGACCGCGACGTCGTTCTTGAGCAGGTACTCGAGCGCGTCCCGGCCGGAGGTCGCGACCACGAGATTCTCGCCGAGGTCCTTGAGAATGACCTCATAGGCAAGGAGCTTCGCCGGCTGATCGTCGACCAGCAGAATGTTGACTTTCTCGTGGTCGGTCATGTTGCCCAGGCCGGTCAGCGGTGTAGCCACATGCGGATGGCGAGCAGCAACTGTTCGGTATTCACCGGTTTGGCCAGATAATCCGACGCGCCGGCCTCGAGACATTTCTCCCGGTCGCCTTTCATTGCCTTGGCGGTAAGCGCGATGATGGGCAGCCGGCGGAACGCCGGGTTGTCGCGAATGACCCCTATGGTCTGGTAGCCATCCATCTGCGGCATCATGATATCCATCAGAACGATAGCGATTTCAGGGTTCGATTCGACCAGCGCCACGGCCTCGCTGCCGGTCGTGGCGCTAAGAACCTTCATGCCGCGACGCTCCAATACGCTGCTCAGCGCGAAGATATTGCGGGCATCGTCATCCACCAGCAACGCGGTTTGACCGACCAGATCCTCGTCCGAGCTGTTGAGCTTCTCCAGCATGCGCTGCTTCTCGACCGGCAGCTCCGTTATCACGCGGTGCAGGAACAGCGATGTTTCGTCGAGCAGACGCTCGGGCGACTCGACACCCTTTACCACGATACTGCGCGCCATCGTATGCAATTCGGCGTCCTCTTCCACCGAAAGCTCCCGGCCCGTGAACACCACTACCGGGACATTGGACAGCGAGTCATCCTTGCGGATCTTGTCCAGTACCTCGAACCCGCTCATGTCGGGCAGCCGCAAATCCAGCACGACGCAATCGCATGGGCTATCGCGCAACGTCGATAGCGCGCCGGCGCCGGTATCGGTCGTGACGATCTCGATGTCGTTATGATCGAGCAGCTCCTTGATGCTCATCTGCTCCGCCGCATTGTCTTCGACGATCAGCAGGCGCTTGCGGCGCGGCTTGGCGTATTCCTTGATTTGGGACAGCGCCGCGCTGACGCCCTCGGTGGTGGTCGGCTTGCTGACGAAGGAGAACGCGCCGCGCGCCAGGGCGTGCTGACGATCCTCGTCGAGCGTGATGATCTGGACGGGAATGTGCCGGGTAAGAGGGTTGTGCTTCAACTGGCTAAGCACGGTCCAGCCGAGCATATCCGGCAGGAACACGTCGAGCGAAACCGCCGTGGGCTGGAATTGCTTGGCAAGATCCAGAGCTTCGGCGCCGCGCGACGCGACCAGGACTTTGAAACCCTTGTCGCGGGCCAGATCAATCAGCACGCGCGCATAATGCGGATCGTCTTCGACAACCAGAAGGATCGCGTCGCCCGGTGCGAGGTCCAGCCGGTCATCCGGTAGTTGTTCGATGACGCGCTCTTGCGCCGTGATCTGCAGCGCCGGTGTGTAGGAGGATGGCGTCTGGACACGCGGCGCCACCGTCGGTCCCGAGTATTTCAGCGGCAAATAGAGCACGAACGTGCTGCCCTTGCCGGGCGTGCTGCGCAGATGAATTTCGCCGCCGAGCAGGCTCGCAAGCTCGCGGCTGATGGCCAGCCCCAGGCCGGTGCCGCCATATTTTCGGCTGGTGCCCGCGTCCGCCTGCTGGAAGGCCTCGAAGATCAGTTTCTGCTTTTCCAGCGGAATGCCGATGCCGGTGTCGGACACCTCGAAGGCTACCACGGCAGGGGAGTGGTTCAGGACCGGATGTTCGGCGCTCCAGCCGCCTACCGCGGCCGAAACATTGAGGCGGACCCCGCCCTCCGCGGTGAACTTGAACGCGTTCGACAGCAGGTTCTTCAGCACCTGCTGCAAGCGCTTGGAATCGGTGACGATGCTGCGCCCGAGATTGGGGTCGACATCGATGTTGAAGGACAACTGGCGGTTTTCCGCTTCGTGCCGGAACGGACGTCCGACGGTGTCAAGCAGATTGGCGGTGAGGATTTCCTCCGCGTCCACCGTCACGGTTCCGGATTCGATCTTGGACAGATCGAGGATGTCGCTGATCAGGTTGAGCAGGTCGGTGCCCGCGCCGTGAATCGTTCGCGCGAATTCCACCTGCTTCGATGACAGGTTGCCGTCCGGATTTTCGGTGAGCTGCTGGCCAAGGATAAGAATGCTGTTGAGCGGCGTGCGCAGCTCGTGCGACATGTTGGCGAGGAATTCCGACTTGTATTTCGAGGTGAGCGAAAGTTCGGTCGCCTTCTCCTCGAGCGCGCGCCGCGCCTGCTCGATTTCCTGGTTCTTGCGCTCGACCTCGACGTTGCGTTCGGCGAGCTGTTGGGCCTTCTGTTCAAGCTGCTCGTTGGTCTGCTGCAGTTCCTTTTGCTGGGTCTGCAATTCGCCTGCGAGCTGCTGGGATTGTTTCAGCAGACCTTCGGTCTGCATCGTCGCCTCGATGCTGTTGAGCACGATGCCGATGCTGTCGGTAAGCTGTTCAAGGAAGGTCATTTGCGACGTCGTGAATGAGCCCACCGAGGCCAGCTCGATCACCGCCTTAACCTGGTTCTCGAACAGCACCGGCAGCACCACGAGGTTTTTCGGCACCACGCGCAGCAGCGCGGAATTGATCGGGGTGGCATCGGCCGGGATGTCGGATACCAGCCGCTGACGCTTGTCCATCGCGCATTGGCCGACGAGACCTTCGCCGAATTGCACATATTGCGGATGCGGAATGGTGCCGTCGCCGGCATAGGCCGACAGCAGTCGCAGCTGTGGATTGTCCTCATTCTCGACCTGATAGATCACGCCCATATGGGCGTTCACCAGCGGCGTCAGTTCGGTCAGCAGCAGCCGGCCCACCGTGGCGAGATCGCGCTGACCCTGCAGCATGTTGGTGAATTTGGCGAGGTTGGTCTTCAGCCAGTCCTGTTCGGTGTTGACGTCGGTGGTGAGCCTCAAATTGCCGATCATCGTATTGATGTTGTCCTTGAGCTCGGCCACTTCGCCGCGTGCGTCCACCTGAATCGAACGGGTCAAGTCGCCCTTGGTCACGGCGGTCGCGACTTCGGCGATGGCGCGGACCTGCGATGTCAGGTTGGCCGCAAGCAGGTTGACGTTGCCGGTCAAGTCTTTCCACGTTCCGGCCGCACCGGGCACATTGGCCTGGCCGCCGAGGCGGCCTTCGACGCCGACTTCGCGCGCGACGCTGGTCACCTGGTCGGCGAAGATCGCAAGCGTATCGGTCATGTTGTTGATGGTTTCGGCCAGCGCCGCGACCTCGCCCTTGGACTTGACCGTCAGGTTCTGCTTGAGGTCGCCATTGGCGACCGCGGTGACCACCTTGACGATGCCGCGGACCTGCTCGGTCAGGTTGGCGGCCATGAAGTTCACGGTGTCGGTCAGGTCCTTCCAGGTGCCGGCGACGCCGGGGACTTCCGCCTGGCCGCCGAGCTTGCCTTCGGTGCCGACCTCGCGCGCGACGCGCGTCACCTCGCCGGCGAAGGCGTTGAGCTGGTCGACCATGGTGTTGATGGTGTTCTTGAGCTCGAGAATCTCGCCCTTCACGTCGACGGTGATCTTGCGCGACAGGTCGCCCCTCGCCACAGCCGTGGTCACCTCGGCAATGTTGCGCACTTGCGTAGTGAGGTTGGCGGCAAGCAGGTTGACGTTATCGGTCAGGTCCTTCCAGGTGCCGCCGACGCCGGGCACCACCGCCTGTCCGCCGAGGCGGCCCTCGGTGCCGACCTCGCGCGCCACGCGCGTCACTTCGGCGGCGAACGAGCGGAGTTGCTCGACCATGGTGTTCAAGGTGTCCTTCAGCAGCAGGATTTCGCCGCGAACGTCGACCGTGATCTTCTTGGACAGGTCGCCGCCGGCGATCGCGGTCGCCACCTCGGCGATGTTGCGGACCTGCGCGGTCAGGTTGGACGCCATGAAGTTGACGTTGTCGGTGAGGTCCTTCCAGGTGCCGGCCACTTCCGGCACTTCGGCCTGACCGCCGAGCTTGCCTTCGGTGCCGACCTCGCGCGCGACGCGCGTCACTTCCGAGGCGAACGAGTTGAGCTGGTCCACCATGGTGTTGATGGTGTTCTTCAGTTCGAGGATTTCGCCCTTCACGTCGACGGTGATCTTGCGCGACAGGTCGCCGCGCGCCACGGCGGTGGTGACTTCGGCGATGTTGCGCACCTGTGCGGTCAGATTGCCGGCCATCGAGTTGACCGAGTCGGTCAAGTCCTTCCAGGTGCCGGCGACGCCGGGCACGTTGGCCTGGCCGCCGAGCCGGCCTTCGGTGCCGACCTCGCGCGCCACGCGCGTCACCTCGCCGGCGAACCGGTTGAGCTGATCGACCATGGTGTTGAGCGTTTCCTTCAACTGAAGGATCTCGCCGCGGACGTCGACGGTAATCTTGCGCGACAGGTCACCGCCGGCGATTGCGGTCGCCACCTCGGCGATGTTGCGGACCTGGCCGGTCAGATTGCCGGCCATCGAGTTGACCGAGTCGGTCAAATCCTTCCAGGTGCCGGCGACGCCGGGCACGGCGGCCTGGCCGCCCAATCTGCCTTCGGTGCCGACCTCGCGCGCCACGCGCGTCACTTCCGAGGCGAACGCGTTGAGCTGGTCGACCATGGTGTTGAGGGTTTCCTTCAACTGAAGGATTTCGCCCGACACGTTCACGGTGATCTTCTTGGACAAGTCGCCCTGCGCCACCGCGGTCGCGACCTCGGCGATATTGCGCACCTGGCCGGTCAGGTTGGAGGCCATCGAGTTCACCGAGTCGGTGAGGTCCTTCCAGGTGCCGGCGACGCCGCGCACCAGCGCCTGACCGCCGAGCTTGCCTTCGGTGCCGACCTCGCGCGCGACACGCGTCACCTCGCCGGCAAAACCGTTGAGCTGGTCCACCATGGTATTGATGGTGTCCTTCAGTTCCAGAATTTCGCCGCGCACGTCGACCGTGATCTTTTTCGACAAGTCGCCATTGGCGACGGCGGTGGTCACCTCGGCGATGTTGCGGACCTGGCCGGTCAGGTTGCCGGCCATCGAGTTGACCGAATCGGTCAAATCCTTCCAGGTGCCGGCGACGCCCAGCACATTGGCCTGTCCGCCGAGCCGGCCTTCGGTGCCGACCTCGCGCGCCACGCGCGTGACCTCGCCGGCAAATGCATTGAGCTGGTCCACCATCGTGTTGACGGTTTCCTTGAGCTGCAAAATTTCGCCGCTGACGTTCACGGTGATCTTCTTGGACAGGTCGCCGCCGGCGATGGCGGTGGCGACCTCGGCGATGTTGCGGACCTGCGAGGTCAGGTTGCCGGCCATGGAATTCACGCTGTCGGTGAGATCCTTCCAGGTGCCGGCGACACCCGGCACCGCCGCCTGGCCGCCAAGCTTGCCTTCGGTGCCGACCTCGCGCGCCACGCGCGTCACTTCCGAGGCAAACGCATTGAGCTGATCGACCATCGTGTTGATGGTGTCCTTGAGCTCCAGGACCTCGCCCTTCACATCGACCGTGATCTTGCGCGACAGGTCGCCGCGCGCCACGGCGGTCGTCACTTGCGCGATGTTGCGCACCTGTGTGGTGAGGTTGCCCGCCAGCAGGTTGACGTTGTCGGTGAGGTCCTTCCAGGTGCCGGCGACGCCGGGCACGATGGCCTGGCCGCCGAGCTTGCCTTCGGTGCCGACTTCGCGGGCGACGCGCGTCACTTCCGAGGCGAACGAGCGCAGCTGGTCGACCATGGTGTTGATGGCTTCCTTCAGCTGCAGGATCTCGCCGCGCACGTCGACGGTGATCTTTTTGGACAAGTCGCCATTGGCGACCGCGATGGTGACTTCGGCGATGTTGCGAACCTGGCCGGTCAGGTTGTTGGCCATCGAGTTCACGCTTTCGGTGAGGTCTTTCCACACGCCGGTGACCTCGGGAACCTGGGCCTGACCGCCGAGCTTGCCTTCGGTGCCGACTTCGCGCGCCACGCGCGTCACCTCGGAGGTGAACACGCTGAGCTGCTTGATCATGGTGTTGACGATGTTGGCCGACTGCAAAAATTCGCCGCCCAGCGGGCGGCCATCGACATCCAGTTGCACGGTCTGCAGCAGATCGCCCTGGGCGACGGCGGCGACGGCCCGCGTCACTTCGCGGGTAGGCCAGAGCAAATCGTCTATCAGCGTATTGACCGAGCCTTCCATATCGGCCCATGAGCCGCTGGCCAGACCGAACTTGACGCGTTGCCGGGTTTTTCCCTCCCGGCCGACGACTTGACCCACGCGCTCCAGTTGCTGCGCCATCCGCTGGTTGGCGGCCACGATTTCATTGAATGTATCGGCAATTTTTCCCTCGATCCCGAGATGGTTGCCGGTCATCCGCACGGAAAAATCTCCGCTCCGCATCGCCTGAAGCGCGTGAAGCAGGTTTTGAGAGGGGTCGGGCTTTCCGTTGCCAAAGGATTTGCTTTTTGCGGTGCGGCGAGTGGCCGATGGCGCGGCAGGACCGAGATCGCTCATGAATTCCCCCTGGGCAACGTGCTCGAATCTGAGCAGTTCGTGTCATAGAAACGGCTGCGGACTCCCAGATCAAGTGAGAAACTTGCCCATGAGAGCACCGCCTCGCCGCACAATTCAGGCCGAGGTCATCAATGCGGTAGCAGGCGGTTTGTTCCCGTCGGTGCAAAATTAATGGAACTGGCCGAGTTCGAGTAAGCGCCGTCAGAAAGCGTCTCGGGTCCCGGTTCCACTGGCAGGCAAAGCTTCGGGACCCTTGGACTTGCATCGCTGACGGCTAGAATTTAATGCCAGAATTCGTCACCGTCGGCTGGCTGCGGCCGATCCCCCCTAAACTTGTACGACTCTGGGCTGCGTAAGAAAAGTTGCTCATGAATGCTTTGCATCGGCTGCAAGCGAAGCACCTAGGGCAATCCGCACTCCTGAAGAGACAGTGAAAGCCATGTGATGTACGCCATCTATCGCGTCGACGGCAAGCGCGCCGAAACCAGCCCCAACGCGGCAGGTCCCTGGGATTCGTCCATGCAGCATGGCGCGGCGCCGGCGGCGCTGGTGACATGGGCCGCCGAGGCGATCCCGACATCGGTTCCGATGCAGATGGTGCGCCTGACCATCGACCTGATGCGTCCGGTACCGGTCACAACATTGACGATCGAGAGCGAAGTACTGCGGGAGGGGCGCAAAATTCAGCTCTGCGCCATCAGGCTGCTTGCCGACAATGCCGTCGTGGTGCGTGCGACGGCGCTCAAGGTCCGCGCCGACAGCCTGCCGCTGCCTTCCGAACTCGCCGGCGCGCCGATCGATGTGCCGCCGCCGGACCAGGGCCAGCCGTTGCAGCCGCGGTTTTCACGCACGCCTTTCGTAACCGGGCTTTCCGTAAGCGTGGTTCGCGGCGGCTTTCTGCGACGGGGGCCGGGTGCGATCTGGTATCGCATCGACCGGCCGATCGTCGAGGGCGCGGCCATCTCGCAGATGATGCGGGCGGTGGTCGCCGCCGATTTCTGCAACGGCACCTCATCGGTGCTCGATTTCGATGAATGGACGTTTCTCAACGCCGACCTCACCGTAAGCCTGGCGCGGCCGCCGGTCGGCGACTGGATCTTGCTCGACGCAGAGACCTGGATCGGGTCCGACGGCGCGGGCATCGCTGCGGGCCGTCTTGGCGACATCAACGGCTACTTCGGCCGCGCTGTGCAGAGCCTCGTCATCGAGAAGCGGTGAAGGATTGCCGGTCGCGGCGCAACGATTTTGCGGATAGGCTAGGTGTATTTCGCGCTCCGGAGTCACGATGAGCCGAAAGCGGCCTATACTTCCGATGACTGGTGGTTGCGCCTGCGGCATGATCCGCTATGAAATCGCATCGTTTCCGCTGCTGGTCTATACCTGCAACTGCACCGATTGTCAGACCCGCAGCGGCAGCGCATTTGCTGTCAATATGCCGGTGACGGCGAGGGGTTTTCGCCTTCTCAAGGGGGAGCCGAAAGCCTGGCGCCATACCTCTGCGACAGGCGTGCCGGTCATCTCCTGGTTCTGCGGCGATTGCGGAGCCCGTCTCTATGGCGAACGTGCAGGCCGCGACCAAATCGTCAACGTCCGCGCCGGAACGCTCGACGACACCTCTTGGGTGGTGCCGGCGGCGCATTTTTTCACCCGTAGCACGAGCGCGCAATCGTGGGTCCGACCCGCGCCCGATGCGGTCTGCATCGAGACCCAGCCGGAAGGTTGGGGCGAGATGCTTCGCGCGTGGCGCGCATCATGGCCGGAATTCTTCCCCCAAAAATAGTTCCGTTTTCGCGGAACTGTTTGATGCCATGGGTGTTTAAACCCGGTTAAGGGGGTCGTATGAACGCAGTCGAACCTGTCGCCGGCAAGGCGAAAACCGGCATTTGGGGGCTGGACAATATCCTGGCAGGCGGATTTTCCCGCGGTCACGTTTTTCTGGTCGAGGGCGCGCCTGGCACGGGCAAGACCACCGTGGCGTTGCAGTTCCTGCTGGAAGGCGCGCGCGCCGGCGAAAAATGCCTTTACATCACGCTGTCGGAAACCGAACGCGAATTGCGTGAAGGCGCCGGCTCCCACGGCTGGACTCTGGGTGAGGGCATCGAGGTGTTCGAGCTGCTGCCGCCGGAAAGCCTGCTGGATTCCGACCAGCAGCAAAGCCTGCTCTATTCATCGGACCTTGAACTTGGCGAAACCACCAAGCAGATTTTCGATACGGTCGAACGCCACCGGCCAAGCCGGGTGGTTCTCGATAGCCTGTCCGAGATCAGGCTGCTGGCGCAGAGTTCGCTGCGCTATCGGCGGCAGATTCTGGCGATCAAGCATTATTTTACACAGTTCGGCTCTACGGTGATGCTGCTCGACGATCTCACGGCCGATGTCGCCGACAAGACCGTGCACAGCGTCGCGCATGGCGTGCTTCGTCTTGAGGAACTGGCGCCCGCTTATGGCCCGGAGCGGCGGCGCGCCCGGGTGATCAAATATCGTGGGGTGAAATTCCGCGGCGGATATCACGATGCGACGATTACGACCGGCGGGTTGAATATATTTCCGCGGCTGGTGGCCTCTGAATATCGTTCGACCTTCACGCGCACCACAATGTCGACCGGCATCAAGGCGTTTGACAAGCTTCTGGGCGGGGGCATCGAAGCGGGCTCCAGCACGCTGGTCCTCGGTCCCGCCGGTACGGGAAAGTCGCTGATGGTCATCATCTTTGTTATCGCTGCGGTCTCCCGCGGCGAAAAAGCCGCGCTGTTCGTGTTCGATGAAGAACTCGGCCTGTTGTTCGCGCGCATGAAAGGGCTGGGCATCGATCTTGAGGACCTGCAGCGCAGCGGCAAGCTTTTCATCGACCAGGTCGACGCCGCGGAACTGTCGCCCGGCGAGTTCGCCCATCGGGTCCGCAAGCGGGTCGACGAGGACGAGATCAAGACCGTGGTGATCGACAGCCTCAACGGCTACCAGGCCGCGATGCCGGAAGAAAATTCCCTGATTTTGCACATGCACGAATTGCTGCAATACCTGAACCGCCGGGGTGCGGCGACGTTCATGACGGTGGCGCAGCACGGCCTGGTCGGCGACATGAAGGCGCCGGTGGACGTGACCTATCTGGCCGACACTGTGATCCTGCTGCGCTATTTCGAGGCGCTGGGCAGCGTTCGGCGCGCGATGTCCGTCATCAAGAAGCGCACCGGCACGCACGAATCCACCATCCGCGAATATCGTATCGACAGCCGCGGCCTTACCATCGGCGGCCCGCTCGACGGCTTCCAGGGCATCCTGCGCGGCGTTCCGGTCTATGTCGGCACCGACAAGCCGCTGCTGGAAGAGCAGACCCCGTGAGGCCCGGTTCGTCCTCCGAACGCGCCGTCATCCTCGCGCCGACGGGGCGCGATGCGACCGTCGCCGCGGCGCTGATCCAGGAAGCCGGCTTCTACGCCAACATCGCAGGCGACCTTACGGCGATGATCCATGAGATCGAGGCCGGCGCCGGTCTCGCGGTGATCGCCGACGAGGCGATCAAGACCGCCGATCTGCGCAGCTTGGTGAAATGGCTGAACGAGCAGCCGTCATGGTCGGATTTCCCGATCGTGCTGCTCACCCATCAGGGCGGCGGGCCCGAACGCAACCCCGATGCCGCGCGGCTGGGGCAGGCGCTCGGCAACGTCACGTTCATTGAGCGCCCGTTTCACCCGACCACGCTGGTCAGCATTGTCGGGTCGGCGGTCAGGGGCCGCCGCCGCCAGTACCAGACCCGCGCCATTCTCGAAGATCTCACCGAAAGCGAAGGCCTGCTGCAGACCGCGCTCAACGCCGGCCGCCTCGGCGCGCTTGAGCTGCATTTGCCGGAGTTTGAGCTGGAAGCGTCCGACCCCTGCAAGACGTTCTACGGCCGCAAGCCGGGCGATCCGTTTTCGTACTCTGATTTGCTGGCGGCGGTTCATCCCGACGACCGCGCACGGCGGCAGGAAGCGCTCGACCGCTCGATCAGGAGCGGCAAGGATTACAGTTTCGAATACCGCAACATCTGGCCCGACGGCTCGGTGCATTGGGTCGACGTGCGCGCCCGCGCCGTGCGCCGGCCCGACGGCAGCATCAAGTCGCTGGTCGGCGTTTCCTCCGACATCACCGCGCGCAAGACCTCCGAGATCGAGCGCGAGAACCTGCTGGCGCAACTGGCCGCGGAGCGCACCGCGCTGGCGGAATTGACCGCGACGCTGGAGCAGCGCGTCGGCGAGCGCACCGCCGAGCTAATGAAGGAAGTGGCGGCGCGGGAAAAGGCGCAGGAACAATTGCGTCAGGCGCAGAAGATGGAAACCATCGGCCAGCTCACCGGCGGCGTTGCCCATGATTTCAACAATCTGCTGATGGCGGTGATGGGAAACCTCGATCTTTTGCGCAAGCGCGTTCCCGATGACCCGCGGCTGCACCGGCTGATCGACGGCGCGCTGCAGGGCGCCGAGCGCGGCGCCTCGCTGACCCAGCGGCTGCTGGCATTTGCCCGGCAACAGGACCTGAAGGCTCTGCCGGTTAATCTCGGCGCGCTGATCAACGGCATGATCGATCTGTTCGAGCGCTCGCTTGGACCGCGGATTGCGCTGAGGCTGGATATTCCGGAAAACCTGCCGCCGGCGCGGGTCGATGCCAATCAGCTGGAGCTTGCGATCCTCAATCTCGCCATCAACTCGCGCGACGCGATGCCCGACGGCGGCTCCATCGACATCAAGGTGGCGGAGCATCGTTCAAGCGGCGACGCGACGCTGCAGTCCGGCAACTATCTGAAAGTCTCGGTGATCGACACCGGCAAGGGCATGACGCCGGACATCCTGAAGAAGGCGATCGAACCGTTCTTCTCCTCAAAACCGCTGGGCAAGGGCACCGGCCTCGGGCTGTCGATGGTGCACGGCCTCGCGGTGCAGCTCGGCGGCGCGCTGCAGCTTGCCAGCACGGTCGGCAAGGGCACCACGGCGACGCTGATCCTCCCCGTCGCGACCGCGGCGCCGGAAGCCGAAAGCCCCGCACATGTGACGGCGAAGGTCAATCGTTCCGCGGTGATCCTGTTCGTCGACGACGATCCGCTGATCGCGATGTCGACCATGGAGATGCTGGAAGACCTCGGACACCGGGTGATCGGCGCCAATTCCGGCATGCATGCGCTCGATATCCTGCGAAGCGAACAGCCGATCGACCTGATGATGACGGACCATGTCATGCCCGGCATGACCGGCATCGAGCTCGCCGCCGCCAGGCGCGAGGTGCGCCCGTCGCTGCCGATCCTGCTCGCGACCGGCTACGCCGATCTGCCGGAAGGCGCCCAGCTCGACCTGCCGCGGCTGGCAAAGCCGTACCACCAGGACCAGTTGCGCGACCGGCTGGATCAGCTGCTGGGGTGAGATCGTGCCCCGGACGCAGCGCAGCACGCCGCTCTTCGAGGCGTGGTGCGCTGCAGAGCCGGGTCCAGCTTTTTTTACCGGGGTCCCGGCGCTGCGGAGCGGCATGAAGAATGCCGCACCGCGTCCGGGACAAGGCAAAAGCTCCGGCCTTAACGCTTCGTTAACCAGTCCCATTCCTACAATCGCCTCGCGCGGCCGTCCGCCGCGCTCGTGCGCCTGACGGCGCCCGAGGCGTCAGTTGAAGGGAGTGCGGCATGGATTTCGAGCTTTCCTCCGGAAAAACTCCGGCGACGATCCATGAGCTTCAGGCGCGGGTTGCGGCGGCCTTCGGGCGGCATCCGCTATGCCGGGACGTGCGGTTCGACATCGTCGGCATGCCCCGGACCGCGAAAGGCAACTGGACCGTCAGCATGCACTCGGTCGCCCCGGACGCGCTGTGGGAAGCCTCCGATATCGTCGCCGACATCCAGGACGCCTACGATCTCGCCGTGGCGGCCTGAAAGGCCCCCGCTACCCGGCTACCTGCAAATTCACCGGGTTGCGGCACGGTTAAGCCTTAATTAATGTTCATTTGTGAGGAACGTTGACTGCGGTTCGCCGGCTGAAGCGGAGTTTTGTTTGACCAGAACGATGACCATCCTGGCGCTGGCGTGTTTTCTGGTCGTCGGCGCGGCCGCGGCGAGCATTCTTGGCCGCGACAGCGTGCCGGTGGTGCGCTCCGAGATCCCGCCGGCCGTGGCCAAGGGCCCGGCCTCGAACCGGGAAGGCAAGAAGGACAAGCTGCCTTTGGCGATGGCGGCGCTACCGCCGGCCGCGGATAATTCTCAACAGCTGCCCGAGCCGCTCCGGCAGGCCTTCGCATCCGACAGCCCGTTCGACAGACAGCCCCCGAAGATATCAGCGCCGCTGACAGCGATTCCGCTTCCCGCCGATAAGCCGAAGGCCGCGGCAAAACCCGCGGTACAGAAATCCTACGCGCTGCTCAGCGACATCCAGATCGCCGGCATCAAGGAGCGCTTAAAACTCTCCGCGGCGCAGGAGCAGCACTGGCCCGGCGTCGAAAGCGCGCTGCGTGCCATTGCGCGAAAGATCCATGCGACCCGTCAGGCCAATCCCGCCGCCACCGGCACGCCGATCGATCCCGAGTGGACTGAAGTGCAGCAGTTGAAATCGGTAGCGATGCCGCTCTTGTTCCAGCTGCGCGAAGACCAGAAGCGCGAAGTCCGCTCGCTGGCGCACATCATCGGGCTTGGTTCGGTGGCGTCGCTGATTTAGCGCAAGTCGCGCGTCTCACGTTAGTGACCGCGAAGCCGCATCGGGGCGTTTCCCCGCAATTGCGGCAAACCTGCAGGCGGCGTCGCATTGCTCGCGGGCGGTTCGACGGCCGGTGTTGAATCAGGAATTAAAGTATCGATCGGTCACGAGAACGCGGCGTTGTTATGATACCAGTTTCAACGTCTCGTCTCACGCCATTAAGGATACGCGGCCGAGCATGCGCCGCAGAGCTGTCGCGTTTTTCGGGGCATGAGCGTCGTTGTCGTTATTGAAGTAAATCCAGGCTCTCTTGGCCCCGCTCGCTTTGATCCTGTCCGCCCAGGTCGCCAACTCGCTCTTTGAGTAGTCGTGCCGATACCAGCGCTTGGGACCATGCAGGCGAAGATAAACTTCGTCGGCTGTCCGGATAAGCGCGTCGGGCAGGCGCGGCCCGCTGCAGCTGCAGAAAATAATTCCGGCCTCTCGAAAGGCCCGATAAACTTCGTCATTCCACCAGCTGGCGTGTCGAAACTCCACGACGTTGCGGCGCGCAGGATCGAGCTGGCTCACGATCGCATCCAGCCGCGCTCTTGTGTAGCGGTGGCTCGGCGGCAGCTGGAACAGCAAGCAGCCCGTCCGTTCGCCCAGTATATCGGCGATGATGCCGAAATCCCGAATCAGCGTCTTTGTGCCCTTGAACCGTCTTACATGAGTGATGAGCTCGCAGACCTTGACGGTGTAAACGAACTTTTTCTTGCCGGGCTGGCGTCGCCAGGCCTGGACGTTGGCAACCGTCGGCCAGGAGTAAAACGATGCGTTGATCTCGACGCTGTCGAAGCGCTTCAGGTAGTGCGCGAACCAATCTTCCTGTGGCACACCCGCATAGAACGAATCCCGCCATTTCCAGTAACGCCAGCCCGAGCATCCGACATAGACCGATGGCTTCAAATCGGGCGGGCGCTTCCGGATCTTCGCGTCCATCCTGAGCCGGGCGGCGTGCATCTTCGCGGCGCGGCCGATATTGTCTTCGCGCTGCTTTTCGCGACGAAGTTGTCGCCGCTCGCGACGCTCCTCAAGCGTTAATTCGTTCCATTTCGCTGCTGTGTTCGCGCGCGCCATGATCTTCTTCCCAATCCCTAACGCTTGAATGGCCGCTAAGGGTTCCACCCGTTGCGAGGGGCCCTATATGGTTACGCAACGAAAGGGCTTGAAATGGAAGTCGATGTTCTCATTGTCGGCGGTGGGCCCGCCGGATTAAGCGCTGCGCTGATTCTGGGGAGGTGCCACCGCAAAGCATTGCTGTGCGATGAAGGGCATCAACGCAACATGGCTTCGCACGCGATCCACGGCCTGCTCGGGCGGGAAGGCCGTTCTCCCGCCGCATTCCTGGAGGAGGCGCGGCAAGAACTCACTCGCTACAAGTCTGTTTCGCTGCGGGGGACGCGGGTGACCGGCATCACGCCGATCGGCAACGAATTCGAGTTCGTATGCGCGGACGGCACAACCGGCATCGCTTCAAAAGTCCTGCTTGCGACGGGTCTCGTTGACGAACTTCCTGAACTCGCGGGAATCGAACCTCTATACGGCGTTTCCGTCCATCATTGTCTTTACTGCGACGGCTTCGAATACGCTGGAAAGCCCGTAGCTGCTTTCGGAAAAGGGGATAAGGGGGCGGAACTTGCAATCATGATGAAACACTGGATGGCGGATGTCGTGGCGTGCAGCGGTGGGACCGAGGTCAGTGCGCAAGCCACGCTCAAGCTCAAGGCACAGGGTATCCCGCTTCGCCTGGAGCCCATTGATAACCTCGAAGGCACCAATGGCGAACTCACCAGGATTGTATTTCAGAGTGGACCGGATTTGCCCCGGGCAGGTTTGTTTTTCTCGACCGGCTGCCATCAGGCTTCGGACCTATCCAAAAGCCTTGGCTGCAAGCGCGGTGCAAAGGGGAGCGTCGTGACGGACCCCGATACCGATGAAACCAGCGTGC
Organism: Bradyrhizobium sp.; assembly: GCF_036009065.1. Classification (GTDB taxonomy): domain Bacteria; phylum Pseudomonadota; class Alphaproteobacteria; order Rhizobiales; family Xanthobacteraceae; genus Bradyrhizobium. The sequence goes on along the minus strand of NZ_DASYMN010000072.1, from coordinate 21,506 downwards.
CCGGTGTATACGTTGCGGGTGACATGTCGCGCGACGTTCTTCTTGTCGCGGTAGCCATCGCGGAAGGCGCGCAGGCGGCCGTCGCCATCAACAAGGCTTTCTTGCGCCGCGACGGATTTTGCGAGTGAGGAGGCAGGATGGTTAGCTTATCTTTCGCCCTTCTTCTCAGCTTCTGAAGCCAGCACCAGACTTCAAGCGATATGACTTAGGCAAGTCGTTATTTGAGAAAATGAATGTTGGTGGATGAGAGCGGATGCTCGAATGCTGCCGGTTCGATCGTGCGACCGCAGCTGCCGAGAGCCCGCATGGCGGACGGCTGGACGGTGGGAAAGTTCGGCGGCGAATCGGCCTCGCGATGCCATCGGCGGGAGAATACGAGAAACTCTCGGGTCCCTCCCGCCGTGTATTTTTCAGCAATCCCTCAACGCCGCTTAGGCTTCCTCGCCGCCTTCGGGCTGCTTCGGACCCTTCGGCATGCTCCAACCTTGGCCCCGTTGCCGCTTGCGCTCGATATGCTGGGTCCATGCCGCGGTTCGCGACTGGATATAGTCGCCGATTTGCGCGCTGGTCGAAAGATCGGGCGGGGTGTGACGGTCGTAACTGCCCTGGTCGTTGCGCAGCGGGAGCAGCGACACCTTGTGGGCATGAATGCTCTCGATCAGCGACGGCTCCGCCTGGTCCGGATGCGGAATGTTCGTCGTCGGAGCGGCCACACCCTCGATCGGATCGTCGGTCCGCGGCTTTGCGAGCGTCAGAACATCGCCCAGATCCGGCGCGGCCCTGTCGCGCGCGGTCAGCGGCGGGACACCCCAGCGCAGTTCGATCGTCTTCAGCACCGAGGTGTGATCGATGGTCCCGCTGTTTGCGCGAAACACCGTCCCGGCCGCTATCCGGGGCGAGATCAGAACTGCGGGGATGCGAACGCCGAACCGCTTGAAGTCGAAACCGAACTCGCCGACCGTGCCGTCGTCGGGAGGCGTCGCGTTCGACGGCGGGCCAACGTGGTCGTAATTGCCGCCATGCTCGTCATAGGTGATCAGCAGCAGCGTGTCGTCCCAGCCCGGACCGCTCCTCACCGCGTAATAGGTGTCGCGAATGAGCTGCTCGCCCAGCGCAACGTCGTAGTTCGGATGCTGGCTGTTGCCGCTTGCGCTCCAGTCTGGTTCGAGAAACGTGTAGGCCGGAAGCTTGCCCGCGGCGGCCCGCTTCTGAAAATCGCGGAAATGACCGAAATGGCTCTCGTCGGCGTACATGATGTCGGTGAAGTCCAGCCGCGTCAGGGGATCGCGGTTATAGCCGTAGATCGCCCAATCGACATTCTTTTCGGTGAGGCTTCCAAAAATGCTGGGGTAGGTGAAAACCTTGACCTGATTGTCGAGATGTCCCTGGCAGGTTGCGGCGGCTGCGAAGATACGGTTGGGAATGGTCTGGGTCGGCACGGATGCAAACCAGTGGTCGCAAACCGCGAACCCTCGGGCCAGGCCTGACATGATCGGCAGCATCTCCGGCGCGTACATGCCCATGATTTCGGATGGCTCGGTGCCGGGCAGCGTATCTTTGAAGCCCTGGGCTTCGTCAGACTGGATCGCGGCCTTGAAGTTGATGACAAACCCCTGGTTGGTCGGCGCCGCGCCCGGCTCCGGATCGTCGGTCGAGAACAATTGGTAGTTTGTATTCTGAAAGCCTTCCCCCGGATCGGCCCCCGGCATCAGATATGGATGCGGCGAATTGCTGTCGATCTTGTAGACCTTGATCTGCCGGCCGGCGGCGTCGGGATTCGACTCGTTGCCCGTCAATCCCTCGAACGGCTGATTGGTCGGCGATTTGTTGCCGTTGGCGGCGTACAAGAAGCCCAGCATCTGATCGAACGACCTGTTCTCGAGCATGAGCTGGACGATGTGTTTGATTGCCGGAAGCTGATTGGCCATGTTCGATCCCTGCTGCGATATTCAACGGCCGACGATTCGGAGTGTCCCCGCGAATGCGCAATGCGGCTTCGCAATGCGTTCGAACCGACGCCGGCGTGACGAAGCAATGTATCAAGAAATTGTCTTCAGCATTCATTGCAACCGCGGCGCGTGAAAACAAGATGATTTAACACTTGCCTTCGGTAACATTGCCGTGGGCTGAATCATGCGTCGCTATGCAAAGCGCTTCTGGTGCCCCTGGCCGGAATCGAACCAGCACTCCTTGCGGAACTCGATTTTGAGTCGAGCGCGTCTACCAATTCCGCCACAGGGGCTTTCGGACCGGGCCATCGGCCAAGGTCGCGAAGCCGGCGGAATATAGCGGGCGCGCGGTGCCGGTCAACCCGCGGTGGAAGCGGAGAGGCGGCCTCCGATGTGCTGTCGCCTTCCAAAACACTCCAGTGTGATCCCGCCCGTCTCGACAGTCCTAAGCGCGCGGGATAGGACGCTGTCACGGGCCGGAGAGATGATGTGACATTTCAAGCCACTGCAAAGCCGTGGCACGCGCGCGCCACCAATCCCGCGTTGGCGGCCGCGCTGGCGATAACAGCCATTGCCGCGGCGACGCTGGCGGGCGCGTGGTTTTTCGAGCGGGTACTGGACATCCGTCCCTGTCCGCTCTGCCTCGAGCAGCGCTATGCCTATTACCTGGCGGTCCCGCTCGGCGCGCTGGTCGCGCTCGCCGCGGCGAAGCACGCGCCGCGCGGGGTGCTCGTTGCGGGTCTCGCGCTTCTCGGCCTCGCGGCGCTCGGCAATGCCTGGCTCGGCGGCTATCACGCCGGCGTCGAATGGGGGTTTTGGCAGGGGCCGACCGAATGTAGCGGGGCCGTACTCGATCTCGGCAAGGCCGGAAGCCTGTTCGACAATCTCGACAAGGTGAAGGTGATCCGCTGCGACGAGGTGCAGTGGCGGTTTCTCGGCCTGTCGCTGGCCGGCTACAACGTGCTGATCTCGCTGGCGATGGCGGCGCTGGCGGCGTGGGGCATCGTCAGATCGGCTAGGCGGGCATAAAGCTCAAATGTGTCCCGGACGCGGTGCAGCGTCCTTCACGCTGCTCCGCAGAGCCGGGACCGTCACGAACACCTCGCTCTGTTACGGCCCCGGCTCTGCAGCGCACCGCTTCGCGAAGAGCTACGCGCTGCGCTGCGTCCGGGGCACGAATGACGAGCATCTTGTCAATCGTCCAGATCGTCCTGCGCCTTGCCGTAGAGGTGCACGATGCCGGGGGTGGCGATCGAGACGAAGATGAAGCGCGACAGATGATGCGCGCCGACGAACACCGGATCGACATGCAGCGTCAGCGCCAGCGCCAGCATCGCGTCCATCGCGCCGGGCGCAAACGCCACCACGATGTCGGAGAATTTCACCTGCGTGAGCAGGGCAATGGCGGCGACGAAGACCGCGCAAATCGCAATCGACACCGCGAACGAGCCGAGCGCGGCGGCAATGTGGCTAAGGATGGTGCGCGGGCTGATCTTGCCGAAACGCGATCCGATCAGGGTACCGATGCCGATCAATGCGGTGAGATAGGCCCATTGCGGCACGCCGCCTTCGACCCATCCGCCGCCGTGCATCACCGAGGAGCCGAGCATGGCGCCGAACATCCAGCTCGCCGGAAAATTCAGCCAGCGCAGGAATAGCGCCGCCGCGACCGCCACCGCCGCCAGTTCCGCCAGCGCGATCGGCGTCGCGGTGGGACCGCGCGATGGCAGCGGGCCGTGGCCCATCATGCCGACCGCGGCGAGCAGCAGCGGCACCGCCGCGGTGAGGATGATCACCCGCAGGATCTGCACCACCGCGATGCCGGCGACGTCGGCATTGCGCTCGGTGGCCAGCATGATGACCTGGGACAGCGCGCCAGGGCTTCCGGCCAACAGCGCGGAGGTGCGGTCCCAGCCGTGGACCCGCTGCAGGTAAAAGCTGCTGCCGAAGGTGGCGCAGAAGGTCGCCGCGGCCAACAGCGCGATGGTGACGGGATAGGCGCTGAGGTTCTTGATCATCACCGGCGACACCATCGAGCCCAGCGACAGCCCGAGCGTCATCAGGATGATGTGCGCGATCGGCTGCGGCAGGCCGAGCGGCCGCCCCGCAATGCCGGCGCCCGCCACCGCGATCATCGCGCCGGAGATCAGCCCACCCGGCAACTCAAGCCACAGGAACAGCAGGCCGCCGGCGCTGCCGAGGACCAGCGTCTCGAGCGCGCTGCGGATTTCGGATCGGCTGGGGAAGGCGAAGGAAAACATGAGCCCGCCTTATGGCAAATGCGAAGGCCCCGGACAAATGCGTTGTGGCACAGCAGCATTGCACGCGACGGGATATGTTTTCACCCGGCGGTGGTGCGTTAGGATGCGAATCTCCGAATTGGTGCTTAAGGGAGAATATCAATGATCACTCGCGTAAAAGTCGTGCCAGGGATTGCCGCGTTCGCGTTCGTCGCCGCTGCTGCAATGCCGGCGCAGGCGCTGACGATGCAGGAATGCAGTGCGAAGTATAAAGCGGCGCAAACCGCCGGCACGCTCAACGGCCAGAAGTGGAATGATTTTCGAAAGGCCGAATGCGGCGGCGATGCGGCTGCGACGCCCGCCGCCGCGTCTGCCGCGCCGAAAGCTGCCGAGGCAAAGGCCGCGCCCCCAAAACCCGCTGCCGCTGCCGCGCCGACCAGCCCCGCGGTATACCCCAGCGCCGTGGATTCAAAATATGCAAAGGAGCCGGCCTATAAGGCCCGGCTGCATACCTGCGCGGACCAGTGGAAAGCCAACAAGACCAGCAACGCCACCAGCGGATTGAAATGGATTCAGAAGGGCGGCGGCTACTGGAGCGAGTGCAACAAAAAACTGAAGGGTTCGGCTTGAGTCATGACGGCGTCATGGCCGGGCTTGTCCCGGTCATCCACGTCTTCCATGACGGTGCCGAAAATCTGATCGCGACCATGACCGGCACCTTGAAGGCGCTAGCGCGGCGGGGATAACCCTGCCGCTTCCCGTGTCGGAATGATTGACAAGCGTCCGCCGCGGCACCCTGATGCGGGAGCTTTCTGCCCGCGGTGCTGCCATGATCGCAAGCCTCAGCCTCATTCTGCTGTGCCAACTGGCCGGCGAGGTCGTCGTGCGCGGTTTTGCGCTGCCGATGCCGGGCCCGGTGATCGGCCTGGTGCTGCTGTTGGGATTGCTGCTGGCGCGCGACCGTTTTGCGGTTCTTGCGCGCGGCCCGCTGCGGCAGGACGGCGTGGAGACTGTCTCCAAAACCGTGCTGGCGCATCTGTCGCTGCTGTTCGTCCCCGCCGGCGTCGGCGTGGTGCAGAAGCTCGATCTGGTCGCCGAACACGGCCTTGCGACTTCCGCGGTCCTTGCGGCCTCCGTGGTCATCACCTTGCTGGTGACGGTGGCAACGTTCCTGATCGCGAGCCGGCTGCTGGCGCGGAGCCGGAGCGCGCCATGAGCGGCAATCCGTTCGCACTGTGGGTGTATCTGTCGCAGACGCCGCTGCTCTGGCTGACGGTGACGCTGCTGGTCTATGCCATCACCGACGCGGTGTCGCAGGCGACGCAGCGGCATCCGCTCGCCAATCCGGTGCTGCATGCGATGTGGATCATCGCCGCGTTCCTGCTGCTGACCGGCACTTCGTATACGACCTATTTTGGCGGCGCGCAGTTCGTGCACTTCCTGCTCGGACCCGCGACCGTTGCGCTCGCGGTGCCGCTTTACGAAAATCGCAAGGTCGTCATCTCGGCCATCCTGCCGATGCTGGCCGCGCTGATCGTGGGCTGCGCGACCGCGATCGTCTCGGTCGTGCTGCTGGCGGAAGCGGCGGGCCTGCCGCGCACCGTGGTGCTGTCGCTGGCGCCGAAATCGGTGACGGCGGGCGTCGCCATGGGGGTGAGCGAATCGCTCGGGGCCGATCCGTCGCTGACGGCGGTCGCCGTGGTGCTCACCGGCATCATGGGCGCGATCATCGTCACGCCGCTGATGAACCGGATGGGGATTGCGGATTTTCGCGCGCGCGGATTCGCGGTCGGGCTCGCCTCGCACGGCATCGGCACCGCGCGCGCCTTCCAGGTCGACGAGGTCGCCGGCGTGTTCGCCGGCATCGCCATGAGCCTCAATGCGCTGGTGACATCGCTGCTGGTGCCGGTGGCGGTAACGCTGCTGGTGCGCTGATTGTTTGCGGCGGTGCCCCGGACGCAGCGCAGCGCCAGCGCGTTTACGCGCGTCTTCGACGCGCTATGGCCCTTCGCGGCGTGGTGCGCTACAGAGCCGGGGCCGTAACGCGACGCGGAGTCGGGCACGGTCCCGGCTCTGCGGAGCGGCATGAAGAATACCGCACCGCGTCCGGGACACGAGTGTCTGGGTTTTCAACCTGCTGCCATGGAGATTCGCAGAAAATCCTTCTAAGCTCGCCGTGCAGGCGAGGTTTGCGCGTTGATCATCTCCACGATCCAGAGCGTATTGGGACTGGCGTCGGGGATGCTGGTCGGGTTTTCGCTCGGCCTGGTCGGCGGCGGCGGATCGATCCTCGCGGTGCCGCTGATGGTCTATGTCGTCGGCGTATCGGACGCGCATGTGGCGATCGGCACCAGCGCGGCCGCGGTCGCCGCCAATGCCGCAATGAATCTGTCGAACCACGCCCGCGGCGGCAGCGTGCGCTGGCCGTGCGCGCTGGTGTTCGCCGGCGCCGGCATCGCCGGCGCGTTCGCGGGATCGATTGTCGGCAAGATGATGGACGACCACCGATTGCTGACGCTGTTTGCGCTGCTGATGCTGGTGATCGCGGCCCTGATGTTGAAGACCCGGTCGCGGGTCGGCCTTCCCGACGCGCAAATGAGCTGGGCCAACACGCCCGCCATTGTCGGCCTTGGGCTTGCGACCGGAACGCTGTCGGGCTTCTTCGGCATCGGCGGCGGATTTTTGATCGTGCCTGCCTTGATGCTGGCGACCGGCATGTCGATCATGAATGCGATCAGTTCCTCGCTGGTCGCCGTCACCGCGTTCGGGCTGACCACGGCTGCGAGCTACGCCTGGTCCGGGCTGGTTTCCTGGAAGCTGGCGGGGCTGTTCGTGGCCGGCGGCATCGCCGGCGGGTTGCTCGGCACCCGCTTGGCGCGGGCGCTGGCGCACCGCCGCGGCGCGCTCAACATCGTGTTCGCGGTGGTCATTATTGCGGTTGCGCTCTATATGCTGGCGCGCAATCTGTCTCTACCCTGAGGGTTGATATCCAGCACACGTTCCGGCCGGAGGCCAACATGGTTAAGTTTTCTGATTCAGACCGGCGGCCCACGACATCAACGCGGCGCGGAGCGCTTGGCATGCTTGGCCTCGGCGTGGTCGCGCTCGGCCTCGACATCGCGCCGGGATCGGCATTGGGCCAAGGCGACGCCGCCGATAATGTGCTGACGGAAAGCGCGGTCTTACGCGATCCGGATATTCCGGTGGCGGGGAACGCCGAGGGCGACATCACCATCGTCGAATATTTCGACTACAATTGCCCCTATTGCCGCAAGCTCGAACCGGAGTTGCGGCAGGTGGTGCAGGACGACGGCAAGGTCAAGCTTGTCTACAAGGACTGGCCGGTGCTCGGGCCTGTATCGATCGCAGCGGCCAGAATGGCGCTGGCGACGAAGTACCAGGACAAATACGTCGCCGCCCACGACGCGCTGATGGGGACCGCCTCGCGGCTGACCGAGCCGCGCATCCGCGAACTGCTCGCCGGTGCCGGCATCGATGTCGATCGCGCGCTGCGCGATCTCGAAACCAACGCAAAGGCGATCGACGCGATTCTGAAGCGCAACGACGAACAGGCCACCGCGTTCGGCTTCAAGGGTACACCGGCCTTCATCATCGGCAAATTCCGCATTCCCGGCGCGCTGACCATGGCGCAATTCGATCAGGCCATTGCCGACGCGCGAAAGGCCGCGGCGAAGAAATAAGTTGGATTGTAGGATTGTAGGGTGGGTTGAGCGGAAGCGAAACCCACCGCAAGCAGTTCACGCGAAATGATGGGTTTCGCTTCGGTCAACCCATCCTACAGGATTTTCGGGAGTTACTTCGACGACAGCTTGACCCAGTCGTCATGGGCGCGCGACTTCAGCGCGTTCCAGTCGGTCGCCGCGACGTCCCAGTTGACGATGGTGCGGCCCGGCTGCGCCACCTGGCCGCTGGCGACCGTCGAGGTCGACATCGAATCGCGGATGTAAACGCCCATGGTCAGCAGCAACGCACCCAAAATCATTCCCAGAAACACGCGCATGACAAACCTCCGATGATCGCGAATAACGTTGTCGGCGGGCGATGGTTCCAGCGCCTGAAACCGTACGCGCTACACACACCACCGTCATCCTGAGGAGCCGCGCCCTTGCGCGGCGTCTCGAAGGATGGCCGCGGGCACCTATGGCCCTGCTTCGAGGCTCGCCGAACACGGCGAGCACCTCAGGATGACGCTTACACTTACGAGCGAGTCTTCGGCGTGACCGACAACGAACCGGACGCAGGCGCCGCCGGCGTCGGACTTGCAACGGGCGTCGCGCCGGTCGTTACGATATTCAGCGACTTCAACTCATCCGGCTTGAAGATGAACAGCTTGTCATGCGGCGTCTCCATGGCGTGCACCCAGGCTTGCAGGTTGATGCCCATGTCGCCGAGGTAACGCTGGCAGCGCGCCGAAATGCGCTGCGCAACGTCCATTTCGTCGCGCGGCGCGGCACTAGCCGAACTGATCGCGGCGATCTGGTGCACTCCGATGGTTGCGTTGTCGCCGGCGCGGCGCTCGACGCCGCCGGCGAACAGCAGCGGGCACGAGGAGGCGCAGTATTTTCCGGCCTCCACCTCGGTTGCGAATTTTTTCTCGCGAATGAGACGGCCCATCGCCAGCGCGTCGGTCACCGAGCCGCCCGGCGAATTCAGCACCACGGTCCTGATGTAGTCGCCGCGCTTGCCGACTTCGGCCGCGAACGCTTCCGACACGCCCGGCGTGATGCTGCCGGTCGCCATCAGCCTGCCGCCGTTGACCAACTCGAACGTCATCGGTTTGGCCATCGCGCCGCCGGGTTGCGGCAACGGCGTGAGGCGCTTGTCGCCGCCGGGCAGCAACGGAGCGAGGATGGATGGCACGGGCAGATCGAGACCAGGTGAAACCTGCCGCGTCTCTGTGGGACTGACCGCCGCATCTGGCGTACTGATCCACCCGTTGCTGGTAGCGAGATCGGCGGCGAGCGCCGCGACGGTCACCGCGACGACGCCGCGAAAGACCCAGCGCAGGACATGCTGGTCGGGATTGTCCGACAACCAGGCGTGAAATCGTTGCGACATCGTCACGGATTGCGGCATGGGATGCGCTTACTTGAGCTGTCGCGCCGACGACAGCGAGGTGACGTTTTCGTCCGCGGCAGCAGTGGGCTCAAGCGCCGGCTCGCCGTCAGGCCTGGCTTCGCCAGGCACCATTCGTCGCGCTTCTTCCACCTCGCGCGCCATCTGCAACGCCGCGACCAGTTCGCCCGCGGTCATCGCCGATGCGCTGACGGCGGGAAGCCCCTCGCGCCGGATCGCGGCGTGCACCACGCAGAGGATCAGCACCAGCACTGCCGGCATCAGGTCGATCGAAATCGCGCCGGCCCAGCTCGGAATGAAATCGCCGGCGTAACGCAGCACCGCCTCCGCGGGCGACATCGCCTGAAACCGCGCCGGTTCGACCTTTGGCGTCGCCAGGATTTTTTCCGCGGCGTCCGAGAGCGACGCCGCCTGCGCCGCGATCGAGCTTTCCACCTTGCCGACCACGGCGGTCTGCCGGTCGGCGAGATCGGCGGTGCGCCCGCCCGCGGCCGGCGCAATGAAGCTAGATGAGAGCGACGCCGCGGCGCGTTTCACCGCCGGCGCCACCGAGGTCTGCTGCAGATTGGCGATCACTCCCATCAGCGCCAGCGATTCGGTTGCGAAGGCATCGCTGCGCGAAGAGATCGGTCCGCGGTCGGAAATCAGCTCGCGCATCTTTGCGAGGTTCTTGCTGCCCTGCTCGAACAGCGCCGAGACGCGCTTGCCGGAGGCTTGCACTTCCTGGCCGAGGCTGTCCAGTTGCCCGGACATTTGCGTCAGAAGCTGCACCACGGTGCCGGAGCCCGCGGTGCCGGTCAGCGACCCCGCGCGTTCGGCGTCGGCGAGTTTTGCAAAGCGCGACGACGCCAGCTGAATATCCGGCAGCAGGCCTTGCGCCGCGATAGCGTTGGAGTTGGCGGTATCGAGATCGCGGGTGTAGTTCTGCACGGTGATGGCGAGATGCTGCTGGATCGCGGCGGCGCCCGCCAGCGCCGAGGCATTGAGCCACGACGACATCGCCACGATCATCAATGAGCCCAGCAGCATGCAGCCGAACATCAACCCGCGGCCGCGGCCGGCCACGTGCGGCATGAACTGCATCAGGAATATCCAGAACGCGTAAATGCCGACCGACACCGCGACCGAATAGATCACCGCTGCGAAGAACACCGTGGTCGGGCTGCCGTTGAGCAGTTCGCGCACCCCGAGATAGGTGTAGACCCCGGCCGCCAGCGCCAGGATCGCGGTGGTGAGTTTCAGGGTGACTTCGAGGCGCGCGACACCCTTCGACAGCAGCAGTGAGGTAGAGGCGTGCGAAGGGGCGGCGTGTGAAACAGAGGCTGGATTGGAGGGCATCGGCGCATCCCGTTACGACGTGAAAATCAACTGGACCAGCGCCCCCGCTGCTCGCTAAGTACCTCGTTTCTGAAGATAAATTCCGACCAGATTATGTCTGCGATCGTGGAAAACAGACGCCGGATCTGCTACCGTGACCCATGGCGACGAATGATACCGCACAGCAAACGATCGCGGAATTTGGCCGCAAATACCTCTGGTGGGAGCCGGTCGGCGGGCAGCCGCATTCCGAAGACCGCATCATCGCGCAAACCATGAATCTCGGAACCTGGGACGACATCCTTGTGCTGGAACAGACGGTCGGCCAATCGCGTCTGATCGAAATCATGCTGCGCGCCGAGCCGGGCTGGATCAATGACCGCTCCTGGGAGTTCTGGCGCGGCCGGTTATCTTTTGCCACGGGAGCGGCGATCCCGGACAAGGCTCCGCGGAGATCGATTCATGCCGCAGCGCCTTGATCCGAAGCTCGGCGTGCTGCCTCCGGCGCAACGGGAAATCTGGACCAGCCTCGAGCCAGCCCCTCAATTGAATTTTGTCCTCTATGGCGGCACCGCCATTGCGCTTCATCTCGGACACCGGGAGTCGCTGGATTTCGACTTTTTCCGATCCGATCCGCTGGACAAGGATCGGATACGCGCGGCGTTCGGGTTTATCAGCGGGGCCGCCATCTTGCAGGATGCGCCGGATTCGCTGGTAGTGCTTGCCGAAATGCCATCCGGGCCGGTGAAAATCTCATTCTTTGGCGGCATCGGGTTCGGCCGCGTCAACGATCCGCTGCAGACCTGCGACGGCATATTGCTCGTCGCCTCCCTCGACGATCTGATGGCGACCAAGTTGAAGGCGACGCTGGATCGCGCCGAAGCCAAGGATTATCGAGACATCGCCGAAATGATCTCCGCGGGCGTTTCATTGCCGGCCGGTTTGAGTGCTTTCAGGGCAATGTTCGACGGCGAGCCGGCCCAGGTGTTGCGCGCGCTCGGATTTTTCGGAGACGGGGACCTGAACACGCTCGGCAGCGCAGATCAGGAGGTCCTGCGAAACGCGCGGGATCGAGTTGGACCCTTGCCGGACGTGGTTGTGAAGCAGGGATCGTTGACGGGACGTTGAGTTGCGTCGGCCCGTGACGCGGCTACTTGCGCGGCCCGTCACGCCGCCACGCCTCGTAGTCCTTCATGACCGAATCCGCCGCGACCTTTGCGGCCTCGTAGAGCCAGTCATTCGGCCGCCTCTTCAAGTCGCGCCTCAGGACATCGCCGCCGGCCGAACCGGCGGCATGAATCGAGGCAAGGTCGAAGGCCATCGCTTGCAGCAAATCGCCCTTCAGACGCGTGGCGGCGTCCTTGTCGAGTTCGATCTTGCGGCAATCGGGAGCAAGACGGCGGATGATCCACTTGCCCTCGATATCGAGGAAGGGATCCGGCGCGCGATGGGGGCCCCTCGCAAGTTTCAGCAGACCCGAAGGTTGCACGCCATGCACATAAGTCCAGGCCGACGGCACCAGCGCCTTGGCCTCGCGCAACACCCGTCCGCCGCGCCAGTCGGCGATCGCGACATAGCGCGGCCGGCCTAGGCTGCCGCCGCCGGCAATGCGCCGCCGATAGAAAATGTTGGCCGATCCCTTCGGCAGGCTTGCGTTCAGGATTTGCACGACGTCCCGCGGCGGCCTGCCATCGGCCTTGCCGTCGATCAGCGGATATTTTTTGGTCTTGCCGAGCTTGTCCCAGAACTCTCCTGAGTCCAGTGCGGTCCCGATGGCGTAAGGGCGCAACCATGTTTCGCCTTCATCCAGCAGCGCCGGCTGCGCTACCCGAAGTCCTTCGCGATAGCCCGCAATCAGGATTTCCGCCACCTTGTCGTTGGATATCGATCGATCAGGCGCAAGCCTGATGCTGGTCGCGATGCGCACCAGATCGAACGCGTAAGGCATGACGGCCGCTTCATCGAAATCGTTGACGCCCCAGACGAGGCGGCCGTCGGCATCGCGCCAGGTGCCGAAATTTTCCAGATGCAGATCGCCGATGCTGAGCACCTGCGGCGCGTCCATCAATTCCGGGCATACCGTCCCGATCCGCCTCGCCCAACGGAAATAGGTCGCCCTCAGGAACATGAAGGCGCTGTCCTTCATCAGCTTGTGTTTGGCTTTGATATCTCGGGTGACCACGTCGCACTGCGTCGCCAGCCAGGCCTCGTATGCGGCATTATCGTCGCGAAACGACATCGGGTTCTCGTTGCTCGATCGTCAACCGCGCGACCCTATCTCAGGATGCGCCATCGTGAAACCTTTTGCGCGACACCGGGAATAGCATTGGCGAGCCATATTCCCCCGTCGTCGGTGTTACGCTATTGTCGATTCGGCAAGGCCGCGTTTTTCCCGCCAGCACGAGCCGCGCGGAGGGCGCAATGGGGATCACGGAATGCGAGATCACTGTCGCTACAAAGGTCGACGTCCCGGGGATTCTTGACCTGCAAGAGCGCAACTTGCGCAGTAACGGCGGGGCGCTTTCGGTTCCGTTCTCCCGCGAGTGGTTCGAGGCGGCAATTGCCGATATGCCGATTATCGTGGCTCGTAGAGAAGGGCGCGTGGTCGGCTACGTCGTTTCAACTCCGCTCACGGCCCAAGCCCACAATCCCATTGTTCGAGCGATGTTGCGCGCCTATCCCGGCTCCCCCGGCGCGTACAATTATGGGCCAATCTGTGTATTGGAAAGTGAACGCGGACGAGGTCTGGCTGTCGCAATGTTCCAAGCCCTGCGCGTGCGGTTGCCGGCAAGGGAGGGCTTCACTTTCATTCGGCGCGACAACACGGCGTCGTTGAAGGTCCACACGAAGATGGGCATGCACGAGGTCGCAGAATTCATACAAGACGGCGTCGCTTATGTCGTCGTAGCCTATGTCGGCTGATAAATTCATTTCGTCGGACTTAGCGAACTCGCCATTCTGCGACCCGTGCCCGCACCAGCGGCGCCAACGGATAATGAAGCTTCCACGCCTCACGGCTCCAGCTCGGTGTCCCAATACAAATAATCCAGCCAGCTGTCGTGCAGATAGTTCGGCGGGAACAGCCGGCCGTTGCGATGCAGCTGATGCACCGTCGGCGCGAACGGGGCCTGCTTTGGAAACATCCGCGACTGCTGCGGCGTCAGATTGCCCTTGCGCAGATTGCAGGGCGAGCAGGCCGCGACGACGTTTTCCCAAGTGGTCTGGCCGCCCTTGGAGCGCGGCACGATGTGGTCGAAGGTGAGGTCGTCGTCGGCCGAGCAGTACTGGCAGACGAAGCGGTCGCGCAGGAACACGTTGAAGCGGGTGAAGGCGGGATGGGTCAAGGGGCGCACGAAGGACTTCAGCGACACCACGCTCGGCAGCTGAATCTCGAACGAGGGGCTGCGCACCGCGCGGTCATAGTGCTCGACGATATTGACGCGGTCGAGGAATACCGCCTTGATCGCGTCCTGCCACGACCAGAGAGACAGCGGATAGTAGCTCAGCGGCCGGAAGTCCGCATTCAACACCAACACCGGCCAACCGCCCTGCGAAACGTGTGCGTTCAAGTAACGCTCCCGGCCCCCATATTAGCTGCGAAGCAGCTTGCGTCCACATACTACAGGCAGCGTGACAGGATTGTGAAGAGCATTGAAGGGCTTATCCTGCGGGTCAGTGCCCGGCCTTCGGCCCGATAAAAGCCTTCAGTTCCTCGAGGAAAAGCGTCAGCGCCGGTTCGCCTTCCAGCATGATATGGTTTTCGCTCTCGAGCGGAACGAGGCGGGCGCCCGGGATGCCCGCAGCCATACGCCGGCCCAATTCGAACGGCACCCGGGCGTCGTGGCGGGCATGCATGACCAGGGTCGGCACCGTGACCTGCGACAGCAGCGCACTCACGTCGCCTTCGCCGTTGGCCTGAAGATTGCGCGCAGCATCGGCGGCCGAACAGCAGATTCGTTGAAACTCATTGAACCAGTCGGCCTGCTCCTTGTTGGCGCCCGGGATGAACTGGGACGTGAACATTTGCCGGAATGCCGGGTTTTCCTGGCCCCATCCGAGCCGCATCAAGGTGAGCATCGCTTCGCCGGCTTCCTTCTCCGCTGCGGTCCGGGCGCGTTTCTTCCAGCCGACGGCAAAGCCGCCGTGAAGCACGAGGTGGGAGACGCGCTCCGGATGGCGGACCGCATAGGCGATCGAAACCGCGCAGCCTTGCGAGATGCCGAGCAGCGCAAAACGTTCGATGCCGGCCGCATCGACAACCGCTTCGAGGTCGTCCACGAAATTCTCGAATTTGACATCGGGGACCTCGCGATCCGACAGTCCGTTGCCGCGGGCGTCGTAGCGATAGAAAGTGTGATCGCGCGAAAGTTCGTGGTAGAAATGCCGCCAGATCGGGCTTTCGAAATCATATTCGAGATGGGTCATCCAGTGGCCGGTCTTCACCAGGGGAGGACCCTGGCCGGTTCGCGCATAGGCCAGTTGCACGCCATCCTTGCTCTGGCAGAAGCGGATTTCCTGCTGATATGGGATCGCCGCGGCTTGAACCGTTTCCGCCGGCGTTGCGGCGACCGAGGCGGGAAGCGCCTCGATATCCTTGGCGGTAAGTCCGAAAACGCCCACCGCGCGGGAAATGTTCTTTACGGCCTGCTCGCCGAGATCGGCGAAGGCGATCGACAGCTTGTCCCTGATCTGGTCGTTCGCCGTCCTTGAAATGCAGACGCCGCCGGGCTCGCACAGCGTCTCCAGCCTTGCTGCGATATTGACGCCGTCGCCGAATATGTCGTCACCGTCGATGATGATATCGCCGACGTTGATGCCGATCCGGAACACGATCTGCTTGTCGGCGGCAATACCGGCGTTGCGCCCGACCATGGCGCGCTGAATGTTCACCGCGCAGCTCACCGCATCGACCACGCTGGCGAACTCCACCAGCATGCCGTCGCCGGTGGTTTTGACGATGCGGCCCCGGTGGTCGGAAATACCGGAATCGATCAGCTCGCGGCGGTGCGACTTGAGAGCGGTGAGGGTCCCCATCTCATCGGCGCCCATCAGGCGGCTGTAACCAACCACATCGGTGGCCAGAATCGCAGCAAGCCGGCGTTGCATGAGTGTTCCTCGGTAAAACCGTGTCTGCCGATAATGTTGCCTGCGATTGAGCGCCGCGACAAGCATGAAGAAGAACGATGAGCTGTCACGCGCGAACTCCGCCGGGGGCGGGTTGCGGCGTTTGTGCACGGAGGCTTCGCCGCAAGCGTCCGGGGTGCAGAGGCGAGGGCTCTTGCGTACAAGATGTGTTTTCGGGCCCTAACCTGAATGCACAACATCGGCCACCGACAGATTGCCGTTTCGGCGGCATGGCCCCTCGCCGGCTCAACCGTTGGCTGATGCCGACCTGGATTTCGCGGATTTCCTGACCGATCGAGACTTCAGGCGACCGCTGCGCCCGACGTTGATGGCCGCATTCTGGTTTTGGATTTGGCAACCGGGGCGGCTTGGATGTGGCCAGATCGTCCAGCGATATCGCCAGCGCTCGCGCTGCGGCGGCGAGAGTTTGTACATCGCCGGTCTTTGATCCGTTTTCGATTCGGAAATGAAGCCCTGGGCCACGCCAACCAGCTTCGACAGGGCTTGCTGCGTCACGCCGCGATGCTTCCGCCAGAATGCCGGGGGCGTCTTTCCATCTGCATCCAACCTTCAAGCCGCCAGTCGAAACGGTTGAGGCCAAGGGGGAAGGGCGACCCTGGACATAAGGTCCATGGGCGCGTTCACCCTCGGGGTCGAAATCGCAAATGAAAAGCAAAAATTCGAATTGGATATCGCGACCCTGTCCGACCTGCCGACCTGGTTCCGGCGGCGGTAGCTTCGCGCATTTGACGGTCAATTGGCGCCCGGGCGACACGGAATTTATTACCGAAATCCGCTCAAGGCCCTATGTCCGCGATCTGAGCGCCGGCGATGCTGGAGGCCCGGGCGCATGACCCGTTTGCATTCCGTTTGCACTCGTTTGCATCCCCATTTGCATTCCGTTTGCATTCTCGTGGCGGTTGGTCTTTATCTGCGATGAGGTGATTGCCGTGGCCTCGGCGCGGTTTTTCCGAATGGAGCGTCAGTAGTTTCAATGCGGATCGGCACGCGCAAGAGCACGATGGCGCTGGCCCAGACCGCGGAAATCGCGCGCCGGCTGTCCGCGGCGGCTCCCGACATCAACGTCGAAATCGTCACGTTCGAAACCGTCGGTGATACCGATCAGACCGGCAAACTGTTGATGCATGGCGGCAAGGGCGGCGCGTTCGTCGCCGAGATCCGCACGGCCATCCTGGCGGGCCAGCTTCACGCCGCGATGCATTCCTTGAAAGACATGCCCGGCAATGAAGACACGCCGGGCCTGGTGATCGGCGCGACGCTTGAGCGGGATCCGCCCACCGATGCGCTGGTGCTGCGGCCGGGCCTCTCGCTCGACGATTTCAGGCGCTCGCGCGGCAGCGGTTTTAGGATCGGCACCAACGCGGTGCGGCGTGCCGCCTATGCGCGGCGGCTGTATCCGGAGTGTGGGGTGATTCATTATCGCGGCGCCGCCGATACTCGCGTCCGCAAGCTCGACAACCGGGAAATGCAGCGGCTGCCCGGCGGCGGCGAGGTCGGCCCGGCCGATGCCTTGATCATGGCGCGCTCCGGGCTGGAACGTGTCGGGCTTGGCAGTCGCATCGCCTATGAATTTTCACCGCGGGAAATGCTGCCCGCGGTCGGGCAAGGCATCGTCGCGGTGGAATGCGCCGCTCAGGACTGGCCGACGCGGCGTATCCTCGCGCTGATCGACGATCCGACGGCGCATCTGTCCTGCGATGCCGAGCGCGAAGTGCTGTGGGTGCTTAACGGCCACTGCAATTCGCCGATCGCCGGCTATTCGACCGTCAGGGGGGCCGAGATGACGCTGACCGCGTCGGTGCTGGATGAAACCGGGTTCATCGAGGCCACGCGCTCGGGGCCCGCGAACCGTCCGCGCGAACTCGGCCGCGCGGTCGGACTTGAGCTGCTCGGCAAGGGCGCAGCTGCGATCATCGCACGCACGCGACCGCAGCCCTGAAGACGTGGCGGCCGATCCGCTATCGGCTCCGCACTGCAAAATTGGCGCTCGGTTGGAACCCAGTGATCGGCAAAGCCTTGTCATGAGAGCGCACCGAGTGCGATAAATGGCAGACAGGGCACGCACACGATGACTCGCTGGTTTCTCGGTCTGATCTTGATGGCCGTCGTTCAGCATCCGGCGTTCGGCGCAGAACTCACGGCGGACAAGATCAACAGCGCCAATTTCACCGGAAAACTGCCTTCGGAAGACAGCGTCAGCCCTCTCGCCGTCAAGCTGCAGGTCCTGCTCGATCGCGCCAGATTCTCGCCCGGCGAAATCGACGGCAGATTCGGGGACAATGTTGAGAAGGCTCTTCAGGCCTTTGGCGAAGCAAACAATCTCGCTTCGAGCAAGGTCCTGACCCCAGAGATATGGTCGAAGCTGCAGCAAGTCTCCAGCGATGCGGTCATTGCCGAATACGTCCTGTCCGAGCGTGACATCAAGGGTCCGTACATCGAAAAACTACCGGCAAAAATGGAGGACATGAGGTCGCTCAAGGCCTTGAGCTTCACCGGGCCGAAGGAAGCCTTGAGCGAACGTTTCCACATGAGCCAGGACCTGCTGGCCGCGCTCAATCCGGGCCAAAAGTTCGACCGCGACGGCGCTAGGATCAGCGTCGTCAATCTTGCGAAGGAAGCGCCGACCAAAGCCGCGCGCATCGAGGTCGACAAGGCCCGCGAAACGGTGCGGGCCTTCGCAAAAGACGGAACGCTGATCGCGTTCTATCCGGCCAGCGTCGGCAGCGAGGAAAAGCCGACACCGGCGGGCACCCTGAAGGTCGTTTCGATCCAGCCCAATCCGACCTACCGCTACGATCCGAAATACAAATTCAAGGGCGTCGAATCGAAAGAGCCGTTCACCATCAATGCCGGCCCGAACAATCCCGTCGGCGCAATGTGGATCGGTCTGTCGCAGGCGAGCTATGGCATTCACGGCACCAACGAGCCTTCCCGGGTCAGCAAAAGCGAGTCGCACGGCTGCGTTCGGATGACCAACTGGGACGTTGCGCGACTGGCGCAATCGATCAAAAAAGGCGTCGAGGTCAGCTTCATGGAGGGCAAGCAGGCATCGCGTTGACGGCGTCGCTTGGTAGGATGGGTTGAGCGAAGCGAAACCCACCACCTCGCCTCGAGTGTATCATTGATGGGTTTCGCTGCGCTCAAACCATCCTGCTCTAACCCCGATAACTCCTCACCCGCTTCACCATCTGCTCGACGTGCGCGATCGAGGTTTCCGGCTGGATGCCGTGGCCGAGGTTGAAGATCAGCCGGCCTTGTCCATAGTTCGCCAGCACGTCATCGATCGCCTGATCGAGCGCGGCGCCGCCGGCGATCAGCGCCAGCGGATCGAGATTGCCCTGCACCGCGACACGGCTCTGCACGCGCGTACGGATCAACTCGGGCTCCGCCGCCCAGTCGATGCTGAGGGCATCGACGCCTGTCGTCTCGACGTAGCCGGGCAACAGCGCGCCGGCGCCACGCGGAAAGCCGATGATCTTCGCGTCAGGCACGTGGCTGCGCACGCCTTCGACAATGCGCCGTGTCGGCTCCACCGACCAGCGCTGGAATTCCCGCGGCGGCAGCACGCCGGCCCAGGTATCGAACAGCTGCAGCGCGTCGGCGCCGGCGGCAAGTTGCCCGAGCAGATACCGGATCGAATTCCCCACCAGCACGTCGATGATGCCGGCGAAGGCGTCGGGGTGGCGATAGGCCATCATCCGCGCCGGCGCCTGATCCGGCGTGCCGTGTCCCGCGACCATATAGGTCGCGACCGTCCACGGCGCGCCGCAAAATCCGATCAGCGCGATTTTCGGATCGAGCTCGCGCCGCACCCGGCGCAGCGCCGCATAGACCGGCTCGAGTTTTGTGAAATCCGCCGACGGCGACAGCGTCCCGACCTTGCCCGGCGTATCCAGCGGATCGAGTTTCGGGCCTTCACCAACCTCGAAACGAACGGAGCGTCCCAGCGCGTAGGGGATCACCAGAATATCCGAGAAGATGATCGCGGCGTCAAAATTGAAGCGGCGGATCGGCTGCAGCGTCACCTCGGCGGCTAGCTCCGGCGTGAAGCACAGGTCGAGAAAGCCGCCGGCCTTGGCGCGCAGCTCGCGGTATTCCGGCAGATAGCGGCCGGCCTGGCGCATCATCCACAGCGGCGGTACCGGCTGGCGGCGGCCGGACAGCACTTCCATGAAAGGTTTGGCGGTTGGGGGATTGGTCAAGCGGCATTCCGGTTCGAAAGGCGTGTTTGCCGCTCCTGATACACTGCCGATCTGCATTGGCCAATGCACTGGAACCGGGGGGGAACCTCCGGTTGACACAAGCGTTAACACGGGGAGGAGCATCCAATGGCCAAGAAATTCGATCCCGCGGCACACGACAAACACGCCGACGACCCCAAGGAAGCGGCTTTGGCCGATATGGAAACCCATGCGCGCCTGGAAGCCGGCCTGATCGATACATTCCCGGCGTCCGACCCGGTGAGCGCGGCGCAGCCGGCGCCGTCAAAACCTGACGGCGATCGGCACAACGAAACGCTGTGGGATAAGGTGATGGCGGTATTCCGCTAGCCGTCTTTGCACGCGCTGCGTGCGAGGGTTGCCGCGATGGACGACCAGTTCAACCACGCGCCGAACGACTCGCCGCGCAGCGGCAGTTCGAAGAAAGTCACGCCCGTGGTCTGGGGCGCGATCACCGTTGTGCTGGTGGCGCTTGTGATCTGGTTTGTGATGAAGACATAAGCGTTCGCCCCGCATCAACATCGAATCCCCAACGGCCTCCCTCGCGGAGGCCGTTTGTTTTTGCTAGCACTCGCAGGATGATTGGTGCTGAAAAAGGTGAAGCAACATGGATGACGACCTGCGCGACCGCCTCGCGATCCGCGATCTGATCGAGAATTGGGTGGTATGGCGCGACGCCGGCGACTGGGAGCGGTTTCGATCGGTCTGGTTCGACGACGGCCGCATGATGGCGACCTGGACCCAGGGGACCGCCGACGAATTCATTGAGATGAGTAAGCAAGGCTGGGCCAAAGGCGTCTCCATCCTGCATTTCCTCGGCGCCCAGTCGATAGATCTTGCCGGCAACCGCGCGATCTCGCAGACCAAGATGACCATCTCGCAACGGGCATCGGTACACGACGTGCTGGTCGACGTGGTCTGCACCGGGCGGTTCTACGATTTTCTCGAAAAGCGCGGGGGGCGCTGGGGCTTGGTGCTGCGCCAGCCGATCTACGAAAAGGACCGCATGGATCCGGTCGACCCCGCGGCATCGCTGACGCTCGACGCAAAACTGCTGGCGAGCTTTCCGGAGGGCTATCGGCATTTGGCGTATCTGCAGAGCCAGATCGGTTACAAGATAAAGACCGACATGCCCGGCTTGAAAGGCGAAGCGGTAGCGCAGCTTTATGCCAGCGGTGCGAAGTGGCTCAAGGGCGAGCCACTGGATCGGTAATTTCGCGCTCCGGCGTCATCCTGAGGAGCCGCGCTCTTGCGTGGCGTCTCGAAGGATGGCAGCGAGCGCGGACCTCTTCATCCTTCGAGCTCGCCGAATGCGGCGAGCACCTCAGGATGACGGCGGTGAGTGTGGCTTACACAGTAACTCGTCATCTCACTCTAGTAACGCGGCGGCGGCTCGTTCGCGGCACCGGGTGCCGCGGCCTCCGCCTCCTGCAGCCGCTCGCTCAATGCCGCGAGCTGGCGCGTCAGCGCGTCGATCTTGAGCCACTGCGCGGTGATGGTCTTGTTCAGCGCCTCGATGGTCTCGTCCTGAAACGTCA
>NZ_DASYMN010000071.1:0-34719 GCF_036009065.1 Bradyrhizobium sp. | reverse complement strand
TCAATACCGTCAATCCACCGGGCTCCAAGCATCGCTGTGTAGAGAAGCCGCACCGTTCGTGACGCATCCAGATATACTTATCCGCATGCAAGCTGAAATAATCCTGCCCCGTCTGCTCGACCGGTGGATCGACCGCGCGCTCAGCTGCGGCGAACGTCATCCTGGCCGGAGTCGGGTTCTTCTGCGTCGGCGAGCATTCGGCCTAGCAGCGTCTCTGCCTTGTGGAGCAGCGGCTTGGCCTCGCTCTGGGCGGCAATGGCGATGCTGGCTTGCAAACAACGAATGATCGTAGCCTTACCGCTTTCGTTTGTGGCCGGCGTGACCATCGCCTCACACAGCAATGCCTCGGCTTCGAGTCCATTGAACCCCTGCTGCCGGGCAGTATTTCGCGCGTCTCGCAGCATGTTCAATGCCGCCTGCACATCCCCGGACCGGCTGAGCGCGAGCGCGAGATAGATGGAGGCGCGCAGCTCGTTTGATTTATAGCCGACGGCGACCGCCGCCTCCCGTGCCCTGGCAAGGATATTTCGTGCTGCGTCGACGCGTCCTTGCTCCAGATATGCCATTCCAAGCGGGCATGCTGTGACCGGGACGAAGATCCGTACCCCATGCTCTTGCGCCAGCGCGAAAGCCTCCTCGAGAATGATGGCCGCGGCAGCCGGATCGTCTCGACCGAGCATCAAGGTGCCACCACTATAAGCCGCCGCGACGCGATCGAATGGCCGCTGGCTGTGGTCGGCTATCTCTTGCGCTCGCCGTTGAAACTGGTCGGCCGTATCGATCTCCCCCAGCGTCGTATGGGTGAGGCATTTCATCATACAGCACATAAGTAACAGGTATTGCACGGTGGTGCCGATCGGGGCCGTGGCTTCCGGTCCCATCAATCGCGCGCAGGCTCGCCCAAGCACCTGCTCCGCTTCACGGAAACGGCCGGCGATGAAATAGGCTTGTCCGAGACCATATTCGGCAAGGTTGAGCCAACCGAGATTGCCCCACCCCTGCGCCAGACCGACGACCTGCTCGCCGGTGGCAATTGCCTCGACTGGCGTGTCGTAGAAGTTTTGCGCCGCCGATCGGACCGTCATGGCGGCGACCTTGCGCCCGATGTCATCGATCGCGTTGGCGCGCCGTTCAGCTTCCTGTCCGAGGTCCAGCCATTCGGCGACCCTGCCGGATCCCATGAACGCCATGCGCGCTTCGATCCGCAGGTCGATGGCTTCGGTCTCACGCTCACGGGAGATCGGAGTCCGGTCGAGCGCATCCATGGCGATCTCGAAGTGGGAGGTCGCATCGGCAAACGCCGACCGCGCGACGCACTTTCGTGCCACGTTTCTGCCGTAGGCAAGCGCTTTGGCCCAATCCTTTGCGCGCGTCGCGTGGTAGCAGAGCTTGTCGGCATCTTCGCGCCAACGTTCGTCGCTCTCCAACGCGGAAAGGATACGTGCGTGTACCTTTTCGCGTGTCCGCTCCACCATCGAGTCGTAGGTGACCTGACGAACCATGTCATGCCGGAATTCGAACGTATCCCCCGGGGCTTGATCGTCGGCCCTGACAAGCAATTCGGCCTGGTCGAGCGCGGCCAGAGCGCGTTGCAGCACGGCTTCAGGTAACGCCGCCACCTCGCGCAGGGTGACCACCGTCGAGCGCCGGCCGAGCGCGGTGGCGATCTGCATCAAGGCGCGTTCGGCTCTCGGCAGGCGATCCAGGCGCACCGCGATCACGCCTTGAATGCTGGTGGGAATGCCCAATTCTTCGACCGGTTGCGCAAGAGCGAGATCGCCCCATTGGCCCTGGAGAATGCCGGTCTCCTTGAAACCGCGGCATACCTCCTCGACAAAGAGAGGAACGTTGGCGGTGTGGCGAATGATTCTGCCCTTGAGATCGAAAGTCGTGGAGGAGGACCCCAAAATAGCGTCCAGCATGGCCCGGCCCGCGCCCTCATCGAGAGGCCGCAATGCGATATTTTCGGGGCTGCATCGTGCGACCCAGTCCGGGATTCCATTTGGCCGGCTGGTGATGAGTATCAGCAAGTTACGGGTTTGCAGCGAGGCAAGGGCAGCCATGACGACGTCGCTCGCGCGATCGACCCATTGCAGATCTTCGAGCAGCAGCACCGTGCGCTGCTGCTGCGCCAGATTTTCTACGAGTGCGCAGGTCGCATCGCAAATAGCGCGGCCGCGCGACTGAGGCTCCAACTTGTCCCATTGCTCATCCGATAGCGGCAGATCCAGCGCCGCATCGAGGGCTGATTGCAGGATCCGCGGCAAGTCGGCCCGGGGGTCCGTCACATTGCCTGGCCGATCATCCGCCGTCGCCGAGCCGAGAATCGAGCGCAGCAAACCCTTGAGCGCGGCGAATGGCGCGCTCTGCAAATTCGGGCTGCACTCCGCCTCGATCAGGCGCCAGCCTTCACTCGCAAGCTCCTGGAGGAATTCATGCACCAACCGTGACTTCCCCATGCCGGGATCGCCGGTCAGGCAGACCGTTCGGCCGCCGCCGCTTGTATCCTCGGCGGCCTGTCTGAGCAGCGCCGTCTCCTGGAAACGATTGACGAAGCGCGAAACGTTGCGCGTTTTGCGTAGTTGCCAGCTCGACAGGTCGCTCGCGCCGGTTACGCGGTAGATCGGCACGGCGTCGGCAAAACCCCTAAGCGGCTTGCGGCCCAGATATTCGAATCGAACGGGTCCCTCGGACAGTTTTTGGCAGGCCTCGGAGGCGTAGATCTGACCAGGCTCCGCCGCCGATTCCAATCGGGCAGCCAGATGCTGCGCCGCACCGCCAATCTCGTAGACTTTGGAGAATTCACTGGCGACGACATAGGTGATGGCGAACCCGGAGTGGAGTCCCACCCTAACCTGCAACCCGGGATCGCCGAGCCCCACCACCCGTCGAACCAGCTCGATGGCTGCGTGACAGGCCAGCGGCGCATGATTGTCATCGGCGACAGGCGCCCCAAAGACCGCCGCCAGCCCGTCGCCCATTTCTTTGCTGACGATGCCGCCGAACTGCCGCACCGCGGCTCGCATGGCTGCCAGTGCAGGCTCCAGACGCAGCAAGGCCTCTTCCGGTTCAAGCTCGGCAATCAGGTCCGTCGATTGCACAACGTCTGCGCGAAGGATCGTTACGAACTTTCGTTGGCTGTCGGGATCCTCAGCCGCGGAACTCCTGGAAATGCCGACCGCGCTCGCACCGCAATGGGCGCACCAGAGGTCGCCGGCGTCCATCGTCGATTGGCAAGTGAAGCAATGCATTTCCGCGCTCTCTTCGGCACCAAGGTGTCGAACGAAACACCCCCGCAGGCGGCTGCTCGCAAGAGTGTTATCGATTGTGACCCACCGAGCTTTCCACGACAAGCCGCCCGGAGGTTGCACGGCGTGTCTGGACGCAGCGCAGCCTTGGGTGCTAGCTTTGCCGCCGGAACCGGACGACCGACCGCACGAATACGAACGCAACCGCGGCCGGGCGGCCTCAATCCAGCATAGACTTGAGAGATAGGGCTAGGTATCTTTTTATTTTTTTGAGGGGGAAACTCGATCATGTTGCAGATGATGATGATGGGCGGAAGGGTATACGAGACCAGCACCTTCAAACAGGCTATGGATAGTCATTACTATCCTTTGGACAGCATGAAGCAGAGCGTCGAAAAACTGAAAAACTCCCAGGACATAGACATAGAGACGATGGAGTTCGGTCAGTATCAGCCGATATTGGCGGCAACGGAAATAAATCAAAAAGGCTCCAAATTCTGGCTGCAGAATGTGGGTCGCGCTCGTGTCCAGTTGACCGCTCAACCCAATAAGGAGCCGGTCTCCCAGGACGATCCGACCGTCCCCCTGACAAAATGCGCCCGTTTGGACGCTTGCGTTCGCAAGTGCTTTAATTCGGACCCGCCAATTTGCATGTCGGTCAATGTTACGCAGAAAGTGAAGGGCGATCCAGACCCCACTGAGCATGACATCCTGCTGGTGTGGGACTATGGACCGGGAAGCAAGGTACCCACGCATCTGAATTTGACGATGGTCTGTCCGGTCGAAAGTTGAGCTCAAGCTGATGAGCCGCCGCTCGCGTCACCTCTCCCCTGCGGGGAGAGGTGAGACCTGAACGTCACGGTTTAACCGCGGCAAGCAGCGCTCAGCCCCATCGCAGCCGGGCAACCGTCGCCTCGAACTTCCGGCGGTCAAGGTGCTTGATGGCCTCGGCCTCCGCGGGAGCAAGATCGAACTCCCGCGCGATTGCCTCGGGATCGGCGAAGATTCTATCGCGCAACTCCTTGTCGAGCAGGGCTCTGCCCAGCAGTTCCGTGAGTTGCCGGCTCGGCATCGGTCTGGCTTCGGTGTCCAATTGCTATCCTGCCCTGAGCGTGCGGTTCAAATGCCTCTTGCCCATCGGCCCGGCTCGCGACGTTCCGTGAGCGAAGCACCGAGGCGGATCGCTTCCGCCGCATCAACCGCCTTCACATTTGGTATTGTTCCGCCGCAACATGCCAGGAGAGAATCGACCGTGTCGCCACCGAGGACGCGGCGCAGGGCGTCCATCAGCCTGTCCGGGGATCGATCGGCAAAGAAGATATTCCGGGCGACCTTGAGCAGAACGGCGCTTTGCCTGTTGCCGATCAGTCCGGCCGCAAAAGCCTGTTCCATCCAATATTCGACATCGACCATCGGCACCGTCATCGGCTTGAAGTCGAACGGAGAGTAGACCAGCGCGACATCCGCGTCACGGCGCACAGCGCAGCGTCGGAAGTAATCATAGACCCACCCGACACCCATCATTCCGGATCGGTCGAGTTCGGATGCGCGCAGCGCTCCCATGCTGGAGGCGCCGATCACGGTTTTTCCCCTCTCAAGTACGGCCAGGATTTCCTTAGGCGACACCGACATGTTCTGCCCGAATTCTCCGTCGAGGATGACGAACACGTCGTGATCCTCGACCGCAGCGAGGTCGCCGCGCTTGATCGGAGGGGCGTGCGTGACGGCTGCAAGCCTGCGCACCTCCTCTCCGGCAATCGACGGTCCAAAGAAAACAATCGTCTTCATCGGCGTCTCGCGCCCGCAGTCGATGAGATTTCCACCCGCGTTCACCGGATCTCCTGCAACGCCCGAAGTCCCAAACTTGCTCGGCTGCCATGCGCAAAATAAAGCGTCCAGATCTCGGTTCTCGGCACAATGACGCGCACAACCGGGATACCCACGTCCGCTCTGGTGATATCGACGACAACGATCTGGTCGAAGCCCGATTGCCGCATCCGCTCGATGATGAATTCGACGTCCTCGTTGACGGATGGATATTGATAAGACGGCAGATCGTCGAAGCGGAGGGGCTCGCCGGCGCCGGCCCGCGCCTCTACCGGCGGCGCTCCCGCAGGCGGCACGAAGTCCGGCAGATCCTCCCTGCCGCCCTGTATGCAGGTGAGGCGGGATTGTGCGGCCTCGGTCAATGCGCGGATGAGGGCGATGCGCGCATCGGGATGGGTACCGCATCCGGCGTAAGTATTCACCACGGTGGGCAGCCCTTGCGGTTCGGTTATGGTACAGCCGATGGTGGGGATGCCGATCGCCGAGGTCAGGTTTTGAAGTTGCACCTTGAGGCCTGCTCGCTGCAGCTTGCGGACCAGGGCCGCTGCGCGACGGGGCAATCTACGAAGCGAGATCAGCGGCACCTCTCCGCGCTCTGGCGGCGCTGCGTCACCGAATCCCATATCCGCCAGGATCGCCGCAACTGCGGGTCGGACCTCCGCCCTTGCCAGTGCCAGCGCTGTGGCATCGCGCTCGATCACCTCGCACAATGCGTGGCAAACCGCATCGACCCGCGTATTGCCTGACGCCAGACCGTTCGTGCTCGTATAGAATAGGGACAGACCGGGATCCGAGTAGGGCGCCACGACGCAGTTCAGCGGCGCAAACGTCGGCCGGCGCGTCATCAGATCGAATCCCAGAACCCACTCCAGCATCAGACGTTCGCTGTATCTGCGGACCATCGGGACATGAATCTCAAGCGGGTCGATACACGCGTGCTCGCTTCGCAGATTGTGGTGGGACGAGGCGAGCACTGGACCGTCATACCGCTCCCCGGCATGACGTTCGATCGCCTCCATCAGAGCGCCGGCATAGGCATCGGCGCGCGTGGTTCCCTTGCCATTATAGTAGGACATGCCCGGCCCGAGGTCGTGCGGCCGCACCGTCATGAAATTCGGAATGCCGACCCGGTCGAGATCGGTCACGTCGGCGACCTTGGTAACGCCGATCGTATCAAGTACCGCGAGCGCGCGACGGATCGTGGCGCTCGGCCTGACGGAGCGTTCGACGCCTGAACCGGAGTATTTCACCTCCCTTGGGCCAAGCCAATATTGATAGCTGCATTGGTCGGCGCTCATGGACGTCCCTTCTCCTCCGTGCGGCGGTGGCCTCATCCTCGCCTATCCTGCAGCCCGCCCCGCGGATAGAGCCTTTTACACCGGCCACGCAGCAGACCTGCCATGGGTTCGGCCCATTGTGAGCAATTGCTGATTATCATGCGAAGGCCGGGCGGCGCCGGCCGGCCAGCCTGAATTATCGAAAAGGACCCGAAAAAAACCCTTATCGCACTGAGAAACCTGCAAAATTTGCGCGTTTGCCATGTCCTGATGTGACTGGCCAAATCGACCGTCCGCGTGCTATAGATATTGCCGGGCATTTTCAGTCGGCCGCAGCTATCGGGACCGCGAGCTTGGCCGGCACTTCCGTGTGATGGAGAAGGCGTTGAAGCATAAGTTTGTCGTGGGTGAGACTGTTTATTTTACTGCCAGCAATGTCGCGCGTCCGGCCGCCAGCGGCACTTATGAGGTGATCCGGCTGCTTCCGACCGATGGCGACGACTGTCAGTACCGGATCAAAAGTTCCGTCGAGGCGTTCGAACGCGTGGCCAAGGAAAGCCAGCTTGACGTCGGCTGACCGGCGGTCTTCCTGCGCGGGCGCGGCCCATTGCCGGCGCTCAACTCCCGGAATGAAAACGTCACGATCGCCGTCAAGTTGACGCAATCAGGGTAAGCTTGGTGCGGAGCAAATTCGGCATTTGCTTTTGCCGAGTGCGCCCTGTGCTGAACCGATCCAGCCCTTGGGAAACTTGCGCATGAACTGGGCCTGGCCCACCTCGCTCGATCAACTCTGGCGTTCGCCGACATTTCCGATGTGGCTGACCCTGGCCGCAGGGAGTTTCTTTGCCCTTGTCCTGCTCATCACGTTGTTGCGCGCCGAAAAATCCGTCGCCAACGGCGCGTTGACGGTGATTACGCTGCTGGCGATCGGGGTTGCGGTCGCGGCAACCATCCGCGGTTTTGGTCCGGGGGGCGCAACCGCGTCGCGCGGCGCCCAGTCGTCCCAGCCAATGACGGCTGCGCTGCCCGCTTTGTCCTGCGTGGACGACCTGGCGGGAGAGGTCGTGCTTGCTGCTTGCGAAAAGGTTCTGTTTGGCTCCGCCGACGCCGCGGCTGCGGCGGTGTCGTATGCCGCCGCGCGGCTCTCGCAACTCACCTCGTTTGGCGACGTCGCTTCCGCCAACAATAATATGACGCCGGAGCTTTCGACATTGCGGCGATCCGTGGAGCGCGATCGTTATGGCTTGATGGCGTATGTGCTTGCTGCGCGGGATCGTTGTCAGCCCGCCGAATGCGCGGCCTACCGGTCGCTGACCGATCACAACCAGATCGCCGCCAACATGGACGAGCGGATCTATGAGAGCCTGATCTTGCGGCATTCATCCTCGTGGAATGCCCCCGTAACACCCGCAGCGCCTGCGGCCGGCGCCGTCGCCGCGCTTCCACCATCGCTTCCCACGGGCAAGCCAACGAATGCCGAGTTTCCGAGCGCAGCTTCAACTCCGCCAGTCAATATCATGACGCCCGAACCGCCGCTCGGCTCCACGGCTGCTGCGCCGCGCCCATCACCGGCGGCGGCAAATGCGCCGACGCCGGCGCCCCGTCCGTCACCGGCATCGACCGCGGCCAAGAAGCAGGCGGCGCCGAAAGCAAGGGCGGCCGCGCCCGTTCAACTTTCACCGGCTCCCGGTGCACCGGCTGGTGCCGCGGACAACGACTGATCCTTCCAAAAGCCGTCGCCGAAAGCTAACCTTTCAGTCATGCCGCTACATCTCATCAAGCTTGCCGTCGGCTGCGACTCCCTGAAGGAACTCAAGGGCTGGGTCGCCGAGCGCATGAGGACGGCGAAGCAGAAAGGCCTGCCGCGCCAGCATATTCACATCACCCGTATGACGCCGAAGCGCGATCAGGAATTGCTCGACGGCGGTTCGCTGTATTGGGTAATCCGCGGCGAGATCGCCGCGCGGGAAAAAATCCTCGCGATCGAGCCGTTTCGCGATCGCGGCGGCATCGGGCGATGCCGCCTGGTGATGCAGCCAAAAGTGATTGCGGTATCGCCGCGGCCGATGCGGGCGTTTCAAGGCTGGCGTTATTTTACCGATGACGCAGCACCAGCGGATCTCGGCAAGTCCGCCGCCAGCATCGCCGCGATGCCCGAGCCGCTGCGCCGCGAATTGCGCGATCTCGGATTGCTCTAAAAAAGCGTGATGAATCTAGGTTGACCCGGCTTCCTTTGACCGCTCCCCTGCGGGGAGAGGTGATCTGAGCGTCGCGGCGATTCAACCTAAAACCATCATGCTCTAGACTGCGACGTTGTCGATCAGCCGGGTGCTGCCGAGCATCGCGGCGACCAGCAGGCGGATCGGCCCATCCTTGATGGATTGGACCGGCGCGAGCGTCTGCGCATGCCGCGCTTCGAAATAGTCCAGTGCAAAACCTGCCGCCGTGATCAGTTCGGCGCCTCCAGCCATCGCAGCGTCAAGATCGTCGCCGCCGCGCAGCCGCTGCGCGGTCGCTTTCATGGTCCGGTACAATACCGGGGCGACACGGCGTTGCTCGGGCGACAGATAGACGTTGCGCGACGACATCGCGAGGCCGTCGCGTTCGCGCACGGTCGGCGCGCCGATCACCCGCACGCCAAGATCGAGATCGCGCGCCATTTGCGCCACCACCCGAAGCTGCTGGAAATCCTTTTCGCCGAACAAGGCGATGTCCGGCCGGCATTGCATGAACAGCTTGCCGACCACGGTCGCAACGCCGGCGAAGAAGTGCGGCCGGAAACGATCCTCCAGCCCGGCGGTGGCCGGGCCTTCGGTGAGGATTCTGGTGGCAAAGCCCGCCGGATACATGGTTTTGACATCGGGATTCCAGATCAGGTCCACGCCCTCGGCCGCGAGCCTCGCCACGTCGGCCTTCCAGGTCCGCGGATAGGAGCCAAAATCCTCGGTCGGCGCGAATTGCGAAGGGTTGACGAAAATCGAGACCG
The DNA here is from genome assembly GCF_036009065.1 of Bradyrhizobium sp. Lineage (GTDB taxonomy): Bacteria > Pseudomonadota > Alphaproteobacteria > Rhizobiales > Xanthobacteraceae > Bradyrhizobium. The sequence continues at coordinate 25,381 of NZ_DASYMN010000071.1, read as the reverse complement.
CGACCCTGGCGGCGCGCCGTTTCGCCAGCCGCACCAGCGCCACATGGCCGTCATGCAGCGCCCCCATGGTCGGAACCAGCGCAATCGCGCCGCTTTTTGCATGGAAGCCGTCGAGCGCGCGGCGCAACGCGGGCAGCGTGCGAGCGATTATGGGAGGTCGGGACATCAGGGATCGATCCGTGAGGGCGAGAGGACGGAGCTTCCGCCCGAGGTGGGATGTTGAGCTTACCAAAGCCGGTCGCTCGCCGCCAAGCCGGCGGCCCCCCGGGGTCCGAAGCCATCCCCCGTCTTCCGATGAAGTCCGTAGCGGCACGATATCCACAGCTGCCGCCGATCGTGCGCCAGATTCATCATTAAGGCAGAGGGTCAAGGAATAGAGGGCCTTATCGCGCATTTCGCTTGACCGCCGCCGCGCCCTGATTTGAAGATATCCACAGGGATCAGAATATGTTGGTACAGACCAGTCAGGGGCAGTCCCGCTCGGCGCATGTCGTTGTGCTGGGCAATGAAAAGGGCGGTTCGGGGAAATCCACCACTGCCTTGCATGTCGCCGTTGCCCTGCTCAAAGCCGGCCAACGCGTCGCCACCATCGACCTCGATTGCCGCCAGCAAAGTTTTACCCGCTACATCGGCAACCGGCGGGCCTGGGCGCGCCGCACCGGCCTCACCCTCGAGCTTCCGGTTCATCGCTGCATCAAGCTCGGCGATACTATGCAGATTGCGGACAACGAATCGGCCGAGTTCCTGCAGTTCATGGACGCCGTCAGCACGGTGGAACGGACGTTCGATTTCATCGTCATCGATACGCCCGGATCCGACAGCTATCTGATGCGTCTGGCGCATTCGATGGCCGATACGCTGGTGACGCCGATCAACGACAGCTTTCTGGATTTCGACGTCCTCGGCACCGTTGATCCGGCGACCTATTCGGTGACGGGCGAGAGCCACTACGCCGAGATGGTGCGGGACTGCAGGCGCAAACGCCGCCAGCTCGACGGCGCCAGCACCGACTGGATCGTGGTGCGCAACCGCCTGTCGATGCTGGGATCGCGCAACAAGCAACTCGTCGCCGACGGCCTCAAGGAATTATCGCTTCGGCTGGGTTTCCGCGCAGTCGACGGGTTTGCCGAGCGCGTCGTCTATCGCGAATTTTTTCCGCGCGGCCTGACCGCGCTCGACGACCTCGACGAGGCGACGCTCGGCACCCGCCCAAGTATGGGCCACGTCACCGCGCGCGAGGAGGTCACCAGCCTACTGCGTCAGTTGAAACTGCCGCTCGATGAGCGCGGCCGCCGCCGTGCCGCCAGCCGGGCCGAATGGTTCGCCCAGGTCCACAAGCCGCTCGAAACCCACGACATCATCGGCGCCTGAGATTCTGCATCAAAATGCCGGGCGAGTGCATCATTCCGGCGCGCCTTAAGCAATCGTTAGCCATGTTTGCGGTAGTTTTGCGCTGATTATGGGCAAATTGCCCGGTCGGATCCTGCGCGACGATCTCAACGCCAGCTAGCCGAGGCTTCATGCGGCCCGTTCGCTTTCAACTCCGTCTCACTCACAAGATCGCCGCCATCGGCTGCGTCGGCGTAGTTGGTTTGGCGGCGGTTGGAATGATTTATCAGCAAGGAACCTGGGCCCAGGACGGCTCCCGCAAGGTCGCGGAGGACGCCCGCGCCATCTCCGGCCTTACCAAACGCATCTCGATCGAGATGCTGGAAGCGCGGCGCGAAGAAAAGAATTTTCTGCTGCGCAAGCAGGACTCCTACGTGAAATACCACGCGCAATTGTCCGGCGCGATCGGCCGCAATTTCGACGACCTCAAGACGATGGTCAAGGCCGCCGGATACGCCGATCTGTCGGAGAAGATCGGCGTCATTCACGACGGCTTCGAGAGTTACGGCAATGATTTTGCCACACTGGCATTGGTTCAGGCCAAGATCGGCTTCAATGAGACGGCTGGGCTGACCGGGTCGTTGCGCAAGGCGGTCGATATCGTCGAGGCCGGGGTCAGTCAGGTCAACGATCCCAGGCTAACCAGCCGCCTGCTGACCATGCGCCGGCATGAGAAGGATTTCATGCTGTGGCGCGACGACAAATATGCCGACGAATTCAAGAACGCGGTAGTGGCCTTCAGCCTGGTGCTGATGGAAATGGATTTGCCATATGACATCCAGGAAAAGATTTCGCTGAACCTCAAGCGATATTCGCGCGATTTTGCCGGTTGGGTCAGCGGTGCGCAGGACGTGGCGCGGGCCGAAGCCGACATCATGAAGACCTTCAGCGGTTTCGAGCCGCTGGTCACAGACGCCCTGAAAGAGATCGACCGGCTTGCTGCCATGGCGGACGCTTCGGAAATGGGTTTGCGCGAGGCCATGAAAACCCGGATGGCCGGCGCGCTGGCGCTGGCGGCGCTGATGATGTGCGCGTTGTCATTGCTGTTGGGCCGGGCGATCTCGCAGCCGATTTCCGCGATGACCACTGCGCTAACCAAGCTCGCAGGCGGCGACTTCAACGTCGTCCTGCCAGGGCTGCGCCGCCGCGACGAGATCGGCGAAATGGCCGGCGCCGCCCGGATATTCAAAGACAATATGATCGAGACCGAGCGCTTGCGCGCCGAACAGCTTGCGGACCAGCAGGCCCAGTCGCTCCAGCGCAGGGAAGAACGGCTGCGGCTGGCATCCGGTTTTCAGAACGCCGTTGGCTCGATCGTCGACAAGCTATCTTCCGAGGCGACCGAACTCGAGGCCGCGGCCTCGACGCTGACCAGGACCGCGGAAACGACGCTCGAATTGTCCGGCGTGGTGTCGGGGGCCTCGAGCGAGGCTTCGGGCAATATCCGATCGGTCGCCGCGGCGATCGAGGAGATGACCTCCTCAGTCGGAGAGATCGGCCGGCAGATGCTGGCGTCCAGCGGTATCGCGCAGTCCGCGGTCGAACATGCAAAGACCACCGACGCCCGCATCACCGCGCTGTCGCAGGCGGCGGGCCGGATCGGCGATGTTGTCAAACTGATCACGGGCATCGCCGAGCAGACCAATCTGCTGGCGCTGAACGCCACCATCGAGGCTGCGCGCGCGGGCGACGCCGGCCGCGGTTTTGCCGTGGTCGCGCAGGAAGTGAAGGCGCTGGCGGCGCAGACCGCGAAGGCGACAGAGGAGATCGACATCCAGATTTCCGGCATGCAGTCGGCCACGGGAGAATCGGTCGAGGCGATCAAGGAGATTGGCGTGGTGATCATGCGGATTTCCGAGGTGTCCGGGATCATTGCCGCGGCGGTGGAAGAGCAGGGCGCGGCAACGCGCGAGATCGCCCGCAATGTGCAGATGGCCTCCAGCGGCGCGGCCCAGGTCGGCAGCGCCATCGCCGATGTGCATCAGGGGGCGGCAGATACCGGCTCGGCTTCGGGCCAGGTACTGGCGTCGGCGCAATCGCTGTCGAGCCAGGCCAGCCAGCTCAAGCTTGAGGTCGACAATTTCCTGGCGTCGATCCGGGCTGCCTAGGCCGGAAAAGCCGCCTCGCTGGCCGTTTCTGATGCCGGTTTAGAGGGGAACATTCGGCCCCGCCCTCCGTTTTATGTACGTCTCTAGACACGTGTGAACCGACTTGAGCTGTGCGCCTGATTTTCGAGGCACAGCAAGGCCTTGTTGCTGCCTCAAGTTTGGTGCGGTGCACAAAGATATTGCGGCGAATTCACAATTTTTGACCTTTGTGTCACGTCGCTGTGACCTATATTATCGACAAGGACCGGAGAGTCCGAACGCAGAAGTTGGGATTGATCTCAAGGCGTACAGGGAAGAACATGAAGCGTGGAATTGTAATTCTGCTCTCGGTTTGCGCGGTGCTCGTCGTCGGATATTTCACTGCAAGCAAATGGGCGATCCGTCACGAGACGCTGACATTCTACGATCCCGCGCGAGATAATCGCCCGGTCCCTGTCTATGTTGCCGTGCGCTGGGACAAGGAAATGCAGGCCAACGCCGGCATGATCAAGCTGCCGGTTGCGATTCTTAATCACGGCAACACCGTCAAAAATTCCGAGTACTCGTTTCTCGCAAACGTCTTCGCGGCGCGCGGTTATCTGGCGCTCAGCCCTCAGCACGACCTGCCGGCCGATCCGCCCATGGTGACCAAGGTCGGTGAACTCTATGTCGGCCGTCTGCCGCAAATTCAGCGCGGCGTCGCCAACATCCATTTTGCCGTCGAGGAAATGAAGAAAGTTCAGCCCAACGCCGACTACGCCAGGGTGACCATGGTGGGACATTCGATGGGCGGCGACATCTCGATGTATTTTGCCAAGGAGTATCCGGATCAGGTGAAGAAGGTCGTCACGCTGGACAATCTGCGCGTGCCCTTCCTGACCGACGCCAAGTTCAAGATCCTGTCATTCCGCTCCAAGGATCCGGTCTTCAAGGCTGACCCCGGTGTCGTTCCCGACGACGACGTCTGCGAGAAGTCCGGCATCACGGTGGTCAACACCGACTTCCAGCATAACGACATGCGTGACACCGGTCCGGACAACGTCAAGTCGACTATTCAGGGCATGCTCGACAAGTTTCTGAACGACAGCGACAGTAGCGAGGTCGCGCCGGTGCCTACGAAAACTCCGGATGTCCTGACGAATGCGCCGGGACCGGTCGCCATGGGCAAGCCGGTGCCGAACTAGCGGCTCGAGTCAGTCATCTCCGGATCAAGTTCGGTGCATTGACCTGCGCGGAGACGAGCGCCACATAAGCTTGCAGCTATTGCGAGCCGTCATGTCCCGCGAACCGACCAAACCAAGATCTGGCAGCGAAGTTTCGCCTGCGTCCGGCAAGCCCGGCGCGGTGCCGGAAATAAAGCCCTCGGCTGCGGAAGAAATCGCCGCCTTCGTCGCCAGGGCGCGCGCGATGTCGCCGCACGCGCCGGGAGCAAAAGGCCGGCTGGTGTTCGCGCTCGACGCCACGATGAGCCGGCAGCCGACATGGGACATGGCCTGCGCGCTGCAGGCCGACATGTTTCGCGAGGCGGCCGCGATCGGCAGCCTCGATATCCGATTGGTCTATTATCGCGGTCTCAACGAGTGCCGCGCCAGCAACTGGATTTCCGATACCGGCCACCTTGCCCGGCTGATGAGCGGGATCGCGTGCCAGGGCGGCAATACCCAGATCGGCAAGGTATTGGCTGAGGCGCGACGCGAGGCGGTGGCCTCCGGTGTCCGTGCGGTGGTGTTCGTCGGCGACGCCATGGAAGAGCCGATCGACGATCTCTGCGCCAGGGCGGGCGAACTCAGCTTGCTTAAGGTCCCGGTGTTCATGTTTCAGGAAGGCCATGACGACGTCGCCGAGCACGCGTTCCGCGAAATCGCCCGGCTGACCGGCGGCGCCTGGAGCCGGTTCGATCCCGGTGCTGCGGCACAGTTGCGCGAGCTGCTGCGGGCGGCGGCGGCGTATGCGGCGGGTGGACGCGGCGCGCTTTTGCGTCTGTCGCGCCCCGGCAGCGGCGCCGCGCAACTGCTCGGGCAGATGAAGTAGCCGGCCGCTTTCGCTGTAGCCGCCAACATACTATCTATTGCCGATGCCTACGCTGATCGCCGGCGCCGTCGCCGTCATTGTGCTCTACATGCTGCTGCAGATGTTCCGCGCGGCCAATCCGGTCGTGCTTGCCCGCGCGATCAAGATCGGGGGCGGAGTGGTGGCGCTGGCGGGGGCCGCCTTTACCGGCATCAAGGGCGAACTCGCAGTAGCGATTCCGCTCGGCATTTTCGGCGCGGGGCTGCTGGGCTGGTCGCCATTCGGGGCATCGGGCTTCAGCAGTATCGGCGGGCTGTTCGGCTCCCGCACCAAACGCTCGCCGGGACAGGCCTCGCAAGTCCGCTCGCAATTTCTGGAGATGGCGCTGGATCACGACAGCGGCGAACTTAGCGGCCGGATCGTGGCCGGGCCCCACGCCGGCCACGCGCTGGACGAATACGATCTGCCACAGCTGGCGGCGATGATGACCGGCTTCGATGCCGAGAGCGTCGCGCTACTTGAAAGCTATCTGGACCGCAGGTTTCCCGCCTGGCGTCAGGACGCGCAGGCAGACGCGGCACCGGGGCAGCGCCGCACGGCGGCGAGCGGCAAAATGACGAACGAGGAGGCCTATCAGATCCTTGGCCTGCAGCCGGGGGCGACGAGCGAGGAAATCGGGCGCGCGCACCGCGCCCTGATGAAGAAATTGCATCCCGACCAGGGGGGGTCGACGTACCTGGCCGCCCGTGTAAACGAGGCCAAGGACACTCTGCTTCGCACTCATCGCAGCTAACTCCGGCACGCACCCAAACGCTACTAACCGCGAGTCTGCTTCTGCTTGTCTCCGATTGACGCCCGTGCCGCCCGCCGTTATCCGGCGTTGTCGATCGTGGTTACCTATTTGTAGCGGCTAATCCTTGACGAGAGGTTTTCGCCGCCCGGAATTGTGTGTCGACAGGTGAAAAAGCGAATGGCCGAAGCAAAGCCCCGGCCACTGCAAACACAAAACGCTCTGTGATTGCTATCGCCGATCAGTTCCTGATGGTGATGCAGGAAATGTCGGAGCGCTTCAGGGTCCGGCACACCGCTTCGGCCTGATCGCGGTCGAGGCCTGCAAACCGGGCGCGGAACAGCTTCTTCTCGCCCTTGGCGACCACCGGCTCGGTGAACGAATCGGCCTTTCCGAGCATGCCGCGGGCCTGATCGCGCGCGGCTTCCAGGCGCTGCCGTGCTTCGCCTTCGGTTTCCAGCGCGCCGACCTGAATGATCCATCCGGTCCGGGCCGCAACCGGTTTGATCGCGCCGTTCTGTTGAATGGCTTGCGGCTGCGCATGGGAGGAGTCGGAGGACGCCATCGCCTGCGAGGTGGGTACGCTCGATGCCGGCAGCACGCCGAGCAGGCCGCGCCCGGTGCCGTGGTTCGCCGGCTGCGGCGGCATCTCCGCCTTGTTCAACTCGGCTCTGGCGACCAGCGAGCCCGACGTTTCCGGCACGTCGGCGCGCACAGGCGGGATCGCATTGGTGACCGCCGGCTGCGCAGGACCGGCTGACGCCAGCTTTATCTGCCCGGCCCTGATCTGGACCGTTTTCACCCGTACCGGCTTCATCGGCTCCGATGAACCGGGGATGGCGGCGATCTGCTGGGTCTGGATCACGCCGCTGGTGAGCGGAGCGGGCTCCGGTTTCGCCGGCGCCGGCGGCAGCGCTGCCGTCGCGTTGGCGATGATCGAGGGTTTGGTAACAAGCGGCGCTGGTCGCATCGGCGCGGCTTCCTCCGGCGCTGCCGATGCCACCTGCATGGCGCCCTGGACCTGAACCATCTGGGTCGGCCGCGACTGGGCCTGATCCTCGGCAATATCGGCATTGGCATCCGACGGGCTGCGTTCGGTGATTGCGGCCACGGTGCGTTTGCCCGCGGCCTTTTCGAGGTTCTCCGCGAGCAGGTTGCGCATGATGGCGTCGCGCGAGCCGCCGCTGCGGCCGCCCAGCACCACGCCGACAATGTGGCGGTTGCCGCGCCGCATCGAGGTCACGAGGTTGAAGCCGGACGCGCGGGTGTAACCGGTCTTGATTCCGTCCACGCCTTCGACGTTGCCGAGCAGCTTGTTATGATTGCGGATCGAACGGCCGTGGTAATTGAACGCGCTGATCGAGAAGTATCGGTAATAGCGCGGGAAACGGTCCTGGATGGCGCGGCCGAGGGTGGCTTGGTCGCGTGCGGTGGTGACCTGATCGCTGTTAGGAAGTCCCGAGGCATTACGGTACACCGTGCGGGTCATGCCGAGCGCGCGCGCCTTGCGGGTCATCAGCTTGGCGAAATCGTCTTCATCGCCGGCAATGGCTTCGGCGATCACGGCCGCAGCGTCATTGGCCGAACGCGTCACCAGTCCCTTGATGGCGTCCTCAACCTTGATGGTCTGGCCCGGGCGCAAACCGAGCTTGGTCGGGGCTTGTTCGGAAGCGTGCTCGGAAACGTCCATTTCGCTGTCGAGCTTGAGTTTGCCGGCGTCGAGACGCTCGAACAGCAGATAAAGCGTCATGATCTTGGTCAGGGAGGCGGGGTGACGCAACGCATCGGGATTGCTGGCGGAGAGTGTCGCGCCTGAATTGGCGTCAACGATGATCGAGGCAAACGCCGGGCTGTAGCTCGACTGGTGACGGACGTGGTTCCGGTGCCTGTGGCGCCGCGCATCGGCAGTGTCGGTGGTGAAGATGACGACGGTGGTGATGGTTGCAAGCCCGAGAACGCAAGCCCGGAGGGCGCGTGTTGAGGTTGTGCGAAACATGAACTTCCCCGTCCCCAATTTCACTCTAGATCACCGGTCCGTGAGGCTAAATTATGCCCAACGGCCGCTGACTGCCTCGGCCGAAAGCATTCGACACGGACGATCCTCTCGGCGGGGATGGCGGATCAGATCGCCATTCAAGCTAAGATGCTGCGTCGACGTGGGTTTTCGACTTTCCGACCGGAGCATGAAACAACGTAGAGAATCAAGGTAGGTCGCCCAAGTTTCCAAAGGGTTAAGCAACCCTTGCAAGCGGCAACTGCCTTTGCGGTTAAATGGATATTTGTGCGTCGCACAATATTCTTGACTTATATTGTGCGGTGCACTATATAGTTGTCATGGTCAGGGAGCCGGAACCTCCCGGCAGATCAAGTTTACATCAGTCTGGGAAAGGACATCATCGTGGTTAAAGTCGAAGAGATTCAGCAGTACGGCAAAGAGCAGTTCGACACGGTCGTTGCGTCGGCGAACACGCTCCAGAGCGGCTTTCAAGCCATCGCCACCGCCTATGGCGACTACACCAAGAAGTCGTTTGAAGACACCAAGTCATTCGTCGAGAAGCTGGCCGGCGTGAAGTCGCTGGACAAGGCGCTCGAAGTGCAGACCGAATACGCAAAATCGGCCTACGAGACGTTCGTGGCGGAGTCGCAGAAGATCGCCGGCCTCTACGCCGATCTCGCCAAGCAGACCTACAAGCCGATCGAAGGCCTGGTCGCGAAATTAAGCCCGGCCGCTGCGCGCTAATTCAGGCGGCTCCCGAGAAAATAAAAAGCCCGGCCATTGCGGCCGGGCTTTTTTGATTCGGATCGGCGTTCTTATTTGGCGACGCGGAGTTTCGAGAGCGATGTCCCGATCGAGTTGAACACGGTGGCCGTCTGGCTCGCCGTTGTCACCACATAGAAGTTCTGCGAACCGCTGGCACAGTATTGCAGGACGGAAGACACCGGATCGGGCGGCGAGCCGGTATTGACGTGAACCGTATAGATCGTGACGCCGGCAGCTTTGGCGTTATCGCACAGGATTTTCTGGCGCGCATCGATCTGCGCGGCGTTGCCGTACCATCGGTTTTGCGTGTTCAAGCCATCGGACAGCAGCACAATCGCGTCCTTGTAGGTGTAGTTGGGGTCCTTAGCCGGCGCGTTGAATGGGGCGGATTGGGTTAGCGTCATCCAGGCCCATGCCATGCCGATTCCCTGGTTGGTGTTTCCGGTCGGCTGCATGTTGCCGATCAGGGTTTTGATGGCGCTCCAGTCGTAGCTCAGCGGCATGATTGGCTGCAAATACGGGTTGTTGCCTGGCTTGCAGAATTTCTCTCCGTAGGAGACGTATTCTTCGGCCGGAAAGCGCGTGGCGCTGCTCGTCGGTGCCGTGTTCTTGGTGTCATAGTCCTGATCGCGGTCGGTGACACAGCCGGTCCAGGTATCATGGTCGTCCGGTACCCAAACGGAGGTTTTGCAGTTGCCGTTCTTTTTGTATTTGGTGCACTCGTCGGCTCCGTTCGCCGCATCCCAGTCGGTCCAGTCGATCCAGCTTTGGTTATAGTTGCTGGCGCCGACATTGACGTCCTTGGCGAACGGTATGATCGAGATGTAGATATCGCCAGCGGTCTTGGCGAACCCACTCAGCTGGTCCACCAGGGCCTTGGCGGCGCTCTGCATCGCCGGCATTTTGCCGTCCTCGGCCATCGATCCGGTGTTGTCGAGCGCCATTGCGACGCGCATCCGCACGTTACCCCAGGCGGTCGTCGAAGTACCGTTGAAATTGATAGTGGGGAAGCCCGCGACCTTCAGGAAGTCGGTGGTCACCGCGCCCGATCCGTTCACCTGGATCGTGGAGCCGATGGAACTGCTGGCCGTATAATTGGCGGTGACCGCCACCGATTTGGCGTCCGGATTGGTGTAGAGCGCGGTGAAATAGCTCGACGCCTTCGTGTTAACCTGCGAAGGCGTGATGGCGCCTTCGGAGAGGTCCTTCGAGAGCATCAGCGCCGTTGAGTCGAGCGCCGCCTGCATCGAGGACCGCGCGCTGTTGGCGCGGGTATAGTCGACCGCCGCGCCGATGAAGCTGAGGATTGGCAACAGCGCGATGCCGAAGAGCACGGCGATATTGCCCTCGTCAGCCCGGATAAACCGGGTGGCGGCGCCGCGAACCTGATGGCGAAGTGATGCACTGGACATGTTTGTCACCGGAAAAAGGGTTTCTGCCCCCATTTCGGCCGCCACGACTAAACAGGTGGTAAAGCGGTGCTGAAAAAATCGGTAAATAGCCGCATATCCTGGCTTTCGGCCCCGGTTAGCTGCAGCCATTGTCAACAGGCGCTAAACGGCGGACGGCGGCATTTTGTCAATCAGGGCAGGATCGATTAACCTTCGGAAGCGCGCCGGCGCCGGGAATCAGCTACCAGGCACGGCACATCCAGGGATTGTCCGCGCGCTTGCGGCGGGCCGGATGCTGTCCCATATTCCTGTTATCGATCCAGCAAAGGGATCGGCGCCGGCCGGGAGCGGCGATTCGGAAAGCTTGCCGAGAAACCTGACGATGGCTCCACTCAAGGACCATCGGCTGGTCGCTGTCCGGTTTTCCTGTGGGGATTTCGAATACTTAAGCCATGCTGCAGCCGCCTTCAAACATCGATCCGTCCGCGACAACCCGAGGCATCGCCTCTGTTCCCCGAATGGGCAAAAACGACGAGGGCCGGCCCGGTGGACCAAGCGGTCCTGCCACATCGGTCATCACCAAGGTCAAGCCGAAGACGAAACGTCCGAATCTGTACCGCGTCCTGATATTGAACGACGATTACACCCCGATGGAATTTGTCGTTCATGTGCTGGAGAAATTCTTCCAGAAGGATGTCGAAGCGGCAACCAAGATCATGCTGCACGTTCATCATCACGGAATCGGGGAGTGCGGCGTTTTTACCTACGAAATTGCCGAGACCAAGGTGACGCAGGTGATGGATTTCGCCCGAAAGCACCAGCATCCTTTGCAATGCGTGATGGAAAAGAAGTAGCTTTGGCGTGCAACCGCCTGAAAACGGGAACGGGTCTTGCATCGAATTTTCCAGCGGATGCGAGCGACGGAACCGACCTTTCGCCATGATCAAGGGTGACTATATGACAAAGGTTGTTGTTGCCTGACGCGGCAACGGCGATCATGATGGCGGGGGCCATAGAGGACGCGAATGCCGACTTTTTCTCAAAGCCTTGAACAATCCCTGCATCGCGCCCTCGCGATCGCAAACGAGCGCCACCATCAATATGCGACGCTCGAACACCTGCTGCTGTCGCTGATCGATGATTCGGACGCGGCGGCGGTGATGCGGGCCTGCAGCGTGGATCTCGACAAGCTGCGCACCAGCCTGGTCAATTATCTTGAAACCGAATTCGAAAACCTGGTGACCGACGGCGTCGACGACGCCAAGCCGACCGCGGGCTTTCAGCGCGTGATCCAGCGCGCGGTGATTCACGTCCAGTCATCGGGTCGCGAAGAGGTGACCGGCGCCAATGTCCTGATCGCGATCTTCGCCGAGCGCGAGAGCCATGCCGCGTATTTCCTGCAGGAGCAGGACATGACGCGCTACGACGCCGTCAATTACATCAGTCACGGCATCGCCAAGCGGCCCGGGGTCTCCGAGGCGCGCCCGGTGCGCGGCGTCGACGAGGAGACCGAATCAAAGAACGGCGAAGACTCCAAGAAAAAGGGCGACGCGCTCGATACCTATTGCGTGAACCTCAACAAGAAGGCGCGCGACGGCAAGATCGATCCGGTGATCGGACGAAATTCGGAAATCAACCGGGCGATCCAGGTGCTGTGCCGCCGGCAGAAGAACAACCCATTGTTTGTAGGCGAGGCCGGCGTCGGCAAGACCGCGATTGCGGAGGGACTTGCCAAGCGTATCGTCGACAGCGAGGTGCCGGAGGTGCTGGCGGCGGCAACCGTGTTCTCGCTCGACATGGGCACGTTGCTGGCGGGCACGCGCTATCGCGGCGACTTCGAGGAGCGGCTGAAGCAGGTTCTCAAGGAGCTCGAAGCGCATCCCAATGCGATCCTGTTCATCGACGAAATCCATACCGTCATCGGCGCCGGCGCCACGTCCGGCGGCGCCATGGATGCCTCCAATCTGCTCAAGCCTGCCCTCGCGTCGGGCACGATCCGCTGCATGGGTTCGACTACCTACAAGGAATACCGGCAGCATTTCGAGAAGGATCGCGCGCTGGTGCGCCGGTTCCAGAAGATCGACATCAACGAGCCGACGGTCGAGGATGCCATCGCGATCCTTAAAGGTCTGAAGCCGTATTTCGAGGACTATCACCGGCTGAAATACACCAACGAGGCCATCGAGGCCGCGGTTCAGCTTTCCTCGCGCTACATCCACGACCGCAAGCTGCCGGACAAGGCGATCGACGTGATCGACGAATCCGGCGCCGCGCAGATGCTGGTTGCCGAAAACAAGCGCAAGAAGACCATCGGCATCAAGGAGATCGAGACCACCATCGCCACGATGGCGCGGATTCCGCCAAAGAGCGTATCCAAGGACGACGCCGAGGTGCTGAAGCACCTCGAGCAGACGCTGAAGCGCGTCGTGTTCGGCCAGGACAAGGCGATCGAGGCGCTGTCGGCGTCGATCAAGCTGGCGCGCGCCGGCTTACGCGAACCGGAGAAGCCGATCGGCTCCTACTTGTTTTCGGGTCCGACCGGCGTCGGCAAGACCGAGGTGGCCAAGCAGCTGGCGGAGTCGCTCGGCGTCGAACTGATCCGGTTCGACATGTCGGAATATATGGAACGCCATACCGTATCGCGTCTGATCGGCGCGCCTCCCGGCTATGTCGGCTTCGACCAGGGCGGCCTGCTCACCGATGGCGTGGATCAGCATCCGCATTGCGTGGTGCTGCTCGACGAAATCGAGAAGGCGCATCCGGATCTTTACAATGTGCTGCTGCAGATCATGGACCACGGCAAGCTGACCGACCACAACGGCAAGGCGGTCAACTTCCGCAACGTTATCCTGATCATGACCACCAACGCCGGCGCCGCCGATCTGGCGCGGCAGGCGTTCGGCTTCACCCGCAACAAGCGGGAAGGCGACGATCATGAGGCGATCAACCGGCAGTTCGCGCCTGAATTCCGCAACCGGCTCGACGCGATCATTTCGTTCGCGCATCTCAATGCCGAGGTGATCGGCATGGTGGTGGAGAAATTCGTGCTGCAGCTCGAGGCCCAGCTTGCGGACCGCGACGTCACCATCGAATTGTCGGAACCCGCGAAGGCCTGGCTCATTCAGCACGGCTACGACGAGCAGATGGGCGCGCGGCCGATGGCCCGCGTAATCCAGGAGCACATCAAGAAGCCGCTGGCGGACGAGGTGCTGTTTGGCAAGCTGAAGGGCGGCGGCCACGTCCGCGTCGTGCTAGTCAAGGACGAGGCGGACACCGAGCCCGGTCAGGAAAAAATCGGCTTCGAGTATCTCGACGGGCCGGTCACGCCGAAGCCGGAAAAGCTTCCGGGCGCGCGCAAGCGCAATCCGCCGCGCAAGCCGAAACCGGGCGGCCCGCCCAGCGGCGGCTCGAAAGGCCCGGCCTCACGCGGTCCGCTGGTCAAGGTGTAGACCGGATTGCAGCGCAAACTGAAGAAGTCGGCGCCTCTCACGACAGCCGGTTTTTTTCTTTGCACGGGAATGTCAGTGCTCGGACAACAGTTGCGTGAGCCTGTTCTGGAGTTTGCGCCGCTCCAGTTCGGATGCGCGCAGCTTGCGTGCCCAGTCAATCGGGACCGGATCGTTATTCCGCAACGGCCGGAACGCGACGCCGGCCGCGTTAGGCTGACGCCAGATAATTTTTGCCAAAAACGCGCGGCTCTTTCTGGGGATCACGAGATCGACCTGGTCCGGCAACAGGGCGGCATTTTCGAATTCGACTTTCGCGCCATGATCGGAAAAATTGCGGACCACGCAATCCATCGTCGATTGACGTTGGTTAAAGGCAACAACGCCGCTGTAGATGACGCGGGCGCGAGCAGTTTGCCGTCGGTCGATCATGATCGCCTCCCGTGTTAACGTTTTGCTAACACTACGGCGTCGGCTTGCGCGTGCATACGTGGAACTTTGCAATCCTGTTCTTAAGGTAAACCGGATGCCGCGTGCCGGCGGCTCCCTTTTTTACGCCGCGCCCTCGCGGATGCCGCGCGCGATCGCTTTCTGAGCGTCGAACTCGCGCCGCCGCCGCGCCAACTCCTCGCCGCTTATCTGCGCGATGTTGTTGTAATCGCGCTTCCAGGACCCGTCCGCGCTCCAGCGCAGCGGCGACTGCACCGTGGTCTGCGCACCCGGTGCGGCTTCCAGCACCCGCAGCGCCAGTTCCAGCGTGAATCCTTGCGAGTCCGGATCGTGCGGCCTGCCGGCCGAATTGCCGAGCGGAAAATCGCTGAACACAAAGCGCGGCACCGCGGCGTGCTCGACGATATCCTTGGCGCAGCCCATCACTACCGTAGAGATGCCGTTGGCCTCCAGATGCCGCGCGACCAGGCTGATGGTCTGATGACACACCGGGCAGTTCGGCACCAGCACCGCGGCCTCCACGCCGTCGGCGCGGCAGCGTGCCAGGATTTCAGGAGCGTCGGTCTCGATGGTGACGCGATGGCTGCGGTTGGTCGGCGCGCCGAAGAAGCGCGGCGCGACCTCGCCGATCCGTCCCAAGGCCGCGAGCCGCTGCAATTGCGGCAGCGGAAACCAGGTGCCGCTGTCGTCGGCCGAGGTGTGGACGCGGTCATAGGCGATGTGGGAAATCCGAAGGTCGTGCGGTTTCGAGGTGTCGCCGTCATAGACCGAATAGAATTTGGCGCCGCCGTTGTATTTCGCGCCGGGCCCCTGATCGCCCCTGGCGGGATCGAACGGGGCCGCCGTGGTGACGATGGCGACGCGGGATAGGCTAAGGGGTTTGCGCAGCGGCTGAAACGGCGCGTCTGTGTAGTGCGCCCAGCGGTAGGGCGTCTCATAGCCGATCGCCTGATAATAGTCGCGCGTCCGCGCCATGTAGGGAATCGGCGCGTCGTCGTCTGGTGCGAATCCGAGCGCTTGATCCGAAGCTGCGGTCATATCTTGCGCTCCCACATGTGCGCCATCATTCTTCAATAGCTAGCTGGTCGGTTCCGTGTGTCAAGCACGGCCAACGGGAAGCTCACATGACGCTGCGAAAAGTCATAGGTCTGCGGTTACTTTGCGCCGCTCTGGCCTGGTCGTCATGCGCTGCGGCGATTGGGCAGAATGCGTTGCCCGGTAGGGAGGCCGCACGGCCAAGCGTAGAAGAGCTTGCCGTCCCGACGGATGAAAGGAAAGCCGAGCTGCAAAAGCCGGAAACCGCGCGCGATACCGACACGCGCGAGTCGATGTGCCTGATGATCGAGTCGGCGGCGAAATCGCAGGACCTGCCGCTGGAATTCTTCGCGCGCGTGATCTGGCAGGAAAGCCGGTTTCAGGCCGACGCCATAGGTCCGATGACGCGCCGCGGCCAGCGCGCGCAGGGCATCGCGCAATTCATGCCGGGCACCGCCAGCGAGCGGCGGCTGCTCGATCCCTTCGATCCGGTGCAGGCGTTGCCGAAATCGGCGGAATTCTTGAACGAGCTGCGCGGCCAGTTCGGCAATCTCGGCCTCGCCGCGGCGGCTTATAATGCCGGGCCGCGGCGGGTGCAGGAATGGCTCGCCGGCACCGGCCATATGCCGTCGGAGACCCGCAATTACGTTTTCGCCATCACGGGTACCTCGGTCGACGACTGGGCCGCGGCGGGCAAAAGCGGCAAACCTCTGGACCGCGCGCCGACGACCAGTTGCCGCGGTCTGATGGCGCTGCTGAAGCGCGCGCCCAATCCCTTCGTTACCGAACTTGAACAGCACGTGAAACTCAGCGCTGCACGAGCGTGGGGCGTGCAGCTCGCGGCCGGCTTCGATCGCAATCGGGCGCTTGCAATGTATGCCCGCGCAATGAAGCGGCTGAGCGCCGTGATCGGCGACCAGGATCCCAGCCTGCTTGGCACGACGTGGCGCAGCCGGGGTGTCCGGACGTTCTACCAGGTGCGCATCGGCGCCGACACGCGCGTAGCCGCCGACGATCTCTGCAACCGGATTCGCCGCGCTGGCGGCGCCTGTTTTGTGCTGCGAAACAGGGGCTGACGGACGATTGCAGGGCTGCCGTGAACCGCGGCTCGCTTGACGCGGGGTGCGTTTCAGCAGCGTTATGCCATCATAATTCACGTGTTCCGGGTGCCCGTGCCGCTTCCCGCGCTCGATTCTCCAGAATGGCAAAGCTCCACGCGTGCGTTCGTGTGGGGTCTGCGCTCGGTCGCTTCGACGGTCCTCACTCTGGTGCTGTTCGCGACCTATCTTGGCATCGGCGCGCTCGCGCATGACACCCGTTTCAGCCTGGGATGGGTGCTGGCCAGCACGGCCCTGGTCTGGGCAGGGCCGGCGCAGATCATTCTCATCTCGACATTGGGTTCCGGTGCGACGGTAATACAGGCGGCGATCGCGGTCACTGTCAGCGCGATCCGGCTGTTCCCGATGGTGGTGTCGGTGCTGCCGATGCTGCGCACGCCGCGGACCAAACGGCGGCATCTGATCCTGCCGACCCACTTCATCGCGGTTACCTTGTGGGTGGAGTGCTTTCGGCTGCTGCCGCAGGTGCCGCGCGGACGGCGCGTGGCCTTCACCAACGGGCTCGGCCTCGGCCTGCAGGCCGTCTGCCTCACCGCAACCAGCATCGGCTACGGCCTCGCAGCCAATTTGCCGCCGCTGCTGGGCGCTGCGATCCTGCTGCTGACGCCGCTGGCATTCCTGTTGAGCACCGCGCGAAATTGCCGGCAGCTTTCCGACGTCCTCGCACTGGCATTGGGGCTGGGGCTGTTTCCTTTTGTGTCGATGCTGCACACCGGCGTCGACATCCTGATCAGCGGCGTGTCGGCGGGCAGCATTGCCTACGGCGTGCACTGGTGGCGGGAGCGCGCATGAGCGATTTCGTCGGCCATTTCTTTGGCGACTGGCATGCGCTGATGGCGATGCTGCTGGCGGGATTCCTGCCCAACGAGGTCTGGCGCATGCTGGGGCTGTGGCTCGGCGGCGGCGTCGACGAAGGTTCCGAACTGCTGGTCTGGGTGCGCGCGGTCGCAACCGCCATTCTTGCCGGCGTGATCGCGCAGATATTGGTGTTCCCGCCGGGCGCGCTGGCGAGCGTGCCGGGCTTTTTGCGTTATGGCGCGGTGGCGGCGGGGCTAGTGGCTTTTATAGTGACACGCAGATCGATCTTAGCTGGCGTGGTCTGCGGCGAGGTTGTTATGCTTGCCGGCAAATGGTGGCTGGGCTGACGGGGGAAACGAAGATGTTGAACGCACGATCCACCGCGATCTCATGCCTGGCAATCGCCGCCGCGCTGCTTGCGAGCAATGTTCGCGCCGCCGAATATCCGGTGCGCCCCATAAAACTCGTTGTTCCCTATGCCGCGGGCGGGCCGACCGACGTCCTCGGCCGGCTGGTCGCCGAGTTTCTCGGCCGGGACCTCAAGCAGGCGACCATCGTCGAGAACAAGGCCGGCGCGCAGGGGGCGATCGGCGCTGAAGCCGTGGCCCGCGCCGAGCCCGACGGCTACACGCTGTTCGTCTCGGCGGCGTCGATCATCGTGCTCAATCCGATGCTCTACAAGAAGCTGCCCTACGATCCGGTGAAGGATTTTCGGATGCTGGCGCTGGTCACCGATCTGCCGGTGGTAATGGAAATCCACCCCTCGGTGCCGGCGAAAACGGTGGGGGAATTCGTCGCCTATGCGAAACAAAATCCCGGCAAGCTGAATTTCGGCTCGGCCGGTACCGGCGGCACCATTCATCTCGCTGGCGAGATGTTCAAACAGATCGCCGGCGTCGACATGGTTCATGTGCCCTACAAGGGTGCGGGCCCGGCGCTCACCGACCTGCTCTCGGGCAATATCCAGGTGATGTTCGACACGCTGAGCACCGCGCTGCCGCCGGTAAAATCCGGACTGTTGCGACCCTTGGGCGTCAGTTCGGCGCAGCGAAGCCCCGACCTTCCCGATGTCCCGACCATCGCGGAGAGCGGCTATCCGGATTATGTCGTCAGCGTCTGGTACGGCATCGCTGCGCCCGCGAAACTGCCGGAAGACGTCGCACAGAAGATCAGCGCAAGCCTCGATCGGGCCCTGAATGATGACGCATTTCGCGCCTCGCTGGAAAGGATCGGCTTTCCCGTGTTCCGTCCGCGCAGCCCCGCGGCGATCGCGGAATTTATTGACGCCGACCGCGCACGATGGTCGAAGGTCATAAGAGCGCAGAACATAACACTGGATTGAATCTTAAGATGGTCAGCGAGAGCGAAATCCGCGAAGGCGAAACCACGGTTGACCCGCCGAAGGCGCGCGACGCCGGGCTGGTCTTTATCGGCCGCATCCGCACCCCCTGGACCTCGCGCCTGATGACCCCGCGGCAGGGGCGTCATGACGGCCCGGTGTGCCGGCTGGAGATTTTCGAGCCGTGGGTCCCGGCGCTGCAGGGCGTCCATTTCTACTCGAACCTGGAAGTGATCTACTGGCTGCATCAGTCGCGCCGCGACCTCGTGCTGCAGAGCCCGAAGAACGACGCTTCGACCCGCGGCACGTTTTCGCTGCGCTCGCCGGTGCGGCCCAACCCGATCGGCACCTCGATCGTCAAGCTGGTCGGCATCGAGGGCAACCTCGTGCTGGTCCGCGGCCTCGATTGCCTCGACGAGACTCCGCTCCTGGACCTCAAGCCCGACCGCTGCGAATTCACCCCGCTGGCGCAAGCGGGCGATTTGGACACGGAATAACACGCGAATCCGTCATCCTGAGGTGCTCACCTGACGGCGCTAAGCGCCGTCAGGTGAGCCTCGAAGGATGAATGTTCTGGAGGGCTGCCTCCCGACGCCGTCGCCCTTCGAGGCTCGCCGAAGACGGCGAGCACCTCAGGATGACGGCTCTCTAACGTCGGTCACGCGCTCTTCAGCGCGGCGATCAGCTTGGTGGCATTGTCTTCCAGCACCTTCGCGTCTTCCTTGCGGCTGGCGGGGGGAAGCAGCGCGATGCCGTTGTGGCGCGGCATCACATGCATGTGCAGGTGAAACACCACCTGGCCGCCGGCGGCCTCGCTGAATTGCTGCAGGGTGATGCCGTCGGCGTCGAACGCCTGCATCGCCGCGCGGGCGATGGTGCGGGAGGCGCGCGCGACATGGGCGAAATCTTCCGGCTCAATATCGAGAATGTTGCGGGCCGGCGCCTTCGGAATAACCAGCGTATGGCCTGACGTGCGCGGCATGATGTCGAGGAAGGCGAGCGCGTGGTCGTCCTCAAAAACCTTGTAACAGGGAAACTCGCCGCGCAGGATTTTGGCGAAGATGTTGTTGCTGTCATAAGCGGTCATGGCTGCTCCCTGCATCTGCTCATCAAGACGGCTCGCCGGTCTTGCGGAACGGGCCGGCGTCGGTCAGTTCGCGCACCGCTTCGGCCACATACCGCCGCTCACGCCCGAGATACTCCCGCACTGCGCGGCGCAGGCCGGGATCGACGATGTAATGCGCGGAGTAGGTGGTCTGCGGCAGGTAGCCGCGCGCGATCTTGTGTTCGCCCTGCGCGCCGGCCTCGACCCGCTTCAGGCCACGCCGGATCGCAAAATCGATGGCCTGGTAGTAGCAGACCTCGAAATGCAGGAACGGGTGGTGCTCGACTGCGCCCCAGTTGCGTCCGAACAGCGCATCCGAGCCGATGAAATTGATCGCGCCGGCGATCCAGCGCCCGTTACGCCTCGCCATCACCAGCAGCACATCCCTGGCCATGCTCTCGCCGACCAACGAAAAGAACGCGCGGGTGAGGTAGGGCCGGCCCCATTTTCGCGAACCGGTTTCCATGTAGAAATCGAAGAACGCATCCCACGCGTCCTCGGTGATGTCGCCGCCGGTCAGCGCATGAATCGTGATGCCGTCGGCCACCGCCTCCCGGCGCTCCCTGCGGATCGCCTTGCGATGCCGCGAGTTGAGCGAGCCGAGGAAGTCCTCGAACGTCCCATAGCCTTCATTGTGCCAGTGGAACTGCTGGTCGGTCCGCTGCAGAAAACCGTTCTCGGCGAGGAATTTCCATTCCTGCTCGGGCGCAAATGTGACGTGAACCGAGGAGGCTTCGGTCGCGTCGCACAGCGCGACCAGTCCAGCTGCGAGCGCTCCGCGGATCGGTTCCGTATCGACGCCGTCGCGGATCAGCAGCCGCGGTCCCGTCGCCGGAGTGAACGGGACCGAGGCCTGGAGTTTTGGATAATAGCGGCCGCCGGCGCGCTCATAGGCGTCGGCCCAGCCGCGGTCGAACACGTATTCGCCTTGCGAATGCGATTTCAGATAGCATGGCACGATGCCGGCGATCGCGCCGTCGAGCCGGGCGATCAGATGGCGCGCGGCCCAGCCGGTCCGCGCACAGGCCGAACCGGACGCCTCCAGCGCGGCAAAAAAAGCGTGTGAAACAAATGGGTTGTATTCGGTCGTTGAACGGCAGCACGAATTACCTGTGAAACCGGATGAAGCCGGTGGATGCAGGCCATTGTCCGGGCCGGGATCGGTCGAGGGGGTTGCGCAGGTATCCCATTGGTCGGCCTGAATCTGGCTGACCGACGATACCGCTTCGAGGGAAATTTCGGATGATGTCATCGACAACTTGAACCGGTCACATTGCGATCAGCCTTCGATTGCGGTGACCCGCGCTAAAGATCGTGCATTGCACAGGCGACTTCAAGTGCTTCGGCGGCTCAGGCTTCCGGCCGGAACCGTTCGAAAATGATCTGGTCGGCGTGGCGAGCGGCGAGTGCCCGCTGTTCCGGCGTACGCACCGTCCAGGTCAGCAGTGGGCAGCGGAAGATGTTGCGGGCGATCCAGGGCGCTGCGGCGGGCAGGTCGTTTACGTAGTAAGCCACGAAATGCGGCTGGGTCCGGAAGGCATGGCACAGATGCAGCATGCCGGCGCGCTGTGCCGGCGTCGCTTCCGGCCACTCAGCCTCGGTATATTCGCGCTCGGCGACGATGCCTCGCGGCCGTGTCGGAATGAGCTCCCGCAGCGCGATCACCTGGTCCGGATCGAACGACATCCCGGCCGCGGGTCCCGCATAGGACGCCAGCACTTCGGCCATCCGCGTGACAAGTTTGCGGTCGCCGTCAAAATGGCTTTTCACCTCGATCAGCAGCGGCACCCGGCCCGCGACCAGCGCGCAGAGGTCGCCGAGCGACATCATCCTTTCCCTTGTGTCGTTGAACTTAACCTGTTTGAGTTCGGCCGAGGTCTTGCCGAGCAGCGCGCCGCGGCCTTGGGTGAGGCGGCCGAGTTCGTCGTCGTGATGCACCATCGCTTCGCCGTCCGCAGCGAGCTGGATGTCGCACTCGATGGCGAAATTCCCCGCAATCGCGGCGGCAGCCGCGCCGGGCATGTTCTCGACCATGCCGTGGGCGCGGTCGTGCAGTCCGCGATGGGCCACCGGCCGTGCGGTCAGCCAGTCCGGCGCCCGCATCCGCGTCCTCCGCTA
Source organism: Bradyrhizobium sp. (assembly GCF_036009065.1). Taxonomy (GTDB): domain Bacteria; phylum Pseudomonadota; class Alphaproteobacteria; order Rhizobiales; family Xanthobacteraceae; genus Bradyrhizobium. The sequence continues at coordinate 3,544 of NZ_DASYMN010000071.1, read as the reverse complement.
CGCGACCTCGAACAGGCCTTCGACCTCGACCGCGGCATCGGCCGGCAGGGAAGCGACGCCGACGGTGGTGCGAGCGTGGCGCCCCTTGTCGCCGAAGGCTGCCACCATCAGGTCGGAGGCGCCGTTCAACACCTTGGGCCCGTCGACGAAATCGGGAGCCGAATTGACAAAACCGCCGAGCCGGACCACGCGCACCACCTTGTCGAGGTCGCCGAGCGCGGCCTTGATCTGGGCCAAGAGGTTGATGGCGCAGCCGCGCGCCGCGGCGTTGCCTTGCTCGACGGTGACGCCGGCCCCGAGCTTGCCCTTGGCGATCAGCTTGCCTTCGGGATTGACGCAGACCTGGCCGGACACGAACAGCAGGTTGCCGGTGCGCACGAAGCCGACATAATTCGCTACCGGAGCTGCGGCCTCGTGCAAGGTGATGCCCTGTGCCGCCAGTTTCTGCTCGACCGTACCTGCCATGTTTCTCCCCAAGCATTCATTTTCGCGCCCGATTTCCTACACGTAACACGCTGGGCCGGCCTATTTCGCCTATCACTTAGCCACATGCAAGCGAGGCCGGATCGACCTCGGCTGGCGCGTGCTATTCCATTCGCGTCCGAAAATATGGCAATTCGGCACCCGATTCGCGGGTTTCCGGGTGCGGCCTGGTTGCGGCGCAATAGCGCGGCCATTATTGTAGGGATTCTCATCGCGGGAGGCGGCATGGGTCGTTCGAACCAGATTTCGCATTTTGGCGCCGGGGCAATGACGGTTGCCGCGATCGCCTTCGTTTCGCCCTTCGGTGGCAACGCCGCGGATGCCGCGGCCGGCGCGCCGTTTCTGCCGCATCAGGCGCTCTATGAACTGAGCCTGGTGAAGTCGCGCGGCAGCACCTCGATCGAGGCCGCGCGCGGCCGCATCCTGTATAATTTTTCCGGCAGCGCCTGCGAGGGCTATACCTCGGATTTCCGCCAGGTTTCCGAACTCGACAGCGGCGAGGGCAAGACCACGCTCAGCGATCTGCGCTCCACCAGCTGGGAGGATGGCGCCGGCAAGAGTTATCGCTTCAAGATCGATACCAGGATGAACAACGGCGATCCCAGCGCGGTCGACGGCATCGCCGAGCGCACCGGCGACCGTATCTCCGTCAAGCTGAAGCAGCCGGTCGCCAAGACCTTTATGCTCGACGGCAGCACGGTATTCCCGACCGAGCAGATCCAGCGCATCATCGCCGCCGCCAAAGGCGGCAAGTCCGTGCTCGAACTGAGCGTCTATGACGGCTCCGACAACGGCGAGAAGGTCTACAACACGCTGTCGGTGATCGGCAAAGCGATCTCCGGCGACCGCGAGATTGCGTCCCCGGATCCGTCCACCGCCAACGCCAAGATGAAGGCACTGACGCGCTGGCCGGTCACGGTCAGCTATTACGACCGCGACGCCAAGGCCAAGGACGGCGAGCAGACCCCGGTCTACGCGATGTCGTTCGAACTCTACGAGGACGGCGTCTCGCGGGCGCTGGTGCTCGACTACAACGATTTTGTGATTTCCGGGAAGATGGGCAAATTCGACGTCAAGGACTCGAAGCCGTGTAAGTGACGGATGGAGCCGGAGACTCCATCCGTTCATGCGCGGGCTTGACCCGCGCATCCATCTTCTTCTTCGCAAGAGTATTTCGAAGCGGATGGATTGCCGGGTCAAGCCCGGCAATGACGGCGGTTGGTGTGGTTCACCCTGCCTTCTCCGGCCCGTCATAGGCGATGCCGCGGATCACCGCGGCGCTGCCGAATTTCTTGCGCAAATCGTCCATCGCGCGTTCGGCGTGGGCGGAGCGGCGGTCGAGCATGTCGGTGTCGTCGGCCACAGAGCCCGGACGAAGCGCGCTGACGCCGGTGCCCATCAGCCGGAACGCGGTGCCGTCGACCTCCCTGGCCAGCATTTCGCGCGAAGTTGCAAAAATCTTGGCGGCCAACTGGGTCGGCGAATGCACGGTCTGCGAGCGGGTACGCTGCCTGAAATCGGCGGTCTTCAGTTTCAGCGTAATGGTCGATCCCGCCAGATCGCCGGTCTTGAGCCGCGAGGACACCTTTTCCGACAGGCGCCACAGCAGCCTTTCCAGCGTCGCGAAATCGCGGATGTCGGTCTCGAAGGTGGTTTCGCTGGAAATCGTCTTGGCGCCGCGGTCCGGCACCACCGCACGGTCGTCGATGCCGCGCGCCAGCCGCCACAGCCTGCGGCCCTCGAGCGAAAACTGCTTCATCAGCTCGATCTCGTCGGCGCGCTGCAAATCCGCGATGGTGCGAAAACCGCGCTGCGACAGCCGCTCCTGGGTAGCCGGGCCGACGCCGAAGATGAAGCCGACCGGTTTTGCGGCGAGCAATTCCCGCGCCTCGTCCTGGTCGAGCGCCGCAAAACCTCTGGGCTTGTCGAGGTCGGAGGCGATCTTGGCCAGGAATTTGTTGCAGGACAGGCCCACCGATACCGTGATGCCGATGTCGCGCTCGACCTGGCTTGCAAAGCGCGCCAGCACTTTTGCCGGGATCATGCCGTGCACGCGCTGGGTACCGGCAAGGTCGAGGAACGCCTCGTCGATCGACAGCGGTTCGACCAGCGGCGTCAGCGCCTGCATGGCGTGGCGCACCTCGCGCCCGACCCGGACATATTTCGCCATGTCGGGCCGGATCACGGTGGCGTGCGGACACAGCGCCAGCGCCTTGAACATCGGCATCGCCGAGCGCACGCCGAAGGTGCGCGAAATGTAGCACGCCGCCGCCACCACGCCGCGTTTGCCGCCGCCGATGATGACAGGCCTGTCCGCAAGCTCCGGATTGTCGCGCTTTTCGACGGTGGCATAGAACGCGTCGCAATCGATGTGGGCCAGCGTCAGCGCGGCCAAAGCGGGATGACGCACCAGCCGCGGCGAGCCGCAGGCGCTGCATCGCCGTGTCGAAAAATCGAGGTCAGCCAGGCAATCGCGGCAAAAGCACCGCGGTCCGTCCGGCGCTGGCGCGGTCGCGGTCACGGCACGTCGCGCTCCCAGTTTTCACCCAGCGCCTGGCGCGCGGCGGCGATGTTGGTCGGGTGAAGCCCGCTTGCGTCGGCGAACGCCTTTACCGTTTGGTCGTCGCGCAGCACGAAATCCAGCACGCTGACAAGGAATTGCGGGTCTGATGCGGCCGAGCGCAGGGTTTCCGGTCCGATGCCGCTTTCGGCCAGGAAGGCGCCCAGCCGCTCGGGCTCGCCGGCGACGAAGGAAAGCGCCTGAATCGCCACGATTTCAGCCACTTCGCGGGCGTTATGCACACGCTTTGTCATCCCTGCTGTTTGCCTTTCCGTAACCTATGGCCTCTAATTTGGAACCATCATGCCCGAGTCTGCAGGAACGTGCTCAAGCAAGTCCAAACCGCTCCGCAGAAAGATCGCACTCGGGCTTAACAGGTTAGAGCGAATCTGGCGCTAATTTGAATTCGCCGTCGAGCGCATTCGACGGCGCGGCTGCATCGGGCTGCCGGAACCGGCTGACGGGAGGGGCGGGATGGCAAAAACCGTCCTGATCGTGGAG
>NZ_DASYMN010000070.1:0-5098 GCF_036009065.1 Bradyrhizobium sp. | reverse complement strand
TGACACGCCGTGGTCGCTGATCCTGACCTATCCGACATTCCTCATTCCGTTCTGCACCTGGCTGATGATGGGCTACTTCAAGGCGGTGCCCAAGGAGCTCGAGGAATGCGCGCGCATCGACGGCGCCTCGCGCTGGCAGGCCATGCTCTACATCGTCATCCCGGTGGCGATCCCGGGCATTCTGTCGGCCGGCATCTTCGCTTTCACGCTGTCGTGGAACGAGTTCATCTATGCGCTCGTCTTCCTGTCCTCGCCCGAGCAGAAGACGGTGCCGGTCGGCGTCACGTCGGAGCTGATCCGCGGCGACGTGTTCTTCTGGGGGCCGCTGATGGCCGGCGCCCTGCTCGGATCGATACCGGTCGCCATCGCCTATTCGTTCTTCGTCGAGCACTACGTCGCGGGGTTGACCGGCTCGGTGAAGGGTTGACGGGGATCACGGGATTGGAAGGCGCGCACGTGGATCGCGCATAGGCCGTTGAAAGCGGGTGGGAGCGAATGGGACAGGTCGTCCTCAAGGGGATCAACAAGTTCTACGACAGCGTGCACGCTGTCAAAGACGTCAATCTGCAGATCCGCGACAAGGAGTTCGTGGTGTTCGTCGGACCGTCCGGCTGCGGCAAGACGACGACGCTGCGGATGATCGCCGGACTCGAGGCGATCAGTTCCGGCGATATCTCGATCGACGGCAATGTGATCAATGCACTGGCGCCCATGGACCGCGACATCGCCATGGTGTTCCAGAACTACGCGCTCTACCCGCACATGAGCGTGTACGACAACATGGCGTTCGGCCTGAAAATGCGCAAATTCGAAAAGCCCGAGATTGACCAGCGCGTACGGGACGCGGCCGACATCCTCGGTATCGGCGAATTGCTGAAGCGCAAGCCGCGCCAGCTCTCCGGCGGCCAGCGCCAGCGTGTGGCGCTGGGCCGTGCCATCGTGCGTCACCCCCGCGTGTTCCTGTTCGACGAGCCGCTGTCGAACCTCGATGCCAAGCTGCGGGTGCAGATGCGCGTCGAGCTCAAGAAGCTGCATCTGCGTCTCGGGACGACAGCCATTTACGTTACCCACGATCAGGTCGAGGCCATGACGCTGGGCGATCGGGTCGTCGTCATGAAGGACGGCGTGGTGCAGCAGGTGGGGGAGCCGCTCGAGCTGTATAATCAGCCCGCCAACAAGTTCGTCGCCGGCTTCATCGGCTCGCCGGCCATGAATTTCGCCGCCGTTACCGTGACCGAGGCGGAGGGATCGCTGATCGCCGAGAACTCCGGCTTGCGCATCAAGCTGCCGGACGAGACCGCGCAGCGCCTGCGCGGCCATATCGGCCACGAGGTCACGCTGGGCGTGCGCCCGGAGGATCTCACCGTGGCGGGCGCCGCCGATCCCGACCACCTCTGTTTCGACGCCGTGATCGAGGTGGTCGAGCAGCTCGGCTCGGAAATCCTGCTCGACATGAAGGTCGGCGATGGCGCCATGGTGGCGAGCGTGGAGCCGACCACGCGGGTGAAGGTGCGCGACAGACTGCGCCTTGCGATGCGCCCTTCCAGGCTTCACGTTTTCGACGCGAAGACGGAGGCGGCAGTCTGACGCCGGCACAATCGGAATGCCGCCGCCTAACGTAAATCCGGGGTCGACTCAAAGAGCCGCTGATGCCTGGTCCGATTACTGCTTCTCAAGCTTTGTGATCGTCTTGGTCCCGCCGGTTTCGCTGACGGATAGTATGACCTTGTCGCCGGCGTGCACTGTGTTCAGCATGCCGTCCTGTACCTTGAATCGTTCGGTGGCTCGGGTATTTGCTCCAACGGTGCCATTTTGCGTCGGTCGAATTGCGATAGTTCCATTAATCCGATCGATTGGTGGTAACCGTTCCCGTAAGCGTCTGCTGAGCCAACGTCACCGAACTGATGGCCATAAGCGTAACAGCAGCTAGAACCGTCCTTGCCAGTCTCATCAAGACCTCCTGGCTTTGGAAAAGTCCGCGATAAGCCTGAATGGGGCGGATTTGTTCCCGCGTAAGTGTCAGGTCGACGAATGCCCGGTTCCAATTAGGAACTGATGAGCCACTCAGGCCGCCGCCTAACGCAAATCCGGGGTCGACTCAAAGAGCCGCTGATGCTCGGTGATGGCAAGACGGTCGGTCATCCCCGCGATGAAATTGCCGATCCGCCGCGCCCGGTCGGTTTGGCTGTCGGCGCCCTCGCCGTCCCGCCGCAGCCATTCCGGCGGCAGGTCATGCGGCGATTGCTGGTAGCGCGCGAACAGGTCGAACAGGATCGATTCAGCTTCGCCCATCACCCGCATCACCCGGGGGTGGCGGTACATCCGCTGTTTGAGAAAAATCTTGATCATCTGCTCGGCATCTTGCGCTTCGGGCCGAAACGCGATCAGGACGCTACCGTGGTTGCGGACGTCTTGGACGGATTGCGGCCTGGCGGCGTCCAGCCGCCGGCGCGATTCCGAGAACACCGCCTCGATCAGATACGAAATCAGCTCACGCACCAGCTCCGCGCCGCGGCGGTCGTCATCGAGCGCGGGATAGCGTTTTGCGATGTCCGCGATCATGCCCGCGGTCAGCGGCATGACGTTTAGATCATCGACCGTGAACAATCCGGCGCGCAGGCCATCGTCGATGTCGTGGGCGTCGTAGGCGATGTCATCCGAGATCGCCGCTACCTGCGCTTCAAGCGACGCATAACTCCATAGCTCCAAGTTCCAGGTCCGGTCATACTCGGAAATCCCCAGCGGCACGCCGTGATCGCGATAACGCCCGACCGGTTTTCCGCACCTGTCGGTCAGCGGCCCGTTGTGCTTGACGATACCTTCCAGCGATTCCCAGGTCAGGTTGAGGCCGTCGAAACCAGGATATCGATGCTCCAGCGATGTCACCACCCGTAGCGTCTGGGCGTTATGGTCGAAACCGCCGTGGGCCCGCAGGCAGGCATCGAGCGCACGCTCGCCGGCATGGCCGAACGGCGGATGGCCGAGGTCATGCGCCAGCGCCAGCGTCTCGGTGAGGTCCTCGTCGAGGCCGAGTTGGCGAGCCAGCGCGCGGGCGATCTGGGCGACTTCCAGGGTATGGCTCAGCCGGGTGCGGTAGTGATCGCCCTCATGGAACACGAACACCTGGGTCTTGTGCTTCAACCGCCGGAACGCGGTGGAATGGATTACCCGGTCGCAATCGCGCCGGAACGGGCTGCGGGTCTTGCTCGGCGGCTCATCGACCAGCCGCCCCCGGCTGCGGTCGGGGTCGCAGGCATAGGCCATGCGGGGGGCAGCCATTCCGACCGGCACGTGGGTTTCGTCCCTTAAACGTTTGATTCCTCTGCTCGGTGCACTTAACTACGCCTTGCGGGCAATTCAAAACTCTTGAAGAATCCCGCAGCATCGCCTCGGAGTGGGATTTGGCAGAAGCAAGCGTCACCATCAGCGAGCGAGCGGCCCGCCGCATCGGCGAAATCCTTAAAGTCGAGGGCGACGGCGCCATGCTCCGCATCAGCGTCGAAGGCGGCGGCTGCTCGGGATTCCAGTACAAATTCGACGTCGAGCGGGCGCAGGCCGAGGACGATCTGCTGATCGCCCGCGATAGCGCGGTGGTGCTGGTCGATCCGGCCTCGGTGCCGTTCCTGGCGGGCTCGGAAGTCGATTTCGTCGACGACCTGATCGGCGCCTCGTTCCGGGTGGTCAATCCGAATGCGACCGCATCGTGCGGCTGCGGGACCAGCTTTTCGATCTGATCGGACACCCCATAGCTTAACCATTCCTTAACCTTGTTTGCCCAGGACAGAAGCGATTGATCGGCGGGCCGGATGTACGTTCGCGGATTGAGCATGGCTCGGAGCAAATTGCTTCGGGCCATTTCCATCTCTACCGGCCGCCCGCTCTGCTCCGGTAGCAACAAATTCCGTTGGTGGATCGCGCAAAAACCCCGCCTGCCCATTGTTCGGTGACCAGCGGATTTAGAGAAGCGCCTCTTTCGCCGGCCTGCGGGGCATCACTGCGGTCATTGACTGTTAAGGGGTCGCGATCAGTCCGGTTGCTGTGGCGACGATCCAGCGGTTGCCCCAACGCACGATCGAATCAATTCGCCCGATTCCGGGCACTGTGTCGCCTCGTCCTGCAGTCCGAACCCCATCCGGCCCTTCGAGAACAACCGTTCCGCCTCGAACGTCAAGAACCGTCCAACCCTCGATCGTTGTCGGTCTCGTCTCCGGCACCGGCGCCATAGGCTCCCGCGCGGCCAACGTCGTATTTGCTGAGTCGACAGAGAAGCGAGCGGCTCCCGGCGATGCGGCCTCAGCCTTCGCGAAAGGCGCTCCAGCAAGGAAACCCACGGCTGGTGTTTGCAGACCTGATGTGGATGCCGTCCTTCGAGCGCCGTCGCTTTTGCCGCTTGATTTTATTTCGGGAGATCGACGCGAAGGCATTTCTGTCTGCGTGATCGAGTTGAAGGCCTCACTATTTGCCCCGCACGCCCATCCCAGTCCCAAGCCAACAACCAGAGCGCTTCCGACCAAAATAATGGTGCGCTTCGGGTCACCGCTTGGCTTCAATAACGCCAATACCTCATCTTGATCGGGACTCAAGAAATCCCCAGGGTGGGTACTCACGGGTCTTGTTGCGATTTGGTTGCCAACAACATCTGCCACCGGCTCGATTTTCTCGCTATTGGGTTGGTGTATTCGCATGATCGGGGCCCTTTTGCTTCCCCGATAATCATGCCTGGAACTTAACCAAATCTTAACGGAGAATCAGTCGCATCACCTTCGCATGTTCGTTTGGTGCGATTGATCGAAAGCCGTAGCGCTCTTCACGCCTTGCCCACCACAATCATCGAGCAAGTCGACAAAGCGTGGTGAGCACGCGGAGTTTATCATCGGGCGCGCATTCGCGCGACCCGTTGGCTTTGCCCACCCTTGTATAAGCGCGAGAGATTATACTGGCGTCGTTCCCTGAGGATTGGCCCGGTTCGGGTGGCCGCCCGAACCGGGTCGCCGATCGATCGGATCGATGCCCACCGAAGCCTTTAGGGCTCTAGTCGTAGCAAGATCGCGATCGGCACTTCATCGGGACCCGTATGGTTGAAGGAACCTTGGGTTCG
>NZ_DASYMN010000069.1:0-6093 GCF_036009065.1 Bradyrhizobium sp. | reverse complement strand
TCGGTGGTGGTCGACGGCTCGGTGCCGATCCGCGATCTCAACCGCGCCATGGACTGGCATCTCCCGGATGAGGAGGCGACCACGGTGGCCGGTCTCGTCATTCACGAGGCGCGATCGATCCCCGAACGCGGCCAGAGCTTCACCTTCCACGGCTTCCGCTTCCGCGTCCTGCGCCGCGAGCGCAACCGCATCACCGCGCTGCGCATCGTGCCGCTGCCCCGCGAGGCCGAGACGGCCGCTGGCTCTGAGAAAAAGCCGAAAGCGGGGACCGCGTTTTGATATCCTTACCCTCCCCTGCAGGGGGAGGGTCGCTCGCGTAGCGAGCGGGGTGGGGGAGTGTGCAAAATGGTTACAACGTCGATCCGTCGTGCCGCCGCCAAAAACTACGCGCCAACACCACCCCGCACGAGCGTACATTTTGGCGTGCGCTCAAGAACTGCCCATGTCCGGCACGCACTTCCGGCATCAGGCGCCGATCGGACCTTACGTGGTGGATTTTTTCTGTCCTGCCGCGCGTCTCATCATTGAACTCGATGGCGGACATCACAATGAAGACCAGACAGCAGTAAGAGATCGTGTTCGCCAGTCGTGGCTCGAGCGCGAGGGATATCGCGTCATCCGATTCTGGAATTCAGATATCAACTCCAACCTGGAGGGGGTTCTGGAGCAGATTTATATCGAGCTGTATGGCTCGCGTGACGCGGAAGCGAGGCACCTCAAGCATCGGCGACATCCGAGACAGCGTCGTCCGCCCCCACCCCGGACGACTTCGTCGTCCGACCCTCCCCCTGCAGGGTAGGGGAATCGCATGTGCATGAACAAATAAGGAATCGCCGACGGTTTTGGTCGATATGTTCGTCCAACGATTCACCTTTGTTCACGCTTCGATTCACACATGCGATTACCCTGCCCTGCAGGGGAGGGTGAAGAGAACTAGCCTTCCCCCGTTCCCAGCGCCTTGATCGCCAGCGCGTGGACCGACCCTTCGAGTTCCGCTGCCAACGTCGTATTAATCATGCGGTGGCGCTCGATCCGGCTCTTCCCTTCGAACGCTTTCGATACAATATAGACCCTGAAGTGCGTCTCGCCGCCGGGCCTGTGGCCCGAATGGCCTTCATGAAGATGTGATTCGTCGGTGACGTCGAGACTTTCCGGCGAGAAAGCTTCGCGCAACTTGTTTGTGATAGCGTCCTTGACGGTCATGGCAGCGGCAATACGGCCGAAGCCGCGGTTCGTCAACGAGAGAGTTTCGCAATGTCAAGACTTGAAGCTTTTTGCATTGCGTTGTCATAGTCAGCCATGCCGATCGATTCATCAAAATTCTTCGATTCCATCCGCATCAAGCCCAACAAGCTGAGCGCGAAGCAGCAGGCGCGCGCGCGCGAAGATGCGGTGATGTGCGAATGGCCCGACTGCAAGAACAAGGGGCCGCACCGCGCGCCCAAGGGCCGCGCCAATGACAAGGAATACTGGCACTTCTGCCTCAACCACGTGCGCGAATACAACCAGTCCTATAATTTCTTTTCCGGCATGAATGCCGACGCGGTGGCGCGCTATCAGAAGGACGCGCTGACCGGCCATCGCCCGACCTGGAAGATGGGCGCCAATGGCACCAAGGGCAAAGGCAAGACCGCCGAAGCGGACCTCGAAGGCGCCGCCGATCCGTTCAGCATGTTCAGCGAGCTCAATGGCCGCGGCCGCTGGCGGCCGGGTCCGGGCACTGAGGCCAAGGTGGAAACGCGAAAAGTGTTCAATGCCGAGCGCAAGGCGCTGCAGGTGATGGGACTCGGCCCCGAGGCCACGCTGGAGATGGTGAAGGCCAAATACAAGGCGCTGGTGAAGCAACATCACCCCGATGCCAATGGTGGCGACCGTTCCACCGAAGACCGCCTCATCGAGATCATCAAAGCCTATAATTACCTGAAGACCGTCGTGCGCGGCGCGTGACTTCGACCGTCATTGCGAGGAGCCAACGGGTCCGGCCCTTGGCCGGCCCGACGATAAACTCCGCGACGACGCAATCAGTTCGTGCTTTGCCGCTCTCTGGATTGCTTCGCTACGCGCGCAATGACGGTGACCCATCCTTGCGCGCCGTCGCCGCCGTTACCGCGACATTGATCCCGCGCTTGCGGCGAATCCACCATGTTGCAAGCCCCGCCAAAACCGCGCCGCCGAGCACCAGCAGCATCCAGTAATGCTTCGCCGCGCCTTCCAGCCCGGCGAGGCCCCCGGCGCGGTCCAGCGCCGACACCGCCAACATGCCGGGCAGGATATGCGCCGGCGCCCACAGCAGGATCGCCGCGATATTGACCGCGTAGAAGCGCGGCGGCGGCATTCCCAGCGCGCCCGCGGTGACGGGTACAAAGGCCCGGATCGGCGGCACGAAGCGTGCGAAAAATACCGCCAGCGTCCCCCAGCGGTGAAAGAACGTCTCGCTTTGCGCGATCACGTTCGGATAACGCGACATCGGCCACGCACCGAGAATCTCGCGCTGCGAGCGATGTCCGATCCAGAACGCCGTTCCATCGCCGATTGCCGCTCCCGCGACGGCAGTAGCGAACACGCCGACAAGGTCGAGTTCGCCGCCGGGCACGAGCGCGCTCAGCGCAAGGATGATGGTGGAGCCGGGGATCACCGAGCCGACGATGGGCACAGCTTCCAGCAGCGCCGCGAGGAAGATCGTCAGATAGGCTAGCCATGCATGCGCCGAGACGAAAGCAATCAGGGAATCAATGAGGGAAGTCACAAAAGTCCTTTTTGCTGACCCGCCAGGTCGGTAGGTCCTGACCTAGCACAGTCGCTGGCGGATGTCGGAGATCGCCGTCCGATTTGGCAGCAAAACCGTGGTCGGCACGGCTGATTCGCAGGGCAGCCTTCCAAAAACCGCTGCAAGACCCTATCTAGATGATAATGCTGTAGAACTTTCATTGTGCCGCGGGCTTCTGCCGGCCGCGCCGGTCTGATAGGTTCCTGACAGCACCCATCCGCAGCCACACCGCAAAATCTGGTTTCGGGAGCGTCCGGGACCTCGGAGGATTGATGACGACCGCCGCCATGAGCAAAACGCAGGAACCCGCTGGTATCCCCGATATGAAGGTGTCGGTCCGTCAGGTGTTCGGCATCGACAGCGACCTTGAAGTGCCGGCCTATTCCGAAGTCGATCCGCATGTGCCGGACGTCGATTCGGATTACCGTTTCGATCGCGCCACCACGCTCGCGATCCTCGCGGGTTTCGCGCACAACCGCCGCGTCATGGTCACCGGTTACCACGGCACCGGCAAGTCGACCCATATCGAGCAGGTCGCGGCGCGGCTCAACTGGCCCTGCGTGCGCGTCAACCTAGACAGCCACATCAGCCGCATCGATCTGGTCGGCAAGGACTCCATTGTCATCAGGGATGGCAAGCAGGTCACCGAATTCCGCGACGGCATCCTGCCCTGGGCGCTGCAGCACAATATCGCGCTGGTGTTCGACGAATACGACGCCGGGAGGCCTGACGTGATGTTCGTGATCCAGCGCGTGCTGGAAGTCTCCGGCCGCCTGACGCTGCTCGACCAGAACAAGGTGATCAAGCCGCACCCGGCGTTCCGGCTGTTCTCGACCGCCAATACGGTGGGCCTCGGCGATACTTCCGGGCTCTATCACGGCACCCAGCAGATCAACCAGGGCCAGATGGACCGCTGGTCGATCGTCACCACGCTGAATTATCTGGCGCATGACGAGGAAGTCGAAATCGTGCTCGCCAAGGCGCACCATTATCGCACCGGCGAGGGCCGTGACATCGTCAACAAGATGGTGCGGCTTGCCGATCTGACCCGCAACGCCTTCGCCAATGGCGATTTGTCGACCGTGATGAGCCCGCGCACCGTGATCACCTGGGCGGAGAACGCGGAAATCTTCGGCGACATCGGCTTCTCCTTCCGCGTCACTTTCCTCAACAAATGCGACGAGCTGGAACGGCCGCTGGTGGCGGAATTCTATCAGCGCTGCTTCAATCAGGAATTGGCCGAGAGTTCGGTGAACGTGGCGTTGAGCTGACCGGCACGGCGTCGTCCCCGCGAAGGCGGGGACCCATACTCCGAGGAGTCTCGGTTAAGAGTTGGAGCTAAAGTCTGGATCAACAATGAACGCCGGTGGTTATGGGTCCCCGCCTTCGCGGGGACGACCCGCGGTAAGGCTGCGATGACAACCCCATCCAATTCCAAATTCCGCACCGGCCCCAGGGAGGCGCCGACCGAGCCGTTCAAGCGCGCGGTGACGTCCTGCCTGCGCGCGATCGCCAAGGCGCCGGAGCTTGAAGTGACTTTTGCCGCCGAACGCCCGGGCCTTGCACCGGGCAAGGCGCGGCTGCCGGAACCGGCGCGCAAGATGACGCGGCGGGATGCCGCCATCGTGCGGGGGCATGCGGATTCCATCGCGCTGAAACTTGCCTGTCACGATCCGAAAGTGCATCGCAAGCTGATGCCGGGCAATCCGCAAGCGCGCGGCGTTTTCGAGGCGGTGGAGCAGGCGCGCGTCGAGGCAATCGGTGCGCGACGTATGGCCGGCGTCGCCAAAAACCTCACCGCCATGCTTGACGATCATTTTCACCGCGGCAAGTTCGACGAGATTACCGACCGCGCCGACGCGCCGCTATCGGATGCGCTGGCGATGCTGGTGCGCGAGCGCCTCACCGGCCTGCCGCCTCCCGCTGCGGCGCGAAAAATGGTCGACCTGTGGCGTCCGCTGCTGGAAGACAAGATCGGCGCGCGGCTCGACCGGCTCGATCGGCTTGCCGAGAACCAGGCAAAATTTGGCGATGCGGTGCACGATCTGTTGTCGGCGCTGGAGCTCGGCGACGACCGCAATGCCGACGCCGACGATGATGAGGACCAGGACGACAACCGCGACGGCGAGAACGACCAGTCCGGCGCAGAAGGCTCGCCGGATAGCGACGCCGCGCAGGAGATGAGCGCCGATCAGGCGCAGGCTTCCACCGACGAGATGTCGGAAAGCGCTATGGAAAGCGCGCAGGCCTCCACCAGCGATACGCTCGACGACGGCGACCTCGGCGACGATGAGACGCCGGGCGAGGCGACGCGGCCGAATTCACGTGGGCAGAACGAGCACCGCGGCCCGGAATATCACGCCTTCGCGCCGAAATTCGACGAAGTCGTCAACGCGGAGGATCTCTGCGACCACGACGAGTTGGAACGGCTGCGCAGCTATCTCGACAAGCAGCTCGCGCATTTGCAGGGCATCGTCGCTCGGCTGGCCAACCGGCTGCAGCGCCGGTTGATGGCGCAGCAGAACCGCGCCTGGGAGTTCGATCTAGAGGAGGGCATTCTCGATCCGGCGCGGCTGTCGCGCGTGGTCACCGATCCCTATCATCCGCTGTCGTTCATGCATGAGAAGGAAGCCACCTTCCGCGACACCGTGGTAACCTTGCTGCTCGACAATTCCGGTTCGATGCGCGGACGGCCCATCACGGTAGCTGCGACCTGCGCGGATATCCTGGCGCGGACGCTGGAGCGCTGCGGCGTCAAGGTCGAGATTCTCGGCTTCACCACGCGGGCGTGGAAGGGCGGCCAGTCGCGCGAGGCGTGGCTCGCGGCCGGCAAGCCCCCCAATCCGGGACGCCTCAATGATCTCAGGCACATCGTCTACAAGTCGGCGGATGCTCCCTGGCGACGTTCGCGCAAGAATCTCGGGCTGATGATGCGCGAGGGGCTCTTGAAGGAAAACATCGTCGGCGAGGCGCTGGACTGGGCGCACAAGCGGCTGCTCGGCCGCGCCGAGCAACGCAAGATCCTGATGATGATTTCCGACGGCGCGCCGGTCGACGATTCCACGCTGTCGGTCAATCCCGGCAATTACCTGGAGCGCCATCTGCGCTATATCATCGAGGAAATCGAGACCCGCTCGCCGGTCGAACTGATCGCGATCGGCATCGGCCACGATGTGACGCGCTATTACCGCCGCGCGGTGACCATCGTCGATGCCGAGGAACTTGGCGGCGCCATCACTGAAAAACTGGCCGAACTGTTCAGCGAGACCCAAAACGCGCCGGCCGCGCCGACGCGGCGGCGAAGACTGCATTCGTAGAGGACCGTC
>NZ_DASYMN010000068.1:0-3732 GCF_036009065.1 Bradyrhizobium sp. | reverse complement strand
GGCTCCTTGTCGCAGCGGCTCGGCATCGAGGAGGGCACGCAGTTGCCGCGCTCGATCATCGAGTTCTATTACAAGAACGACCAGCTCAATGACCCGATGGTGTCCGAAGAGCACATCACCGCGTTCGGCTGGGCGACGCCGCAGGAAATCGACGACATCATGGCGCTGGCGATCCGCGTCAACGATTTCCTCACCGGGCTGTTTCTGGGCATCGGCATCCGGCTGGTCGATTTCAAGATGGAATGCGGCAGATTGTTCGAGAACGAGATGATGCGCATCATCGTCGCCGACGAGATCTCGCCGGATTCCTGCCGGCTGTGGGACATCAAGTCGAACGAAAAGCTCGACAAGGACCGATTCCGGCGCGACCTCGGCGGCGTGCTGGAAGCCTACACGGAAGTGGCAAAGCGGCTCGGCATCCTGATGGAGAACGAGCGCCCCGCGGGAAGCGGCCCGGTGCTGGTGAAGGGCTGACAACTCAACCGTC
The DNA here is from genome assembly GCF_036009065.1 of Bradyrhizobium sp. GTDB lineage: Bacteria > Pseudomonadota > Alphaproteobacteria > Rhizobiales > Xanthobacteraceae > Bradyrhizobium. Next base: position 3,245 of record NZ_DASYMN010000068.1, on the reverse strand, counting down.
ATCCTGAGGAGCGAGCCGTCTTCGGCTCGCGTCTCGAAGGATGGCAGCAAACTCCGCCCTTCGAGGCTCGGCGACTTCGTCGCCGAGCACCTCAGGGTGACGTTGGGGATAGTGGATTTGAAATCATGAAAGCGCGCGTCACCGTCACCCTGAAATCCGGCATCCTCGACCCGCAGGGCAAGGCCATCGAAGGCGCCTTGAAATCGCTCGGCGTCGCCGGCATCGCCAGCGTGCGTCAGGGCAAGGTGTTCGACATCGAACTGTCAGGCGCCGACCAGGCCAAGGCCGAAGCGGCGCTGAAGGACGCCGCCGACAAGCTGTTGGCGAATACGGTGATCGAGAATTACCGGGTCGAGGTGCTTTAGCGAGCAGGTTGCCGCCACGGACGCGCAAAGAAAGTTTGCGATGAAATCGGCGGTTGTGGCGGAGCCGGCAATTGGGGGGGTATGCTGTCGGATTAGGATCCCGGGAAAATACGAAGATGGCCGACGTGACGCCCGAACCGATGTTTGAAGTGCTGAAATCGGTACAGGCGCGGCTCGCGCAGGTCGATGGCAAGGTCGACGAGCTGAGGCAGGGGGTGCAGGCGCTCGGAACATCGCAAAATGGCATTCGCCAGGAAATCACCGGCATTCATGAGGAGATCCTGGGCATCCACGCAACGCTGATCCGTCACGAAGGCCGACTCGACCGCATCGACCGCCGGCTCGAACTTAGCGACGCCCCCGCTTCGTGATGACGGTCGTTTCTGATCGAGAATTACCAAACCCCGTTGCTCCGATGCGCGCGCGGATGATCGGCCTGTGCGCCATGCTTCTTGCAGCGTTCGCCGTCTCGCAGGCCGCAGCTCAAGGCACCACACGCGTCACCATCAAAAATCCCGACCCCGCCAAATGGGCCGGCCGCAACAATTTTTTCAGCAGGAGCACCGGCGTATACACCTGCCGTGCGCTGGCCTGTCCCGATGCGGCGCAAGTCACCGCCAGCATTGCCAACAGCCCGACCCGCAGTCCCGATCCGCAGGCGCTGGCAAAGCTCGCCGCCAGGATTCCGGAATCGGTCGCGCAGGCCAATGCCAATATCGCCTCCGGCATGGCGCCGGGCCGCAAGATCGAGAAGATGTCCAGCGGCGTCACCACGCTGCGCGGCTATCCGGCGATCGTGCAGGAGACGCGCATGGTGGGCGGCGAAAAAGGTCCGATCTATCTCGCCAAGGCGTCAATCTTCGCCAAATCGGCGCTGATCCACATCTCCTCGGTTTCGTCCTCGCCGGAGCTTGCACGGCGCTACCGCGAGCTGTTCATCAAGGCGATGGAGGTCGAGGATACTCCGGTTCCGCGTTGATGGACCTCCCGGCGGTTGCTGGCGGGCCGCTTGACGGCGAACTATAGGGAATATTGGCCGGCCGGGGCTGGGTTTTGGGCGGGGCTTCGATGGGGATTTTCTCCCGGATTTCTTGTGGCGCGGTGCTGGCCGCCGCCGCGTTGTCGCTTGCGGCATGCGCCGCGGCGGTGGTCGGGCCGGAACATCCCGGCACCAGGGTCACCTTCAAGTCGCCGGATCCGCAAAAATGGATCGGGACCCGGGCGGCGGGCGAGCGGCGCTCGATCTTCCGTTGCCGGCCGCTGGCGTGCCCGGAGAACTCAATCGTCACGGTCCGCACCGCGGCCAGCCCGACGCGCAGCCCCGATCCGATTGCCTTGCAAAAATTCGCGCAGGAAGACGCGAAGCGCCAGATGGAGCAGACCGAGCAGGCATCGACCGAGGCGGTCGGACGGCTGAGGGACCTGACGCTGCTCTCCACGCGGGTCATGAAGATGAAAGAGTTTCCGACCGTGCACTGGGAGTATCGCGCGATCGGCGCAAACGACAAGACGATCTATATCGTGCGCGACATGGTGTTCGCGGGCAACACCATGATCGACGTGATTTCCACCTCGCTCGGCATCGAGGTCGCGCGCCGCAACGGCAACGACTTTGTCGGCGTATTGGACATCGAGGATTTTGCGCCGCCGCCGCCCAGCGCCGCGCCGCCGCCTGCCGCGGGGTCCACGCAAAGATGATGGCGGCGGTCAGCAATGAGTTGATCTACGACATGCTTAAACAGGTTCAACATCGGATTGATCGCGTGGATCACAAGGTCGACGAGATCAAGTCCGAATTAAATGCGCTTCGCGGTTATCACGTCTCGATGCAACAAGACATTCACAATGTCTACGGAATCCTCGGCCGTTATGATTTCCGTCTTGAGCGCATCGAACGCCGCCTCGAACTGAACGACTCGCCTGCCGCATGACGGCCGCGCTCTTCGCCATTCTCGTTGCAACGCTTGCCGCTTTGCCAGCAGATCGTAGGGCGGACAAAGCGGCCGGACGCGGATGCGTCCGGTGGCGTGCCGACCATCGCGGGCAATGCGCGTGATGGTGGGCACGGCGCAACGGCGCCTTTGCCCACCCTACGCAGACGTCAGGTCAGCGTGAATTCCAGGTCGCCGAGTTTTTCGATGCTGCAGACGACCTTGTCGCCGGCCTTGAGCCAGACCCGCTTCTCCGGCGGATAGCCGGCGATGACGCCTTCGGGCGTGCCGGTGAAGATGATGTCGCCCGGCTCCAGCGTCATGAAGCGCGAGGCGTAAGACACGAGCTGCCTGACGCCGAAGATCATGTCGCCGGTGTTGGCCGATTGACGCTGCTCGCCATTGACCTTGGTCGAGATCTTGAGGTTTTGCGGGTCGATCTGGTCCGATGTCACCAGCCAGGGACCGATCGGGCCCCAGCCGTCGCCGGTCTTGCCCAGCATCCATTGTCCCGAGCGCATCTGCTGGTCGCGCTCGGAAAAGTCCTGGCCGGTGCAATAGCCGAATACATAAGACAGCGCGTCGGCCTCGCCGACATTGCGCGCGGTCCGGCCGATCACCGCCACCAGCTCGGTTTCGTAATCAAAATTCTTGCCCGGCTCCTTCGACACCGCAATCGTCCCGCCATGACTGTTGAGCGCGGTCGTAAATTTATTGAAGAGTATGGGCTCCTTCGGCAGCTTCTGGTTCGCTTCGGCAGCGTGCGCGCGGTAATTCAGCCCGACGCAGAGGATCTTGCCGGGCTCGGTGACGCAGGGCGCGAATTTCGCGTCCTTCTCCGCGACGAGATATTTGCGGCCCCCGGCCTTCGCCTTGTCAAGGGTCGACTTCAGCGCTTTCGTATCATAGTCGCCGCCGATGATCTGGTCGGTCGAGACCGGCGCGCCCA
>NZ_DASYMN010000067.1:0-19664 GCF_036009065.1 Bradyrhizobium sp. | reverse complement strand
CTCATAGTCGGGGGGATCGCCGAGCAGATACATCTTGTCGTAGTTCGGACGAAAGAACAGCGGATCGTCGGTCGAAGTCGCGGTCTCGCTCAGGATCGCGGCACGAACTTCCGGCTGATGCAGGCGCTTCAGACGCTCCGTCAGCGGCAGATGCGCGATCGCCTTGTAGCTCGGATGGGTCTGGAACGGATTGCGCGACAGCTCCAGCCCGAGCAGCCAGCCCGACCGGGCGCGCGGCGATCTGCGCGGTGATCGACAGCCCGCGCGCGGAAGCCTCATTGATGCTGTCCAGCGTCTGGCGCCAGCGCCGCGGCGCCTTATCGGCCTGCGTGATCGAAAACGAAATCGGGCACCTCGTGTTCTCGGCCACCCGCAGCATCATCGGCAGGTCTTCGTGGATGCTGCCCTGGTCCAGCACGAATTGCAGCACGCTGCGGCCGACCTTGTGCATCGCGCCGGCAATCGCCGTCAGTTCATCCTCGCCGGCCTTCAGCGTCGGCGTGTAGTCGCCGGTCGAGGTGCGGTGGTTGAGGGTGCGCGAGGTCGAAAATCCCAGCGCGCCGGCGCGCACCGCATCGGCGGCGAGCGCCGCCATGGCGCGATTATCCTCTGATGTCGCCGGGTCGCGCCGCGCGCCGCGTTCGCCCATCACATAGACGCGCAGCGCCGCGTGCGGCAGCTGGGCGCCGATGTCCATGTCGAACGGTCGCTGCGACAGCCAGTCCATGTAATCCGGAAAACTCTCCCATTGCCACGGGATACCGGCGCTGAGCACCGGCTCCGGAATGTCCTCGACGCCTTCCATCAACTGGATCAGGCGCTGGTGATCGGCGGGCCGACATGGCGCGAAACCGACGCCGCAATTGCCCATAACCGCGGTGGTGACGCCATTCTGCGACGACGGAGAAATGTCGTTGGCCCAGGTGACCTGCCCGTCGTAATGGGTATGCAGATCGACGAAGCCGGGCGTGACCAGTTTGCCCCTGGCGTCGATTTCTTCCGCACCTTTGGCCGAGACCTTGCCCACCTCGGTAATGCGGCCGTCGCTGATGGCCACGTCGGCCTCAAACAACTCGCCGCCAAAACCGTCGGCGATGGTGCCGCCGCGGATCACAAGGCTTGGATTACCGGCCATAAGTTTCATCCCAAAATGCTGATTTGTTGCCGCATCATGAGTTCCCGCCGGTTCAAGTCAACCGCCGCAGGTGAGGCTCAGGGATGCAAAACCCTTCCGTCAGGCTTTTCGAAGTTCGTCCGCGGGCTCCGGTCGGTGACCAGCGCCAGCAACACGGTGAGGGCCATGAACACCGCTGAGGCGCCGAACACCCAATGCGGCATGTCCTGATCCATGATCCAGCCGAACAGCAGCGGGCTGATGATGCCGCCGATGTTGAAGCCGGTGGAGACGATGCCGAAGGCGCGGCCGGCAGCACCCGGAGGCGCCGCGTTACGGACCAGCATGTCGCGGGATGGCGCAATCACGCCGCCGAGGAATCCCGCGGTTGCCATTGCCGCGATCAGCGGCACCGGCGGCAATGTGAAGATCGCGATGACCAGCACCATGGCGGCGTTGAGCGCGAAGCACACTGCGGCTAACTGCCCGTGGCGATGGGTTCTGTCGGCCAGCAATCCGCCTGCCAGCACGCCGACGGCGCTGGAGCCGAGCAAGGCCGTCAGCGCGATGTTGGCGGTCGAGAATGTGTTGCCGTAACCGCTCATCAGCGCGACCACGCCGAAATTGCCGATCCCGGCGGTGGAAAGACTGAGCAGCATGAAAAAGCCAGTCAGCAGAATGATTGCCGGCGTGACCACGTTCTGCTGCGGCGCCTTGATGCCGTCGGTTCCGCGGTCCGCGGCGCTGGCATCGGGAATGCCGGCCACCAGCAACAGCAACGCGACGACTGGTCCTACCGCGCCGGCTGCGATCAGCGCGCCATGGCCTCCGGTCGTGGCCACCAGCGCGGCAACGATGGCAGGGGCGACCGCGCCGCCAAGAAATCCAGCGAAGGTGTGGATCGAAAATGCGCGGCCCATGCGCGCTTCATCCATGTGAGCCGACAGGATCGCATAGTCGGCAGGATGATAGACGCTGTTGGCGAGCCCAAGCAGCACCGCGCTGGCGATCAGCCAGGAATAGCTCAAAAGCAGCCCAAGCATGATAAGGGCGCAGCCGCCGAGCGTGAGACCCATCAGCAGTATCTTGCGGGCGCCGATGTGGTCGGCAAGGTAGCCGATCGGCGCCTGGGTCAGGCCGGAGACGACGGCGAACACCGTGAGCGCAAAGCCAAGCTCGATGTAGCCGACGCCGAGTTGCTCCTTGAGAAAGGGAAACAGCATCGGCAGCACCAACAAATGAAAATGGCTGACCCAATGCGCAGTCGAAATCGCAAGCAAGGTGCGCAGCGAGGTGTCCGTTTTCGCCGGACGCGGCGCGGCCAGTATATCGACCATTTGAACGTAGACCCCGTTTCCTGTAACGGCCCGGCTAGGCAGGCCACAACTATCGGGTCTGCGGGCTATTTGTCTATGAATACGGCTGCATGGCAGCCCTTGTGAGGGACGCCGGACGCAGGAATGATGACGGCATGGCCGATCCATCGCAGGGCTCAAAACCGCTCCGGGTGCTGCTTTCCGAGGGCTCCAGCACGTCCGCGCGCGAGGCGATCACGGTGCTGGGGCTGGCGGGGCATATCGTCGAGGTTTGCGATCCTTCCGCGGCTTGCCTCGGCAGGTTTTCGCGCTTCGTCAGCAAATTTCATCGCTGTCCCGGCCTTCGCGACGATCCGGCCGGCTACCTGTCGTTCGTCGAGAAGCTGCTCTCGGAACAGGCGTTCGATGTGCTGCTTCCAATTCACGAACAGGGGTTTGTGTTCGCGCGGGTAAAAGGGCGGTTCGAATCGCGCGTCGGCCTGGCGCTGCCCGTTTTCGAAAGCTACCGCGCCGCACACAGCAAGAGCGGCTTCAGCCGATTGCTCGGTGAGTTGGGGCTGCCGCAGCCGGTAACGCGAATCGTGACCTCGCCGAGCGAGTTACGCGATGCCGTTCGCTTTCCCTGCGTCGTCAAAACTTCGATCGGCACCGCGAGCCGCGCCATCTGGTTCGTGCGGGACGACATTGGACTGACGCAGGCGCTGCGGGACCTTGGCGCGAGGGATGCGTTCGCCGGGGAGGTGCTGGTGCAGGACCTGGTCGCGGGTGCGACCGAAAAAGCCCAGGCGATATTTTCGCACGGCAAATTGCTCGGCTTTCATGCCTATCGGCAAATTGCCGCGGGCGCCGGTGGCGGCGAAGCGATCAAGCAAAGCGTCCGGCGACCGAAGCTGCGCGCCGACCTTGCAACGATCGGGGAGCGGCTCGGCTGGCACGGCGCGTTGTCGGTCGACATCATCATGCCGGATGAGGGCACGCACCTCTTTATCGACTGCAATCCGCGTCTGGTCGAGTCGATGAGTGCATATCTCGCCGGGCTCGACCTGGTCGATTTGCTGTTGCGGGTTTCGCAGGGAAAAACACCGGAGCCCGCGCCGGACAGCCGTGAGGGTGTACGGACCCATCTCGCCATGCAGGCCTTGCTTGGCCGCGCCGCGCGGAACGGAACGCGGCGCGAGGTTTTTCGCGAATGCGTGCGTGTCGTCGCCCGGCGCGGGCCCTATGCCGGGAGTGTCGAGGAACTGACGCCGCTGCGCCACGACTGGATCAGCGCCGTGCCGCTTGCAATGACCGCCTTGGCTTTGCTCGCAGATCCAAAGCTGGCGGGCACGCTATCGAAAAAGGGTTGGGGAGCACACCTGCTAGGCGCCGAAAGCATTCGCCTGATCGAACACGAGAACTTCCCGTGAAGCGGTGGAATCATATGGGTTGATCGTCATCGCCGTAGCGATCGCGTTTGGGTGTCGCAAAATCGCCGTCTTCTTCCTCGTCATCCTCAACGGCCTTGGGCGGCGGCTTCTTGCCGCCATCCCTGGTCGTCTTGCCCTTTTCGGGCTTCTTGCTGGTTCCACCCATGTGCGCGTTCCTGCTCTGCAGAGGAATTGACCTCAATATCACCGCCATTGGCGGACATATTAACCTTCAGATGCGCAATCTTCACTGCCTTTTTCCACGGTTCGGTGTAAAGGGAGGCGAAGATCGGAAAGAGATCAAGGCAACACGGAGATGAGATGAAGAAACCGAAGTTAGAGATCGAAGAGCCTCAGCCGCGCAAAATCCTGCGCGCCGACAAGGCGCCGACCGACGGCTATTCGCTGGTCGTGGACGGCCACTTCAAGTCGCATCACGCCACGGTCGAAGCCGCAGAAGAAGCGGGAATGGCTTTGAAGAATCAGTACCAGATGCTCCAGGTGCAGGTTTACGATGCCGCGACCAAGACGCGGTCGATGATCGAGTGGCCCGCGCCGGTTTGAGCGGTCAAGTCCTGCGACCTCCGCTTTGCTGACTGGACAGCCAGTCGCTCAAAGCTGGCGCCTTTCCTCCCGATTGCTTCGCTGATTTGCCGCGCGGCTTCTTGGCCGCCGCGGCCGGTCGCGCCGGCTCGGCGGCTTCCCTTGCAAGGCGCAATGCTTTCAGTCTGGCCATGTTATCGAGCACGGCCTTCGCGGCGGAATCGCGGGCGGTTTTACCGGTCTTTGCATCCTCGGCCGCTTTTGCGGCCTTGTTGAAACGTGCTTCGGCGCGGTCGCGATCGTCTTTTGTCATGTCAGGTCGATTTCTTTTTCTTCAGCTTGGATTTGGGCTCGACCGGCCTCGCGCGGTCGGCAGCTTCCTTGGCCAGCCGGATCGCACGAAGGTTCGCCGTCCGCTTGCGGATTGCGATATCCGCCGCCGCGATATCGGCCATCGCCTTGATGCCCTCGGCGTCCTGCGCGAGCTTCCTGTTCAGCCGGATCTCCTTCATCTCGGCGGCGGTTTTCGGTTCGTCGTCCATAGGGCACCTCAAATTTGCCGGGCAGAATCGTGGCTCGGCTGATCGCACGTCACTAATAGCATGTTTCCGCACGCAAAAGCGGCTCTTCGGGGGTATCCGACCCGAGGGGGGCCTCTAAACTAGCTCCGCAAATCAGCGCGGGTGCTGGAAAGCGGTTTCCTCCTCCTCCTCGTCGGCGTCAACAGCGCCATGGTCGAATGCCGCAAGCCAGGCGTTCAATATGGGTGAGGCCATTCCCGCGGCTTTCAATTGCCGAAGCGCGATTCGGACGTTGGTGCGGGCATGGCGATCATGCGCGATTGCCAGGATCGAAGGGGGGTGTTCGGTTTCGACAGCGTCCGCAACCCGGCGCTTGATCGCAACGCCGTCCGCCAGCCCAAAACTCTCGATTATCCGTTGAAACGAATTATGGCGTGCGGTGTCGAACGATTCCATGCCGCCTAAATCGCTGGTCGGATGCCCCGGATAAAGATGCGCGCAGGGAATCCACCCCTCTGGAATCGGCTCGGTGGCGGCATGGGTCCGTCCGGTTTTCAGCAGCTTCGGCAGAACGTGCGTATGCGGCCCGTCCGGGCTTTTGCCCGATGCAGGCGGGATCCGCTGATAGACCTCGATCCGGCCGATCCGGCTGATGAAAACGCGGTGCGGATTTGTTTGCAGCAACAGGCTCATCGCGGGATTTGCGGGGTCGAACACCGATTGTCCGCAGTGGCGGCGCAATTGCGCGACCGTGTCATGGTCGTCGATCCGCACGCACAGATCGGCCTGCAGCGCGCCGAGGCCGAGGTCGAACAGGATGGATCCGCAGTATTCCGGCTGCAATGCTTCACGATCGGCGTCGAGTTCCGTCAACACCGTGCGCCGGTTCATCGCGCAATCGCCGGCCGGCAGGCAAAAGGCGACCCTTTGGCTCCAGCTCGATCTGGTGATGCATTCGAACGCGAAGGGGCGGCAGCTTTCGGATAGTTCAATGGCAATACCGCCGCGCGTCGTGACGGCCGCAGCGCCGGTTGCCGATTGCGTCAGGCGCACCTCCTCGTCGCGGCCGCGCGAGAATTCGGCGATGCCGCCGAAGGTGCCGAGGCTCCAATGCGTGTCGGCATCGGCGATCTGTTCGTGCAGCAAGTCGATCGCCGCGCTTGATATTGGCATTGGATCGGCATCCCCCGGCATTTCGCCGGTAGATTACCGTCTTGGGCGATTGGGACAAGCCGGGCGCCGCCGGCCCGGCTTGTCGGTCAGAACGTCGCGCCGGCCTTGACCCAGAACGTCCTGCCCGGCAGCGGATAGGCATTGAACCGGTCGGGCGTGAACGCGCTGGCGATGGCGTAGTCGTAATACAGCGCATTGAACACGTTATTGACGCTGACCGACCAGAAGTACCTGTCGTATTCGCCGCTCAGCTTGAAATCCACCGTGGCGTTGGCCGGAATCAGCGGCTGGGTGTTGGGCTGATCGTTGTCCATGCGGCGATCGCTCCAGTAGCGCACCGTCGCATCGACCACGAGGTATTTCTGCCAGGCGTTCCAGGTCACGCCGCCGCTCGCCGTGTAGCGCGACACCAGCGGAACGTCGTTGCCGGTGAAGGGACCTTCGCGGAATACCGCGCGGGTATAGGCGAAGCCGCCGCGAAAGAGCACGGTATCGCTTGCGCGGAAGGTGGCACTGGTCTCCGAGCCGTAGCGGCGAGTCGGATCCAGATTGTAGTTGAAGAAGCCCACCGGATTGAAAAGAATCTCGTTGGTGAGCTCCATGTCGTAAATGCTGGATTGCAGCGTAAACGCCCCGGCCTTGATGCGGAAGCCGCCTTCGACGTCGTTGGACGTTTGCGTCTTCAGCGCGAAGTTTCCGGGGATGGCAAAGAAGAAGGTGGGGTCGAACTTAGGTCCCGATGAGACCCGCTCGTCGACATTCGGCGTGCGGAACGCGTGCGCGGCTCGCCCGAACACGGCGAACACGTCGTTGAAGCGGTGCTCGAGGCCGATATGCAGCGCGTGGTTGGTCTCTCCGGTGTCGAGCGGCATGGCCTGCGCGTCGCCGAAATAGTTCGGCGCGGTCGGGTCCAGCCGATCTCTCGCGCTCAGGCTGAAGTGCTGGATTCGTCCGCCGTAGGAGAAGTCGGTGGTCGGCAAGATGCCGATGGTCTGCTGCCAATAGGCGGCGACGGTTTGCTGCGACAGGTCGTACATGTGAATCGGCGGCGCGCCGACGAACGCGCCTCGATTCTGATGGAAGGTCGCATCGTAGAAATCGATGCCGGTCAGGATGTTCGAGGGCATCCCGAACACGACATTCTTGATGCTGAGGCGCGGCGTCAGCGACCAGGTCTGCAATTTCGCGTCGACATAGGTGAAGTTGAACGTCGACAGCGGGACGCCGCCCATGAAGGTGCCCTGCTGCTTCTTGTCACGGACGCCGCCATCGACGATCAGTTCAGCGCCGTAGCCGAGCGACTTGATGAAACCGGCGGTGGCATTGGCGCCCTGTTTTTCGGCATGATCGAATGGCGTCGCCGCGCCTTTGCGGTCGGTAACGAGCTGATTGACGCCGATCGACGGATCGACCAGCCGGCCGCCGGGAAATCCAAGGCGAACGTCGTCGCCCGATAGCGTCAGATAGGCCGTGAGATCGGGCGTCGTATACCGGATATCCCCGACGGCGTTATGCTGCGCGAGTTTGTTGTTGACCCGATAGCCGTCGGAATTGATCTGGTTGCCGTAGAACGACGTCGACCACGGCCCCGCATTCGCGGAAGCCGATGCCGCAACCTGGCGCTGGCCGAACGACCCGCCGCCGACCTCGATGCGTGCGGCCAACGGCGGGCCCGTCACTCCGGTCTTGGTGACGATGTTGATGACGCCGCCCATCGCGTTGTCGCCATAGAGCACGGCGCCGCTGTTGCCTTTGGTGATTTCAATGCGTTGGATCGAATCGCGCGGAATCGTGGAGAGGTCCACGCCCTGCATATCGATGTCGTTCACCCTGCGGCCGTTGATGAGGATCAGGGTATTGGAGACCGCGGTCGCGCCGAAGCCGCGCAGGTCGACGGTAGTGCCCGTGCCATTCACGCCGCCGAACAGCGACGTCAGCTGTACCCCAGGCACCTGCGCGATGACCTCATGCACGGTTTGGGCCGGCGAACGCGCGATCTCTTCCGCGGTGATGACTGTCGTCGAAGCCCCGGCCAGGATGTTCGGAACGGCCGTGGTGGCGGCGGGTGCGGGGCCGCCTGAGGGCTGCGCTACAGGTATCGTTTGCGGTGTCTGGGTGCGTGTCACGCGGCCCAGACGCGAAGCCCATTCAGAAGAGGGTTCGATGCGATCCCGGATTACCGGCTTAGGCGGATTGACCTCGATCGCGGGCAATTGATCCGACGGCGCGGTCTGCTGCGCGTGGGCGGCAGGAACGCCCAGGCAAACGATCGGAACGAGAAAACTCGAAGCCAGCAAACAGACGCGTCGCCGCTTTGCGGCAGTGATGATGGGAGACATGGTTCGACCTCGGTATGACGTCAGTGGCACGTCACAGCGAACCAAGTCTCACCGATGTGCTTTTCAGCACGCCTGTGAAGCTAATGCCTGTACTCCCCGACCGACATCTTCGCGTGTGACCACGGCTGACGGCAGGTCTCCTGGCTCGCGGGTCGTTACCCTTCGCCGCCTTCCCAGGACCGAGATTCCCAGTGGCGTATGACGAAAGATTCACCGCTTACAGTTGCGGGGGCAGCCGCGGCATAGGGGAGCTTCCCCGCACCGCATTCCCTTTTTGATCCCCAAGTAAGGGAACCGTCATGATCAGTAAGAACCATGCCGCGCTTTCGAGTCAATCAGGCTGCTTTCACGCCAGCGTTTTGTCCAGGACTGTGCCAGAAAAGCAACGCCGCGGGGTTCTTACATCGATACGTCATGGCCGGGCTTGACCCGCCTGCGGGGCCGAAGCCCCTTCGGCGAGGCGAAGGCCCGGCCATCCATCTTTCTTCGAAAGGCTGTTGCGAAGATGGATGGATACGCGGGTCAAGCCCGCGTATGACGCAATCCTGAGCGACAAGGACGGGCTTGCACCGGAATGAGCGTTGAAAGCCTCAGGCTCGCGAGTGATCTGGCGGCGCGACGGCGGACGGGCGTGACTATCGCGCTTGTCGTTCTCGTCGTGCTGCTTGCCTTGACCTCGCTCGGGACCGGTCCGGTGCGGCTGTCGCCGCTCGCCGTTATCGACGCGTTGTTCGGAGGGGGCACCGACGTGCAGCAAGTCATCGTGCGGGAAATCCGTCTGCCGCGCACCATTTTGGGCCTCGCGATCGGCGCTATCCTCGGGCTGTCCGGTGCTGCGCTGCAGGGGTTGCTGCGCAATCCGCTGGCGTCGCCATCGCTGTTCGGCGCGCCGCAATCCGCCGCCTTCGGCGCGGTTCTGGTGATCTCGCTCGGGCTCGCCGACGTGCGATCCTACGCGCTGCCGGTCGCGGCCATCGCGGCGGCGTTCGCATCCGTGTTCGTTCTGCTGGCGGTCGCAGGCCGCAACGCCGCGCTGCTGATTCTCATTCTGGCGGGGCTCGCGATCTCGAGCCTTGCAGGCGCCATGACCGCGCTGGTGATGAACCTGTCGAGCAATCCGTTCGTGGTGCTGGAAATCGCATTCTGGCTGCTCGGCTCGCTGGAGGACCGCAGTTTTCGCCACGTGATGCTGGCGCTGCCGTTCATCGCAGCGGGCGCCATCATCCTGATCAGCCAGCGCAACGCGTTCCGCGCGCTCAGCCTCGGCGAGGAAACCGCGCAAAGCCTCGGCGTCGATGTCGGCCGGTTGCGGCTTGCAGTCATCGTCGGCGTGGCGTTCGGTGTTGGCGGCGCGGTCGCCGTCACCGGCACCATCGGCTTCATCGGCCTGGTCGCGCCGCATCTGATGCGTCCGCTGATCGGACACGATCCGGCGCGACTATTGGTTCCCAGCGCGCTCACCGGCGCAGCGCTGCTGCTGGCCGCCGATATCGCCGTGCGCATCATTCCCTCGAGCAGCGACATCAAGGTCGGCGTGCTGACCTCGATCATCGGCGTACCGTTCTTTCTCTATCTGATCATCCGCGAGCGCCGCGTGTTGGGCGGAGGCGTCGCATGACCGGAACCGCGCTTTTGACCGCGCAAGGCGTCAAGGTGACGCTGGGCGGCCGCGCCGTGCTGAACGAGGTCTCGCTGCAGCTGTCGTCGGGGCATCTGGTCGCGCTGGTGGGTCCGAACGGCGCGGGAAAAACCACGTTGCTGCGCGCGCTGGCGGGGCTGTTGCCGTCGCTAGGCGCGGTCCATGTCGGCGGCGCTGCGCTGTCGTCGCTACGCTTAAGCGAGCGGGCGCGGCGCTTTGCCTATCTGCCGCAAGGACACATCGTGCACTGGCCGCTGCCGGCGTGGGATATCGTCGCGCTCGGCCGCATCCCGCACGGCGCGACCGATCCGGCGCGGCTGGCGCCCAGAGATGCCGAGGCGGTGCTGCGGGCGATGCAGGCCACCGACGTGTTTGCATTCCGCGAGCGCCGCGTTACCGAATTGTCGGGCGGCGAGCGCAGCCGGGTTGCGCTGGCTCGCGTGCTCGCCGTGGAAGCGCCGGTGCTGCTGGCCGACGAGCCGACCGCATCGCTCGATCCGCGCTACCAGATCGATGTCATGGCCAACCTGCGCAAAGCCGCCGACGGCGGCACGCTGGTGATCGTGGTGACGCACGATCTCGGGCTCGCCGCGCGGTTTGCCGACACGGTCCTGGTATTGTCGGAAGGCCGCCTCGTCGCGCAGGGCCGGCCTGCCGAGGCGCTGTCGGAGCAGGTCATGGCCGACATATTCCGGATCCGCGCCTATCGCGCCGAGCATCAGCGCGAAGCCGTAATCGTGCCGTGGGCCGCAGTATGACAAGGCAGTTCAGGTCTTTGTCGGCGGTCATGGTCTTCGCCGTTGTTGCGATGATCGGCAACGGCGGCGCGGCCGCAGAGTTGCCGCGCATCGCGTCCATGAATGTCTGCACCGACCAGCTGTTGCTGACTTTGGCAAACCCCGGACAAATCCTCGGCCTCAGCCGCTACGCGCGCGACGCGTTTCAATCCTGGGCGGCGAACGAGGCGCAAAGGTATCGGATGCTGTCGGGCGGCGCCGAAGACATCCTGGTACTGAGGCCGGATGTCGTGGTCGCGAGCCTGTTCGACAAGCGCTCGACGCGGGAGCTTCTGAAGCAGAAAGGTTTTCACGTCGTCGAGTTCGGCGTTCCGCGCTCGCTCGACGAGGTCAAGCACCAGATCCGCGAGATGGGCGCGATCGTGCAGCATCCGGATCGTGCCGTCGCCGAGATCGCCCGGCTCGATGCCGCAATCGCGCGGGCGCGCCAAGCCGTCGCGCATAAGCGCTATCGCGTATTGCCGCTGTCGCGGCGCGGCTGGGTGTCCGGCAGCGAGAGCCTGCTCAGTTCGCTGCTGACCGAGGCCGGCCTCTTCAACGCGGCGGGCGAACTCGGCGTCGCCTTCGGCGGGTTCGCCTCGCTGGAGGCGATCGTGAATCTGAAACCGGATTTTATCGTGGTGTCGGACGCCGGTGACACCGCCGAGGATGACGGCCGCGCCTTCCTGCTGCATCCCGCGCTGGAGCGTTTCTATCCGCCGTCGAAACGCATCGTAGTTCCGGACCGGCTGACGGTGTGCGGCGGCGTCATGCTGGCGGACGCGCTGGATATGCTGATCGCGGAACTTCAGCGAGTGGAGCGGTAACCGGATTCTGGTCATGGCCGGCACAAGGCCGGGCATGACGGCCGGAATTTAGCCCGTCAGCACCGGACCGCCGGCTTTCTTCCACGCGTCGATGCCGCCCGCGATATGCGCGGTGTTTGCCAGCCCGGCATCCTTCGCTGCTTTCACCGCCATCGCCGAGCGTTCGCCGAACGCGCAGAAGAACACGATGCGGCGCCCGGTCGCCGCGGCAGCCTCGCGCAGCATGCCGCCCGGCCTTAAGTTTTCTTCGATGGAAGGATACGGCGCGTGCAGCGCGCCGGACAGCATGCCGTGCTTGGCGCGCTCGCCGCTCTCGCGCAGATCGACCAGCAGAAGCTCCGGCCGCCCGAGGCTTTGGATGGCGTCGCGGGCGCTGAGCGCCAGCCCCTGTTTTGCCAGATCGTCCTGATGCAGGCCGACATGCATGTTGGCCGGCACCACCACGTCCATCAGTTTCGGACTGGGCAGTTTTAGATTGCTCATCAACTCGACATACTCGTCCACCGAGCGAACCTGCAGCCGCGGATTGAAACGTTTCTCCTCGCCGATGGTGGAGACGGTGTCGCCCTTGTAATCGTGCGCGGGAAACACCATCGTCTCATCCGGCAGCTTCAGCAGCCGGCCAAAAATCGAATCATACTGCGCCCGCGCGCTGCCGTTCTGGAAATCGGTGCGGCCGGTGCCGCGGATCAGCAGCGTGTCGCCGGTGAATACGCGGTCGGCCATCAAATAGCTGTAGGAATCGTCGGTATGACCGGGCGTGTACATCACGTCGAGGCTGAGCCCTTCGATCATCACCTTGTCGCCATCGCCGACCCGCATCGCGACCACGTCGGCCTTGCTCTGCTCGCCCATGATGGTGACGCAGTGGGTGCGGTCACGCAGTTCGCCGAGCCCGGTGATGTGATCCGCGTGCAAATGCGTGTCGACCGCCTTCACCAGCTTGAGGTCGAGTTCGCGCAGCAGCTGGCAATAGCGGTCGACCTTCTCCAGCACCGGATCGAGGATCAGCGCCTCGCCGCCGGCGCGGCTCGCCAGCAGATAGCTGTAGGTCCCCGATACGCTGTCGAACAACTGGCGAAAGATCATGCCGGCCCTGCTTGCGTTACGGCCGAATATAGCTCCAGCCCTGTTCCTGCAATTCCATCAGGCGGACGACGCCGGACGGGACGAGGGTGGCGTCGGATATGATCGAGACGGTCTTGCCCTCGGCCTTCTCCATGTTTTGCTTGGTGTTGTTACACGCGGAAAACTGAATCTTGCCGGGAAACGCCAGCTCCTTGAGACGCTTGATGCGATCTTTTACCGGCGAGGTGTCGTCGCGCAGCATGTGCAGGCCGGGACCAAAGGTAACGAGGTCGACGTCTACGTCCTCGTTCTTGCCGCGATAGTATTCGATCGCGTTGGTGGCGTTGTTGAGCGCGAGATTCATCAGCTGCGGATCGTTCTGGTCGACCTGGATGGATACGCGATGCGATTTGGCGTCGGCCGCAAAACTGCCCGAGACGAGCGGCAGGGACAGTAACGCAGCAATTGCCAGACGAACGATGACGCGCATATCCAATCTCCCTAAGGACGAACCAGCGTAAAGCCATTTTCAGTCAGCGACAGAATTTGTGCGACGCCGACCTGCACCGGGATCGCGAGCGGAATGATCGCCGGCCGCTTGCCGGTCTCGCGCTCGATGCTGTCGACGGTGTTCAGGCAGACGTCGAATTTGACGCCTTGCGCGATCAGGCTTTCGACACGCTGCCGGTTGGGGTTTTCGGGACGAAGCAGGTCGATGCCGGGGCCGAACGTCACCACCTCGATGGCGATCTTGTCCGGATCGTAGGCCTTCAGCAGGTTATTGGCGATGCTGATGATGAGGCCTTCCTTTTTCGGATCGTTGTCCGAAAGCTGCAAGGCGAGGCGATGCTCGGCGAATGGTTTGTCCGGCAGCGGCGCCGGCTCGGCATGCACGGCAGCCGGCGTTGCCGTCAGCAGCAGCGCCGCGATCGCCGCGCAGGCGAGGGCGCTGCCGTTCCGCCGGGCTTGTGCCGCGAACGTTTTCATCCTTGTCCCGCGATGCCTGGGTTGTCGGCGACGCCCTTCAGCATAACGCCACTACCGCGCCGGTCCGACATTTTTCCCGCGCGCAGATATTTTGCGAACACATCCCACACCGGCGCGCCGTTCTGCTCGTTGACCGAGGCCCAGCCGGCCACCTTATAGCTCCTGGCGGCCTCGATGGGGCGTCCGTTGTCCAGGTGCAAATCCGAAATGCGCCGGCCGACGGTTTCCGCCGGCGTACAGGTATACGCCATGCCGCCGACCCGGACCATGTCGCCGCCCTGCTGATAATAGGGATCGGCGTTGAACAGATTGTCGCAGACGTCTTCGAGGAGTTCCTTGATCTGGTCGCCGGTCATGTTCTGCACGTAAGTCTCCGGATAGGTCACGGAGGTTTCGGAGAGCACGTCTTCCATCGTCACCGGCTGGCCCGGCAGCACGCTGGCGCCCCAGCGGAAACCCGGCGACAGCGCGATCTCGGCGTCGAACTCGCTGCGCAGCGCATCGCAGATCAACTGGTCGATAGTGCCGTTGAAATTGTCGCGGCGATAGAGCAGCCGGTCCGCGGTTGCGATCTTTCCGGCATAGCTTGCGGCATATGGCGCGCGCAGTTTTTCGATCAGCGCCTGCATGGCAGGATCCGGCTTCAGCAATTCCGAAAACACCGGCAACAGCCGGTAGCGCACGTCGCTTACCCGGCCTTTTGCAAGATCGAGATCGAGCACGCCCAAAAACTTTCCGTTGGAGCCCGCATTGGTCACCAGCGTGGCGCCGCCGGCATTGGTCACCGCGATCGGCTGCGGCACTGCGTCGTGGGTATGGCCGCCGAGAATGACATCGATGCCGATGACGCGGCTGGCAAGCTTGAGATCGACGTCCATGCCGTTATGCGACAGCAGCACCACCGCGTCGACCTTGTCATTATTGCGCAGCGAATTGACCAGCTTCTGCAATTCGTCGTCGCGGATGCCGAATGTCCAGTCCGGCGTGAAGCGTTTGGGATGCGCGATCGGCACATAGGGAAACGCCTGACCGATCACGGCGACGCGGTATCCACCGATCTGCTTGATGGTGGCGGGCTTGAACACCCGGCCCGACGCGGCGTCGTATGCCTTTGCGTCGTTGAAGGCGGCTTCCTCGGTGAGGAAAACGTTTTGCGCAAGAAACTCGCCCTTGAAGCGCTCGAGGTTGCCGCGCAGCACTTTTTCGCCATAGGTGAATTCCCAATGGCCGGTCATTGCCTCGATGCCAAGCAGGTTCGCGGCTTCGACCATGTCGGCGCCCTGCATGGCATTCGCAAGGCCGCTGCCCTGCCACAAATCGCCGCCGTCGAGCAGCATCGAATTGCTTGCGCCGACACCGGCGCGCAGGCGATCTATCAGAGTTTTCAGATGCGCGAAGCCGCCGAGCTTGCCGAAGCGCGCGGCGGATTTCTCGAAATCCAGGCAGGTGAAGGCATAGGCATCGGCGCTGTCGGGCTTTATCTCGAAGCGATCGAGAAAGGCGCGGCCGACCAGATGCGGCGGGCGGCCCTGCATCTCGCCGATGCCGAGATTGACGCTGGGCTCGCGGAAATATACCGGCAACAACTGCGCGTGGGTATCGGTCATGTGCAGGATGCGTGCATTGCCGAAGCGTTCGAGATCGTACACGCTGGTTGCGGCACGGCCGATCCGCGGCGATCCGCCGGAAAGCACCGCGGCACTTGCGAGTCTTATGAAATCGCGGCGGCGCATCGTCATGTCGCATCCCCGCCGGCATCCAACGCCAGATCGTCATGCCCGGGCTCGTGCCGGCCCTCCACCTCTTTCTTTCTAGCGCAAGCCAACGACGTGGATGGCCGGGACAAGCCCGGCCATGACGATGAATTGATGGATTCGGCGCGTATCTCCCGCATCTATCTCACATCATGGGCTTAGCGAATTTCCATATCTTTCCAGAGCGTTTTCTCGCTGGTGGCCTGGAAGATCGATGCCTTGGCCAGTGCCTCGGCTTCCTTCGAGGACGCCACCGCAGCATCGAAGTTGCCCTCGGCGGCCGCCTTCTTGGCGGCCGCCAGCGATGCCGCGGTCGTGGTCCATTGATTGCGCAACGCGCCTGCCTCCTTGTTGGCGGCTTCCGCGGCGGCGTAGGCGGCGGTGTAATCTGCTTCGGTGGCGGCTTGCAGAGGGGTGGCGCCGACGCTCAACAAGACGAGCGACAGAAGGATCGATGTTCGCATTTCGATCCTCCTCATGGCCGCGCGCCCGGACCGGAGATCGGCAGTCCGTTGCTGACATAGGACAGGAAATATTCCACGTCGCGATACTCGTCGTCCTGCGGGTTGAACGGCACGCCGCGGATCTGGCTGTTGCAGGTGGTGAAGCGGCGGCTGGTGGTGCCCATGCCGCTCCATTCGGAGCGATAGATCGGCATCGCATTCAAGATGCCGAGCGCGGGCGCCAGCACTTCGGCGCGAATCCGCTCGCCCGGGCTCTGCACGTGGCAGGTTGCGCAGGAGAAATTCAGCTGGCCGCGCCTTGTGTAGAAGTATTCCTTGCCCTTCTGATAGGCCGCAAGCGCACGCGGATCGTCGGGAATCTTGATGTCGAACGGCTTTCCGCGGGAGGTGAACGCCATATAGGCGGTCAGCGCCGCCATCTCGTCCCGCATATAGGAGAACGGCGGCTCGCCATTGGCCTCGCGGCACTGGTTCAGCGCGAGTTCGAGCGTGATGACCTTGCCCTGGCTGGTGTCGAAATAGGGATAGTCCTGGCGGACGCCGATGCCCTTGTTCGCAAAGCAGTCGGCGTAGCTCTTGCCGTTCTTGAACGGCTTTGAAAACATCTCCTTGCCCATGTCGACGGAGAATTCGTAAGGCGGGAATTGTTCCTTCTCCTGCCACTGCCGGTACAGGCCCTCGTCCATGGAATAGGGCCCGTTGACGAAATCCTCGAGCTTCACTTTCGGAAACTTGTCGGTGAAAAATTTCCTGAACGCGGCGGCATCGGCCGGCGGGTTGGGTGTGTCGGCGGCATTGGTGGAGGCTGCGCCGAGTACCAGTGCAGCCAAGGCAAAACCGGCCGAAGCAAAGCAAATCGCGGACCGCATGTTGATTCTCCGCCTGCCGCGACCGGCCATTACTGGATTTTCGCCGTGGTGGTATCGGTGGCGCCCTTGTTGTCGACCCAGCTTATCTTGAGGTCATCACCCTTCTTGCCGCCCTTGAAGCTGAACTTGACATAGGGGTCCTTGGACACCGCGCCGCCCCAGTCCGCAACGAACACGGGCTTGCCGTCGTATTCGAAGGTCAGCTCCTGGATGAAGTGCGGCGGAATGAGTTCGCCCTTGGCATCCTTGACAAAGCCGGAATCCATCGGGTGCTGGATCAGCGCCTGCACTTCGGTGGTGTCGCCGCTCGATGTCGCGCGGGCGCGGATGGTCGATGCCATGAGAAACCTCCCTTGAATTGGTTCAGCCGCCGCAGCCGCCGACGGTGACTTTGACTTCCTTGGTCGCGCTGTAGACCTTGCCGCCGGCTTCCACCACCGCGATCACCTTGCTGGTCCTCGCCATCTTCAGCCGGTTGGCGACGCTCGGGATGGTGCCTGCGGGAATCTTGTAAGAGGCCGCCAGCGCGTTGGGATTTTCCACGACCAGGATCGAGATCGAGGTGACATCGGCCAGCGTCGAACTCACCGAGATCGGCACCACCGCGCCATTCTCGGCGATCTCCGGCGCGTCGAGCTTTACCTTGTCGGAGGGCTCCGCGGCCTTGCCGTAGAGCGACTTGATCGCGTCATCGCTGCTCTTCTGCTTGAACGCATCCTCGGGATACTTGTCGTTGGCCGCGGCGAAGGCGGGCATGAGCTTGAATTTTGCGACGCCAAGGCTGGCGAGCGCGACCACCGCTACGCCTTTCAGTATCAACCGCCGGGTCGGATCGAAGCCGGTCTGTTTCACGTTCATGCCAGTCTCCTTAGGAGCGACGCTCACAGCGTCTGCAGAAAATCCACTACCGCGCTGATTTCCTTATCGGTCAGGATGCGGTTTCGACCGAACGGAGGCATCACGGTTAGCGGGTTGCGTTTGGTTTCGTCGAATACGATCGCAACCAGTTCGTCGCGATTCGGATACTTTTGCTTGATGTCGATCAGCTCAGGGCCGATGGTGCCGGGAAGATCACCGCCTTTGATGACGTGGCAGGTAAGGCAATTGCCCTTGCCGCGGTCGAAAGCGAGTTTTCGGCCCTCGGCCACGGCCGACTGCGCGCCGGCCGGTAACGGCGGCGCCAGCGCGGCGAGCAGCAACGCCGATGCGAGCGCCGGCACCAAAGCGGATCTTGAAAGAGCGATCTTCAACGCGCGTTTCCCTGACGTTCTTTATTTCGGTTGCATCGTATCGAGCGGCCCGGTCGTGCGCGGCGTCAGGTTCCTGCCTTCCGCCGTGGAGGTGATCTTGATATCGCGAGGATCGGCGCAGGCGCTCATGCAGGGCTCCGCCATCGTATCAGGTCTCGGATCGATCCAGATGAAACCGTCGCGATTGGGCATTTTGACTTTCGGCAGGCTATCCCGGTCGGCGACGAAATCACTGGAGACGATGTCGTTCAAGTGCAGAATATAGGCGGTCAAAGCATAAACGTCATCGGCTGACAATGTGTGCGGCGCCTGCATCGGCATGGCGCGGTTAATGTAATCCCACAGCGTCGGCGCGAACGGCCAGTAGCTGCCGACCGTCAGCTCCGGCCGGTCGTGTCTCAGCGTCCCGGCGCCCCCGACAAGCTTGGGAAAACGGCTTTCGCCCTCGCCAAAGGTTCCGTGGCAGATGGCGCATTGTTCCGCGTAGACCTCCGCGCCCCTGTGAACCACGCCGTTGCCGGGGGGTAAGCCCGCACCATCGTCGCCGCGGACGTCGATATCCCAGCCGGCAATCTCGGCCGGCGAAGCGGGTTGGCCGTAGCCGTAATGGCCGGGCTCGGCGGCGAGGGCAATCGAAGTGGAGGCTACAAGGCCAAGCAAAACCCACAACGTCGTCCTGAGGTGCTCGCCGCGCTTGCGGCGAGCCTCGAAGGATGGGCCACGAGCGCCCTTCGAGGGCCTCGCTTCGCGGGGCCACCTCAGGATGATGGAGTCCGAGTTACGAAAGCTGAACATCGAACACGCTCCCGTCCGGCTTGACCTGCCAGGTCTGGATCGAGTTGTTGTGATAGACCGAATTCACCCCGCGCCGCTTTCGCAACTGCGCGATGGTCGGCTGCACATAGCCGGTTTCGTCGATGACGCGGGATTCCAGTAGCGCCGGCCCGCCGTCCCAACGCCACGGCTGCGTGAACCGTGTCAGCGCCTTTGACAGCACCGGATCGTGCAGTTGCGCGCGCTGCCAGTTGACCCCGCCGTCCGTGGAGACATCGACCTGCCTCACCTTGCCGTTGCCGCTCCAGGCCAAGCCGCGAATTTCATACAGCCCCGGGCCGCTCAGCGGCTTTTCAGGGCAGGGGAAGGTGATGACCGACTTGGCGTCGATCAGCCAGGTGAAGCCGCGCGAGGTGCCGTCCGGCATCAGGTCGGTATATTTCGAGGTTTCCTCGCGCGAATACCACGGCCTGTCGCCGAGCTTGATGCGGCGCAGCCATTTTATGCTGACATTGCCCTCCCAGCCCGGCACCACCAGCCGCAGCGGATAGCCTTGCTCCGGCCGCAGCGCCTCGCCATTTTGCGCGTAGACCACGAGGCAATCATCGAGGCATTTGTCGAGCGGCAGGCTGCGGTTCATGTGCGCCCCATCGGCGCCTTCCACCATCGCCCAGCGCGCCTCCTTTTTGAGGCCGACTTCCTCCAGCAGGGTTGAGAGTTTTACCCCGGTCCATTCGGCGCAGCTGATCATGCCGTGATTGAACTGCAGCGAGTTCAATTGTGCCGCGCGCCATTCCATCCCGCCATTGGCCGGGCACTCGATGAAATGAATGCGCGAGAG